>JBEGVV010000207.1:0-37338 GCA_041178225.1 Pseudomonadota bacterium | reverse complement strand
GTGTTCCTCGCAGACGAAGACGCCCCGGCCTTCGGCCGGGGCGTCTTTCGGGGAACACCTCCGGCCTTTTAGCGGATTGTTTAACGTGGCCCGCAAGCCGGCCGGCCCAAATCGCCACGTGGGGTGGGGTGTAGCGAGCGCCGCCACCGGGAGTCAACCGCCGCGCGGCGGTCCCGGGCCCCGTCGTCCCTTGCCCGCCCCCCGGGCCTTGCCTATACAATCGCGCGACGCGCCGCGGGTGTAGCTCAATGGTAGAGCAGGAGCTTCCCAAGCTCACGACGAGGGTTCGATTCCCTTCACCCGCTCCAGCGCCCTGTCCCGCCCCCATCCGCTCCCGAAGCCCGTCCCGGGCGACCGTCGCCCCGCATTTCCGCTCTGGAGGGGATGCGCGGCCGCGCCTATCGTAGCGCGATGCTGGAGTTCCTCGCGCGGCGCCTGCTGGTGGCGCTGCTGGTCTGCGCCACGGTCCTGACCTTCGCCTTCGCGCTCACGCGGCTGGGCGGCGACCTCGCGATCTCCATCGCCGGGCCCAACGCGACCGCGGCCGACATCGAGCAGGTGCGCGTCGCCTACGGGCTCGACCGCCCCCTGCCCCTGCAGTTCCTCGAATGGGTCGGGCGCGCCGCGACCGGCGACTTCGGCCAGTCCTACTTCTTCAAGGAGAAGGTCTCGAAGCTGATCTTCGACCGCCTGCCGATCACCTTCGCGCTCGGCCTCGTCGGCCTGTCGATCGCGCTCGCCGTGGCGCTGCCGCTGGGGATCGTGTCGGCGCTGCGCGAGGGCAGCTGGACCGACAGGGCGATCTCGATCGTCGCGCTGCTCGGCCAGGCGATGCCATCCTTCTGGCTCGGCCTCGTGCTCATGATCACGCTCGGCCTGCATCTCGGCTGGCTGCCGATCTCCGGCACGGGATCCTGGGAGCATTTCGTGATGCCGGGCATCGTGCTCGCCTTCTCCGCGATCCCGGCCCTGCTGCGGCTCACGCGCAGCGGCATGATCGACGCCATGGCCTCCGACTACATCCGCACCGCGCGCGCCAAGGGCCTGTCGCGCCGCTCGATCGTGCTCAAGCACGCCGCGCGCAACGCCGCGATGCCCGTGGTGTCGATCGCGGCGGTGCAGCTCGGCTTCATGCTCGGCGGCTCGATCGTCATCGAGACGGTGTTCGCGCTGCACGGCGTGGGCTTCCTCGCCTGGGAGTCGATCTCGAAGAACGACTTCCCCACCGTGCAGGCGGTCGTGCTGCTGCTCGCCTGCATCTACACCCTGCTGACGCTCGGCGCCGACCTGCTCAACGCCGTGCTCGACCCGCGGCTGCGCGCGTCGTGAAGGCGCTGCGCGACATCGGCCTTGCCAGCGGCGCGGCGATCGTCGGCGCCGCGGTGCTGGTCGCGGTCTTCGCGCCGCTGCTGGTGCCGCACGACCCCTTCGCGCAGGACCTCTCGCGCCGCCTGCTGCCGCCCTTCTGGATGGAGGGCGCGCGCGAGGGGCACCTGCTCGGCACCGACCAGCTCGGCCGCGACTACCTCTCGCGGCTGGTCTACGGCGCGCGGATCTCGATGCTGATCGGCATCGCCACCACCGTGGCGTCGGGGCTGATCGGCATCGCGCTGGGCGTCGCGGGCGGCTTCTTCGGCGGGCGGATCGACGACGCCGTGCTCTTCGCGATCACCGCCCGGCTGTCGATCCCGCTGATCCTCGTCGCGCTCGCCGTCGTGTCGGTGGTCGGCAGCTCGCTCACCGTCGTGGTCATGACGCTGGGCCTGCTGCTCTGGGACCGCTTCGCGGTCGTCGCGCGCGTCTCGACGATGCAGGTCCGCAACCTCGACTTCGTCGCCGCCGCCTGGGCGGCGGGCTGCTCGCGCTCGCGCATCGTGCTGCGCGAGATCCTGCCCAACATCCTGAGCCCGCTCGCGGTCGTCGCCACGCTCGAGGTCGCGCTCGCGATCCTGCTCGAGGCGGCGCTCTCCTTCCTGGGCCTCGGCGTGCCGCCGCCCCTGCCCTCCTGGGGCCTGATGATCGCCGAGGGCAAGGACTACATGTTCTTCAGCCCCTGGGTGATCATGATCCCGGGCGCCGCGCTCTTCGTCCTCGTCTTCGGCATCAACCTGCTCGGCGACGGGCTGCGCAACCTCCTGCGCACGGGGCGCGTGGCGTGAGCCGCCTGCTCGAGGTCGAGGCCCTCGAGGTCTCCTTCGGCGCGGCCAGCGCGGTGCGCGGCGCCTCGCTCGCCCTCGACCGCGGCGAGACGCTCTGCCTCGTCGGCGAGTCGGGCTGCGGCAAGTCGGTGACCGCGCTCGCGGTGATGGGGCTGCTGGCGCGCAACGCCAGCCGCAGGGCCGCGCGCCTGTCCTTCGACGGCCAGGACCTGCGCGGCCTCGACGAGCGCGGCATGTCGCGCCTGCGCGGCAATCGCATGGCGATGATCTTCCAGGAGCCGATGACGAGCCTGAACCCCGCCTACACGGTCGGCTCGCAGATGGCGGAGGTGATGCTGCGCCATCGCGGCGGGACGCGCGCGGCGGCGATGGCGCGCGCGGAGGACCTGCTCGGGCGCGTGCGCATCACCTCGCCCGCGATGCGGCTGGGGCAGTACCCGCACCAGCTCTCGGGCGGGCTGCGCCAGCGCGTGATGATCGCGATGGCGCTGATGTGCGATCCCGAGCTGCTGATCGCCGACGAGCCAACCACGGCGCTCGACGTCACGGTCCAGGCGCAGATCCTGCGCCTGCTGCTCGACCTGCAGGCGGAACTTGGCCTCGCGATGCTGCTGATCACGCACGACCTCGGCGTGGTCGCGCGCGTCGCCCATCGCGTGGCCGTGATGTATGCCGGCGAGGTGGTCGAGACCGCGCCCGCGACCGACCTCTTCGCGCGCCCCAGCCATCCCTACACGCGCGGGCTGCTCGCCTGCGTGCCGGTCCCGGGGAAGGTCGCGCGCGGCGCGGCGCTCGGCTCGATCGCTGGCGTCGTGCCGCGGCTGGGGCCCGGTTTCCGCGGCTGCGGCTTCCGCGACCGCTGCGGCGAGGCGATGGCGGCCTGCGGCGGGACGATCGCGCGCGCCTCGGCCGGCGAGGGCCACGACTACCTCTGCCGCCTCCCGCCGGGATGGCGCGCGGGCGCCGGCGGGGCGTCGTGAGCGCCGCGCCGATCATCGACGTGCGCGGCGTCAGGCGCAGCTTCCGCGTGCGCCAGGGCCTGTTCGCGGCGCCGCGCCACGTGGCGGCGATCGACGGCGTGAGCTTCTCCGTCGGCGCGGGCGAGGTGCTGGGCATCGTCGGCGAGTCGGGCTGCGGCAAGTCGACGCTCGCGCGCGTCATCCTCGGCCTGCTGCCGCCGAGCGCGGGCGAGGTGCTGGTCGACGGCCAGCGCGTCGCCGACATGGACCGCCGCGCCCGCGCGCGGCTGATCCAGCCCGTCTTCCAGGATCCCTTCTCGTCGCTCAACCCGCGCCGGCGCGTGCGCGACGTCGTCTCCATGCCGCTCGACGCGCAGGGCGACGTGCCTTCCGCCGAGGCGCGGCGGCGCGTCGACGAGATGCTGGCGCGCGTGGGCCTCGATCCCGCGATGGGCGAGCGCTACCCGGCGGAGCTCTCCGGCGGCCAGCGCCAGCGCGTCGCCATCGCGCGCGCGCTCGTGCTGCGGCCGCGCATCGTCGTGTGCGACGAGCCCACCAGCGCCCTCGACGTGTCTGTGCAGGCGCAGATCCTCAACCTGCTCGCCGAGCTGCGCAGCGCGCTCGGCCTCACCTACCTCTTCATCAGCCACAACCTCGCGGTGGTCGAGCATGTCGCGACCGAGGTGGCGGTGATGTATCTCGGGCGCATCGTCGAGCGGCGCGAGACGGGGGCGCTGTTCGGCGCGCCCGCGCATCCCTACACGAAGGCGCTGCTCGCCTCGGTGCTGACGCCCGAGCCCGGGCTCGGCATCCCCGACACCGGGCTGGGCGATGCCATGCCCGATCCCTCGAACGTCCCGCCGGGCTGCAGCTTCCATCCGCGCTGCCCGGTCGCGACCGCGCGCTGCCGGGCGGAGATCCCCGCCACCGCGCGCGTCGCGGGCGGGCAGTCCGACTGCCACCTCCTCTGAACCTTCCAACGGGAACACCGCCATGGCGCGCATCCTCGTCGTCGAATGCATGCAGGAGATCTCGTCCTTCAACCCGGTCGAGAGCAGCTACGAGCAATTCGTGATACAGCGCGGGCAGGAGGTCTTCGACCTCCAGCGCGGCATGAACACCTCGATCGGCGGCGCGCTCGAGGTGCTCGAGGCGACGCCGGGCATCGAGCTCGTGCCGGCCTACAGCGCCAGGCCCTTCAGCGCGGGGATCCTGTCGCGCGACGGCTTCGCGAGGCTCTCGGCCGAGCTGCTCGACCACGTGCGCGCCCGCGCCGCGGGGATCGACGCCGTCTATTTCTCGATGCATGGCGCGATGGGCGCGGTGGGCGAGCTCGACCCGGAGGGCTACCTGCTGGAGGAGACGCGCAAGCTCTTCGGCCCGAAGGTCCCGATCGTCATCTCGCTCGACCTGCACGGCATCCTCACGCAGCGCATGCTGCGCCAGGTCGACGGCGTCACGATCTACCACACCTACCCGCATGTCGACTTCGCGGACACCGGCGCGCGCGCCGCGCGGCTGCTGCTGCGCATCCTCGGCGGGGCGCGCACGACGATCGCGCGCGTCGTCGTGCCCGCGCTGGTGCGCGGCGACGAGCTCATCACCGAGACCGGGGTCTATGGCCAGGTCATCCGCCAGGCGCAGAAGCTCGAGCGCGACGGCACCGCGCTCGCCGCCGGCTTCATGATCGGCAACCCCTTCACCGACGTGCCCGAGCTCTGCAGCCAGGCGATCGTCGTGACCGAGGGCGACGCCGAGGTGGCCGAACGCGAGGCGATCCGCCTCGCCGAGGCGTTCTGGCCCGACCGCGCCCTGATGCAGGGGCGCCTGGTCGCGCTCGACGACGCGATCGCGCGGGCGAAGACGCTCGAGGGCACGGCGATCTTCACCGACGCCGCCGATGCGACGAGCTCGGGCGCCAGCGGGGATTCCAACGCGATCCTGCGCGCGCTGCTCGATGCCGGCTATGCCGGCCGCGTGCTCGCGCCGATCGTCGATCCCGCCGCGGTGGAGGCCGCGAGGCGCGCGGGGCTCGGCGGGAAGTTCCGCGCGCGGCTGGGCGGCGCCTTCGACACGCGCTTCGTGCCGCTCGAGCTCGACGTCGAGGTCGACCTGCTGTCGCGCGGCCAGGCCGCGCACGAGACCAGCGGCATGCTCAACGACGCCGGCGACATGGCGGTGCTGCTGCACGCCAACTACACCATCGTCGCGATGAGCAAGCCCGCGAACCTCTTCGACCGCTCGATCTTCTACGCCGCCGGGCGCGAGCCCAGGCGCTTCGACCTCGTGGTCGTGAAGTCCCCGCATTGCGAGAAGCACATGTTCGTCGACTGGGCCGCGCGGAACTTCAACGTCGACGCGCCGGGCGCGACCTCGGCCAACCTGCGCAGCCTCGGCCACAGGATCTGCGCGCGGCCCGTCTACCCGCTGGAGCCCGACACGCGGTTCGATCCCCGCGCGGAGGTCTACGCGCGCCGCTGAGCCGGGCTCACAGGGCCTGGCCGGCGCACCAGCCGCTCGACCAGGCCCACTGGAAATTGTAGCCGCCAAGCCAGCCCGTGACGTCGACCGCCTCCCCGATCGCGTAGAGGCCCGGGACCTCGCGCGCCTCCATCGTCTTCGACGACAGGCCGCGCGTGTCGATCCCGCCCAGCGTCACCTCGGCCTTGGCGTAGCCCTCGGAGCCGGCCGGCACCACGCGCCAGGCGTCGAGCGCCTCGCCCAGCATGTCGAGGTCGCGGTCTGCGAGTTCGGCGACCGGCCGGTCGCGCAGCGCGTCCGGGGCCAGTGCCTGGGCGAGGCGCTGCGGCAGCATCTCGCCGAGGATCGTCTTGAGCGCCGCGCGCGGCCGCTCGCGCTTGCGCGCGCGCAGCGACGCGGCCGCGTCGAGGCCCGGCAGCAGGTCGATCGAGAGCGCGTCGCCCTCGCGCCAGCAGGACGAGACCTGGAGGATCGCGGGGCCGGACAGGCCGCGATGGGTGAAGAGCAGGTTCTCGCGGAAGGCGACGCCGTTGCACGAGGCCTCCACCTCGGCGGAGAGGCCGCTCAGCGCGCGCATGAAGCCGAGGTCGGCATCGGAGAAGACGAGCGGCACCAGCGCCGGGCGCAGTGGCGTGACGGCAAGGCCGAGGCGGCGCGCCACGTCGTGCGCGAAGCCGGTGGCGCCCATCTTCGGGATCGACAGGCCACCCGTCGCCAGCACGAGCGACGGCGCGGCCACCTCGCCGTCCTCGAGGGACAGGACGAAGCCGCCGTCGCGCGCGACCCCGGCCACGCGCTGGCCCAGGCGCAGCTCTACGCCCGCGCCAGCGCATTCGCGCGCCAGCATCTCGACGACCTGCCGCGCCGATCCGTCGCAGAAGAGCTGGCCCAGCGTCTTCTCGTGCCAGGCGATGCCATGGCGGTCGACCAGCGCGACGAAGTCGGCCTGGGTGTAGCGCGCCAGCGCCGAGCGGCAGAAATGCGGGTTGGCGGAGAAGAAGCGCTCGGGCCTGGCGTCGAGGTTGGTGAAGTTGCAGCGCCCGCCGCCGGAGATCAGGATCTTGCGTCCCGGCTCGGGGGCATGGTCGAGCAGCAGCACGCGCCGGCCGCGCTGACCCGCGGCCATGGCGCACATCATGCCGGCCGCGCCGGCGCCGACGATCACCGCGTCGAACTGCTCGCGCCGCCGCATCAACAGCACCCGCCGGAAAGGACGACGCCGCGGACCCCGTCCCGGACGGGATCCGCGGCGCCGGGGACGACCTCGCTCAGGTCACTTCCACTTGCTGAGCCAGAAGCGCGGGAGCTCGTCGGGATAGGTCTTGAGCTCGAGGTTGCGCGACAGGCCGTAGGTCGTGACGTAGGTATGCAGCGGCACCCAGTAGGCCTGCTCGGTGGCGCGCTTGATGACGGCGCTGTAGGCCGTCTTGCGCGCCGCCGCGTCCATCGTGCTGCCCGCCTGCTCGAGCAGCCTGATGAGCTCGGGATCGCGCGAGTAGTCGTCGGCCCCGCCCCCGAAATAGACCGGCATGATCGCCGAGACGTCGTTGATCGAGAACGAGCCCCAGCTGCCGAGGTTGCTCGGGCTCTCGCCGCGCTGGTTTCGCTGCACGACGGCCTGCACCTGCAGCTGGCTCAGCTTGGCGCGGATGCCGACCGCGCCGAGGAAGCCCTGCACCGCGGCCCCCCATTGCGGCAGCACGTAGCTGACGATCTCCGTCTCGAAGCCGTTGGGATAGCCCGCCTCGGCAAGGAGGGCCTTCGCCTTCGCCGGGTCGTAGGCGTACCGGACCGCCGCCTCGCCGTCGCAGCCGAACTGGGTCGGGAAGCAGGGCGCCGGCGGCACGCGCGAGCCGCCCTGGACGAGCTGCCGCGCGATCTGCTCGCGGTCGATGGCGTGGAAGACCGCCTGGCGCACCTTGAGGTTCCTGAACGGGCTGGCCTCGCCGGTGCGGCCCGCCGCGTCGAGGCCCATGTACCCGACGCGCATCGACTCCTGGCGCAGCGCCTGCAGGTTCGGCATGCGGCCGACATTGTCGAACTGGTCGGGGTTGAAGTTCCAGATGAAGTCCGTGCGCCCGGCGAGCAGCTCGGTCATCTCGGTGGCCGCGTCGGGCACGAAGCGGATCTGCATCTTGCCGATCGCCGGCTTCCCGCGCGGGCTGTCGGCGTAGTAGTCCGGGAAGCGCTCGAGCTCGAGCGTCGCCGCGTCGACCTTGGTGAAGCGGTACGGACCGGTCCCGACCGGCGCCTTGGAATAGCCCTCGGCTCCGACCTTCTCGCGATAGGCCTTCGGCCAGATCGGGACCACGAACGAGAAGTACTCGAATGCGGCGGGCTGCGGGCGCTTGAGGTGCACGCGCACCTTGAAGTCGTCGATCTTCTCCGCGCGCTCGATCCAGTTGACGTTGCTGGGCACGGACACCTTCGAGTCAGGCGCGCTCACCGTGTTGAGCGTGTACACGACGTCGTCGGCAGAGAAGGCGTCGCCGTTGTGGAACCTGACGCCCTTGCGCAGCTCGAACTCGATCGTCCGGTCGTCGACCAGCTTCCACGAGGTCGCGAGCAGCGGCTTGGCCTCGAACGTGTCGGGGTCGCGGTAGACCAGCCCGTCCCAGGCCTGGTGCGAGATCACCACGCCCGTGCGCAGCTGGTTGAAATACGGGTCGACATTGGTCACGGCGTCGCGGAACACGACGCGCAGCGTGTCGGCGGATTTCTGCGCGGTGGCGGGCTGGGAGAGCAGCGCCGCGCCGAGCGCGCAGGCGAGCAGGGCGGATCTGGTCTTCATCGCTTCGGTCTCCGTCTTCCGGGGATGGCATCCCGGATCCTAGTCCCTGCGGCCAGCCCGGAACAGGCCGTGCATGCTAGGCTCGCCCACCGTTCCCGCGTTCGACGAGGCGCCGCATCCCCATGACCACCAGCAGACCCGCCCCGAGGATCGCCATCGGCGGCTTCATGCTCGAGTCCAACTCGCACGCGCCCGTCGCGACGCGCGCCGAGTTCGAGGCCAACGTGCTGCTCGCGGGCGACGCGCTCGCCGCCGACCTCGACGCCCCGGCGCCGCGCAGCCCGGGCACGATCACCGGCTTCGTGCGTGCCATGGACGCGGGCGGCCCCTGGACCAGGCTCCCGACGATCCTCGCCGCCGTCGGGGCGAGCGGCTCCTGCGAGCAGGGCTTCCTCGACTGGTTCCTCGAGGACCTCCTCGCGCGGCTGCGCGCCGCCATGCCGCTCGACGGCGTCTTCCTGACGCTGCACGGCGCGGCCGACGCCACGGGCGACGTCGACCCCGACGGCACGATCCTGGCCCGGGTGCGCGCGCTCGTGGGGCCGGGCGTGCCTGTCCTCGCCACGCTCGACCTCCACGCCAATCTCGGCGAGGAGATGGTGCGCAACGCCGACGTGCTCGTCGCCTACCGCACCAACCCGCATGTCGACATGCGCGCGCGCGGCGAGGATTGCGCGCGCCACCTGCGCGCGATGCTGGGCGGGCTGAGGCTCCATTCGGCCCTGGTGAAGCTGCCGCTCGCGCCGCCCTCGGTGACGCAGGGCACGGCGCCCGGCTCGCCCTATGGCGACATCATCGCCTTCGGCCAGGCGCGCGTGCGCGATGGCGTCGTCGACGTCTCGGTCTGCTCCGGCTTCACCAGCGGCGACACGCCCAAGAACGGGATGTCGGTGATCGTCGCGGCCGACGACGCGTCGAGGGCGCGCGCCGTCGCGCGCGAGGTGGCCGCGCATGCCTGGGCGCAGCGCGCGCGCTTCGTCCCGCGGCTCGTGTCGCTCGAGGACGCGGCGGCCCGCGCGCGCGCCGCGGGCGACGACCCGGCGGCGCCCGCCCTGCTCTTCGCCGACGTCGCGGACAACCCGGGCGGCGGCGGGCGCGGCAACACGACCTGGATCCTCGAGGCCTTCCATCGCGCCGGCGTCCGCGGCTGCGCGCTCGGGCCCTTCTACGACCCGTCGCTCGCGGCGGAGGCGCATCGGCTCGGCGCCGGCGCGGAGTTCCTCGCGCGCTTCAACCGCGACGAGGCGCAGGAATTCTCCCGCCCCTTCTCCGCGCCCGGCCGCGTCGTCGCGCTGTGCGACGGCAGCGTCGTCGGGAGGCGGGGCATCGGCGCGGGGCGCATGCTGCGCCTCGGGCCCGCGGCGCTCGTCGAGGTCGGGGGCATTCGCGTCGTGGTCGGCTCGATCCGCCAGCAGGCCTCGGATCCCGGCTATTTCGAGATGCTGGGCGTGCGCCTCGGCGCGCTGCGCTCCCTCGTGGTCAAGTCGCGCGGGCATTTCCGCGCGGCCTTCGACGAGGACTTCGCCGACGACCGCATCCTCGAGGTCGACGTGCCCGGCCTGACGACGCCGGTGCTCGCGCGCGTGCCCTGGCGCCGGATCCCGCGTCCCATCTACCCGCTCGACCCCGACACGACCTGGTCGCCCGGCTGAGCCAGGCGATCGCCGAGCGCCCGACCCTTTGATTGCACCCGTCCAGTCCGCGCCACGCGCGGTTGGACGGGCCCGGCTCCCCGCCCGTCCGCGCGCGTGCGCGGTTGGGAGGGGTGGCGCCGCGCGGCAGCGCGGCGACGGGGAGGGCATGTGTGCTGGCGGCCGGGTGACGCGCATGGGCTCTGGCGGTGAGAAGCCGGCCACGTCGCGCACCGACCGCTCGGCGCGCGAGAAGACACATGCCCCCTCCGTCGCGCGCCTTCCGGCGCGCGCCACCACCCCCACCCGCGCGGCCGCGCGGCCGGGGGAGGAGGCGGTTTCGCCCGTCGCCGCTCCCCTACCGCCCGCGCGAGACGCGGATGGGCAGACCCCGCTCCCCTTCCGCCCGCGCGCAGCGCGGATGGGCAGACCCCGCTCCCCTCCCGTCCGCGCCTTGCGCGGAGGCGAAGGTGCAGGTCAGCGCCCGGGGTCGATGGTGACGGTGCTCTCGACGTCGACGCGCTCGCGGCGCAGCTCGACGACGTGGTAGGCGCCGCGGCACCAGTCGGCGAACTGGTCGCGGTAGTGCGGGCTTCCTGGCACGCCCGAGTTGCCGATGTTCTGCACGGCGAGGAAGGACTCCGGCGACGCGAAGTCGACGACGATGCGGTACTCCGCGCCGGAGGACGCGGCGTGCGGCGGCAGCTCGCCGCCGGTGTTGCACACCGTATGCGAGCCGCCATCGACGGGAGCGGGGCCGATGTCGAAGGCCTCCGCCACCGCCTCGCCCGAGAGCGGATGGCGCCAATGCGCGAGATGGAGCCTGCCCCAGGCCCAGGCCGCGCGATCGGGGCCCAGCCTCTCGCGCAGCGCCGCCAGCGACTGGCGCGCGACCTCGACCGCCACCGACTGGATGCTCGCGCCGCGGAAATAAGCGGTGCCCGGCTCCTCGAGCAGGACCGTGCACAGCCCGGTCTGCTGCATCGCGATGTCCAGCAGCCGCGCGGGCACGTGCTCCGACAGCACGCGGCGCTGCCAGTGGAACATGAAGGTCTCGAACAGCGTCGGCGCGTCGCTGGCGCATTCCTGCTGGAAGTCCCAGCCCGCGAGCGCGCCGGCGAGCAGCCGCGCATCCGGGTCCGCGCTGCCGGCAAGCAGCGCGACGATGCGCGGGCAGAGCCGCTCGGCGCGCACGCTCTTGACGTCGTTCTGCAGCGCGACCGTCGCCGGCTTCGCGGCCTTCGCCGCGCCGCCCAGCGCCTGGTCGAGGCGGATGCCGCGATGGCCCTGCGAGTAGGCGCCGTAGATCGGATGCGGGTAGTCGGCCGGCACGATGCGCTGGTTGGCCGAGGCGACGTAGCCACGCGGCGGGTCGAAGGCATGCGGCATCCCCTCGAAGGGGATGTAGCCCGTCCAGCGATCCGCGGGCTCGGCGGCGTCGCGGAAGCCGTAGTGGATGCGCCCGCGCACCGGCATGCGCCCGGCCATCTGGTAGCCGACATGGCCGCGGTCGTCGGCATAGACGAAGTTGAACACCGCGACCGCCCAGTCGCGCAGCGCCGCGCGGAAGGACGGCCAGTCCCTGGCGCGCCCGACCGCGATGCTCGCGCGCAGGTCGTCGAGATGCTCGTGCCCGACCCAGCGCAGCGACAGCGGCGGGTCGCCCTTCTCGTCGAAGGAAGGCAGCAGCGCGTTGACGACGGGCCCGCGCGTGGTCGAGCGCACCGCGAGCGCGTGGTCGGCGGCGCCGCGCACCCGGATCGACAGGTCGCGCCGCTCGAAGCGGCGCCAGGCGTCGCCGTCGCGGTAGCGCCCGGGATCCGACGGATCGACATGCTCGCGATAGAGGTCGCGCGTCGAGGCCATGTTGTTCGTGATCGCCCAGGCGACCTTGCCGTTGGAGCCCCACCACATGCCCGGGAAGCCGGGATGCCCGGCGCCGGCCGCGTCGTCCTCGGGCCCGTGGAGCGCGTATTCGTACCAGCTCGACGGCACCCAGAAGGGCTGGTGCGGGTCGCCGGCGAGCAGCGGATGGCCGCTCGCGGTGCGGCTCCCGGCGATCGCCCAGTTGTTGGAGCCGGTGTCGCCGTCGCTGCCCGCGGCGAGCGAGCCGCCATCGGGCAGGACGAGGTTCTCCGACGCCTCGGGCGTGAGGAAGGTCGTGCGCAGCGCGTCGGGCATGAAGCGCGCGCATTCCGCGGCGAGCAGCCGGTCGATGCGGCCATTGAGCGACCACCAGATGCCGCGCGCGATGGCGACGACGTCGGAGACCGTGAAGGGCTCGGGCTCGTAGCCCAGCATGGCGAACTCGACGGGCAGCGCCTTGCCCATCGCGGCGATGCCGCGGTTGATGCCGGCGACGAAGGCGGCGAGCGTCTCGTGGGTGCGGCCGTCGATCAGGGCCGGCTCGCGCGCGGCGACCAGGTCGATGCCCACCGTCAGGTGCGCGATGTCGGATTGCAGGAAGGACGGGCCCAGGATCTCCGCCTGGCGTCCCAGCGCGCGGCGGCGCAGCCGGTCCATCTGCCAGAGCCGGTCCTGCGCCATCGCGAGGCCGAGGCCGAAATAGACGTCGCTCGTCGTCGAGCCATGGACATGCGGCACGCCGCTGCGGTCGCGCAGGATCTCGACCTTGGCGGACACGGTGCCGGGGATGCGCATGTCGCCGATGCGCGCGCGCCCGGCGAGGAAGGCGTCGCGCGCGGCGGCGAGCTCGGCGGGCGCGACGCCCAGCGCGCGGGCGATGTCGGCGACGGGCGCGGCGCGGCGCAGCGCCTCGATGAGCGCGGTCTCGGCGATCGGCATGGCTGTCCTGTCCTCCCCTGTCCTGAACGGCACCCTAGCCCAGTCGCGCGGGCGCGCCATGCCCGGCGATCCGCGCGCCCCGCGCATGGCGGCCATTCCCTCGCGGCGAGACGCTCTGCTATCGAGGGGCATGGAAACCCGCCCGATCCGCCGCATCGCCTCGGCCCTCGTCGCCCTGATCGCCATGCTTCTTGCCGCGGCGCCGGTGCCGGCGCATGCGCAGGCCCCGGCCCAGCCGCCGGCCCAGGTGCAGGAGCTGCTGCGGCTGCTGGAGGATCCCGGTGTCCAGGCCTGGATGCGCGAGCAGCGCACGCGCGCCGCCGAGGACCAGGGGTCGGAGATGGCGAAGGAGATCGAGCTCGGGCGGGGCTTCGTCGCCGAGCGCATCGCCCAGGCACGGCGGCATGTCTCGGGCGTCCTCGACGCCAGCGCCGACCTGCCGGCCGAACGCGACCGCCTCGCCGCGCGCGTGGGCCCGGAACTGCGCGGGCTCGGCGCGCTGCTCACGCTGGCGCTGTTCGTCGCCTTCCTCGGGGCGGGCTGGGGCCTCGAGTGGATCTTCTGGCGGGCCAGCCGCGCGCTGCGCAAGCACATCATCGCGAGCTCGGCGGAGACGACGGCGGAGCGCGTGCGCATCGTCGGCCTGCGCTTCGCCTTCGGGCTGGGCTGGGTCGCGGCCTTCGCCGTGGGCAGCATCGGCTCCTTCCTCGTCTTCCCCTGGCCGCCGCTGCTGCGCGAGATCGTGCTGACCTACCTGCAGGTCTTCCTCGTCGTGCGGCTCGTGCTCGTGCTCGGGCGCTTCGTCCTCGCGCCGGGCGCGCCGCGCTTCCGCCTCGTGCCGATGGGCGACGCCGCGGCCGCCTACTGGCATGCCTGGATCGCCGCGATCGTCGGCTGGTTCGCCTTCGCGCGCCTGACCATCGCCCTGATGGCCTCGCTGGGCGTCGGCCAGCGCGTGCTGGGCGCGACGATCGCGCTCATGGCGCTGGCCTGGCTGGCGCTCGCGCTCGTCGCGATCCTGCGCCGCCCTGCCCGCCACGAGGGCGGCGACGCGCCATCGCGCACGCTCTCGATCGCGCTCGCCGCCTATCTCGTGCTGCTGTGGCTATGCCTGCTGGGCGGCGCGATCACGCTCTTCTGGGTCGGCTTCATCGCGCTGTGCACGCCGCTGGCGCTGCGCTTCGTGCGCGACGCCGTGGCCGGCCTCCTGCACAGCGACGCCGCGGCGCGGCGCGACGGGCCGGGCAGCCTGCTCGGGCTCTGCCTCGAGCGCGGCCTGCGCGCGGTCGTCATCCTCGTCGCGATCTGGTGGATGGCGAGCGTGCTCGGCATCGACCTCGCCTCGATCGCGGCGCGCGAGACCGTGGCGACGCGGCTCATGGCCGGCGCGCTCAAGGCCGGCATCATCCTGCTGGCCGCCGACTTCCTGTGGCACCTGCTGAAGGTGGTGATCGACGGCCGCATCATCGCCGCGGCGGCCAACCCCGAGCTCGACGAGGACGAGCAGCGCAAGCGCGCGCGCGTGCGCACGCTGCTGCCCATCCTGCGCAACATCCTCGCGATCGCGCTCGCGGCGATGACGGCGATGATGGCGCTGTCGCAGATGGGCGTGGAGATCGGGCCGCTGATCGCCGGCGCCGGCGTCATCGGCGTCGCCATCGGCTTCGGCGCGCAGACGCTGGTGCGCGACGTGATCAGCGGGATCTTCTACCTGATCGACGACGCCTTCCGCGTGGGCGAGTACATCCAGAGCAGCAGCTACAAGGGCACGGTGGAGAGCTTCAGCCTGCGCTCGGTCAAGCTGCGCCACCATCGCGGGCCGCTCTACACCGTCCCCTTCGGCTCGCTGGGCGCGATCCAGAACATGAGCCGCGACTGGGTGATCGACAAGACGACGATCAGCGTCACCTACGACTCCGACCTCGAGCTCGCCAAGAAGCTGATCAAGCAGGTCGGGCGCGACCTCGCGGCCGACCCGGAGTTCAAGCCGAACATCATCGAGACGCTGAAGATGCAGGGCGTCGAGAACCTCGGCGACTTCGCGATCGAGCTGCGCCTGAAGATGAAGACGCGGCCGGGCGAGCAGTTCTCGATCCGCCGCCGCGCCTTCGCGCTGATCAAGAAGGCCTTCGACGCCAACGGCATCCGCTTCGCCTACCCGACCGTCCAGATCGCGGGCAACGCGGGGCCGGCCGAGCAGGCGGCGGCGGCCAAGCAGGCGCTCGACATGGCGGCGGACGCGGCGAAGCCGGCGGGCTGAGGGCGCCTCAGCCGCGCACCACCGCGCGCGTCGCTGCCTCGGTCTTGGGCATCGCCGCGATCTCGGCCAGCGTGACCGGCTTCACCGGCGGCCGCAGCCGGTAGTGGCCGATCTCCCCGGGCGTCGTGCCATGGGCCTCGGCGAGAAGCTCGCTCACGGTGAGGCCGCAGAGCCGCCCCTGGCACGGCCCCATGCCGCAGCGCAGGTAGGCCTTGAGCTGGTTCGGGCCGGGGCAGCCGAGCCGCGCGGCCTCGAGGATGCGCGCCGCGCTCACCTCCTCGCAGCGGCAGGCAAGCGTGTCGCCCTCCGGCACGCGGAACTGCCGCGCCGGGCGGAAGAGCAGGTCGAGGAAGGCGCGCCCGCGCTCGGCCTGGTGGATGTCGTTGCGCGCCTCGGACGCAGCGGCGGCGATCGCCCCGGTCTCGCCCATGCCAAGCCGCAGCATCGCGCCCAGCGCCGCGAGCCGCCCGCGCGGCACGGCCGCGTCGGCGCCGCCGATGCCCGCGCCGTCGCCCGCGATCGACACGCGCTCGACGCTGGAGACGAGCCACTCGTCGAGTTCCGGCCGGAAGCAGAGCTGGCGCTCGTCCCAGGAATGCACGCAGCCCGCCGCCGCCGCGAGGTTGATGTTCGGCGCCACGCCCTGGTGCAGCAGGAGCAGGTCGGCGTCCATGCGCTCGACCGCGCCAGCGCCGCGCCGCCAGGCGACGCGCGCGACTCGCTCCTCGCCCTCCGCGGCAAGCCAGGTCACGCCGCCGATGACGCGCACGCGCCGCCTCACCCTGGCGACCAGGCCGAGCCCCTTGGCGAAGTAGCGCGAGGCGAGGAAGGCCGGGGCATGCGCCAGCGCGCGGCGCCAGTTGGCGCGCGGCGTGGTGTCGAGGATCGCGGCGATGGCGCCACCGGCCTCGAGGTACTGCGCGGCGAGCAGCCAGAGCAGCGGGCCGGTGCCGGCGAGCACGACGCGCCCCTCGCCCACCATGCCGCTCGCCTTGAGAAGCGTCTGCGCCGCGCCCGCGGTCATGGCGCCGGGCAGCGTCCATCCGGGGATCGGGAAGGGACGCTCGAGCGCGCCGGTCGCGACCACGACATGGCGCGCGCGCAGCAGGTGCGCCGCGCCGCCGCGCGACCAGGCGACCTCGCCCTCGCGCGAGACGCTCCAGGCGCTGGCGCCATGCTCGACGCGCGCGCCCGACGCCGCGCATTCCGCGACCAGCCGCTCGCCCTTCCAGTAGTCCTCGCCCAGCGCCGCGCGCCGCGCTGCCATGGGCGAGCGCGTGACCGCGCGATGCACCTGCCCGCCGGGCGTCGCCTGCTCGTCGAGCAGCACCGTCGACAGGCCCGCGCGCGCGGCGGTCGCCGCGGCCGCGAGCCCCGCGGGCCCGGCGCCGATGACGGCGACGTCGCAGGTCTCCTCCGCCGCCGCGCTCATCGCCCGAACTCCCGCGCGCCGCGCTGCGTCTCGACGCGCATGCCCTCGCGCGCCTCGACGAGGCAGGCCTGGCGGCTGCCCATGCCGTCGATGGTCACGAGGCACTCGAAGCACACGCCCATCATGCAGTAGGGCGCGCGCGGCGCGCCGCCGACCGGCGTGGTGCGGCAGGCGACGCGCCCCGCGGCGAGCAGCGCGGCGGCGACGCTGTCGCCCTCGCGCGCCTCCACCACCTCGCCGTCCACGACGAAGCGCACGACGCGCGTGGCGGAAAGGGCCTCAGGCAGTCGCCGGAACATCGAACCTCCGCGCGCCGAAGGGCGCGAAATCGGCGGGGAAGGCGCCGGCGTCGAGCATCGGCGCGAGGTGCAGCGCATGCGCCGCGGCGAGCGTCACGCCGCTGTGGCATGTGACGAGGAATGCGCCGGGATGGGCGGCCGAGCGCTCGTAGATCGGGAAGCCGTCCCTGGTCATCACGCGCAGCGCCGCCCAGCTGCGCACGACATTGGCGCGGCCGAGCAGCGGGAACATGCGCGTGGCGCGCTCGGCGATGGTGGCGATCACGGGCGTGCCGACCGTCTCGTCGAGGCCGGCCTCCTCCTGCGAATCGCCGAGCATGACCGAGCCCTCGTCGGTCTGGCGCACGGTGACGACGGGATGGCGCAGGAAGGGCTGCAGCCGCTCGGTCACCAGCACCTGGCCGCGCTGCGGGCGCACCTCGGCGCGCAGGCCGACCATCGGCGCGAGGCGCGCATTGCCGATGCCCGCGGCGAGCACCACGCGCCCGGCCATGGCGACGCCGCCGCGATGGACGATCGCGAAGCCGCCGCGCTCGGGGCGTATCTCCTCGACGGCGCAGGACGACAGGCACGTCGCGCCCGCGATGCGCAGCCCCTCGTTGAGCGCGCGCAGCAGCTTGAGCGAGTTGGCGTGGCCGTCGAAGGGGCAGTAGACGCCGCCGGCGACGTCGGGGCCGAGGCCCGGGAGCATCGCGTCGAGCCGTGCGCGATCGACGACCTCGAAGCCGTTGTCGACGACCATCTCCGGCTGGTTGTGGAGGCGACGGATCGTCGCCACGCGCTTCTCCAGCTCCGCCTCGCCCAGCGCGAGGCTGAAGCCGCCCGGCCGCTCGAAGCGCACGTCGACGCCGGTCTCGCGCGCGAGCTCGGCCGCGAAGCCCGCCCAGGCGTCCGAGGAGAGCCGCGTCCAGGTCGCGTAGCGCGGCATGCCCATGCCCTTGGACTGCACCCAGACCAGGGCGAAGTTCCCGCGCGAGGCGCGATGCGCGACGTCGCCCTCGTCGAGGACGAGCACGCGACGGCCGAGCCGCGCCAGGCCCCAGGCGACGGCCGTGCCGACGAGGCCGCCGCCGACCACCGCGAAGTCGGCCTCGTCCCGTCGCGCGTCCATCGCCATCGACCGTCCCCGCTCAGTGCGCGTAATGGCGAACGCCGCCATCGACATGGATCACCTGGCCGGTGATGTAGCGCGCGCGCGGCGAGCAGAGGAAGGCGACGAGCACCGCGAGGTCCTCGGGCTCGCCGACATAGCCGGCCGGGCAATGCGCGGAGGCCCAGGCCTCCTGCGCCTCGCGCGTGGGCAGGATGCGCTGGTCGATCTGCTCGGAATGGATGCGACCCGGAGGGATCGAGTTCACCGTCACGCCGTCGCGCGCGACGAGGCGCGAGAGCGCCTTGGCCCATATATGCATCGCGCCGTTGGGCGGCATCGCGGCGTTGACGATCAGCGGCTCGTCCGAGCCGGTGACGTTGACGATGCGGCCGAAGCCGCGCGCGCGCATGCCCTCGACGAATGCGTGGGTGATGCGGCGCGCCGCGTCGAAGTTGAGCGCCATCGCCTCCGCCCACTCCTCCTCGCTGCCGAGGCCGCGCAGCGGGCGCGAGCCGCCGGCGTTGTTGACGAGGATGTCGAGATGGCCGAAGCGCGCCTCGACCTGCGCGCGGATGCGCGCGGCGGCGCCGGGCGCGGTCACGTCCTCCGTCACCACCAGCGGCCGCTCGCGCCCCGCCGCGGCGACCTCGCCCGCGAGCTGCTCGAGCAGCGCGGTGCGCCGCGCGACGATCGCGAGGCGGCACCCCTCCTCGGCGAGCAGCGTGGCGATCGCGCGGCCGAGCCCGACGCTCGCGCCAGTGACCAGGGCGACCTTGCCCGCGAGCTTCAGATCCATGGCGTCCTCGTTCCTTCCCGGTCCGGGCGCGGCTCAGGCCAGCGCCGCGCGCGCATGCCCCTCGCGCCCGACGACGCCCTCGGCCGAGAACATCGCGTCGAGCACGGCATCCTCCGTCGATTCGGCCGCTGCGCGGAAGAGCGCGTCGATGCGCTGCTCGTTGAGCGCGCGGCGCGCGACGATGTCCGCGCGCTCGGCGTGGCGGATCGGCTCGGCGGTCGACACGGCGAGCGCGATGTCGCCGCTGCCATGGCCGAGGAAGGAGCCAGTGCGCGCGAGCCCGACCACCGCGCGCGCCGCGACGCGGCGCAGCTGGCGATGCTCGAGCGGCACGTCGGTGGCGAGCACGACGATGACCGAACCGCGCTCGGGCGTGGCCTCGCCGGCCGCCGCGCGCTCGCGCCCGACCTTCCTGCCATCGACCACGAGGTCTTGCATGCGGCCGAAATTGGCAAGCACCAGCGCGCCGAGGTGGAAGCGGGCGCCGTCGAGCGCGACGACGCGCGAGGCCGTGCCGATCCCGCCCTTGAATCCATAGGCGCTCATGCCCCGCCCCGCCCCGACCGCGCCGCGCGCGAAGCCGGTCGAGCAGGAATCGAGCGCGGCGAGGACGTCCGCCTCCGACACGTGGAAGCCCTGGATGTCGTTGAGGTAGCCGTCGTTGCACTCGAAGACGACCGGGTTGACCGTCGAGGTGCGGCGACCGATCGCGGGGTTCTCCGCGACGGCGCGGCGCGCGAGCGCCGTCGCGGCGGTGCCGACCGACAGCGTGTTGGTCAGCACGACCGGCGTCTCGAGCTGCCCAAGCTCGTCGACCTGCACCAGGCCGACCGACTTGCCGAAGCCGTTGAAGACGACGCTGGCGGCGGCGAGCTTGTCGCGGAAATGGTCGCCGCCATGGAAGCGGATGGCGGTGGCACCGGTCTGCACGTCGCCGCTCGCCAGCGTCGCGTGGCCGACGACGACGCCCGGGACGTCGGAGATCGCGTTGCGCGCGCCGGGCTCGAGGTCGCCGATGCGCGGCCGCGCGAGGGGGATGGCATCCATGCGCCGCAGTCTAGACCTCCGACCCGCTCCTGGCTCCCCTCCCATCCGCGCGCGGGCGACGACCATCGCTCGCTCCCCTCCCGTCCGCGCGCAGCGCGGATGGGACGACCACGCTCCCCTCCCGTCCGCGCGCGGCACGGATGGGACGACCAAGCTCCCCTCCCGTCCGCGCCTCGCGCGGATGGGAGGGGTGGCGCCGCGCGGGAGCGCGGCGACGGGGAGGGCATAGGTGCGGGAGGCAGGGAGCGGCGCGAAGGCTCTGGCGGTGAAACGCCGATCGCGTCGGGCAGCGAACGCAGGCCCCTCCCTGGAGCGAATTCCCGGGAGGGGATTTTTCGTGGCGCTGGCGCGCCCCGTCGCGCCCGCCTAGTAGCGCACGGCCGCGGTCGGGTTGCGCCAGAACTCGGTGGCCTCGTTGAAGTCCTCGGCCACCGAGGTGATGAGCAGCATGTCGACGTTCCTGCCATCGGCGGCGAGCGGCATCATCAGCCGCTTGTAGCGATGGGGGATGTCCTCGGAATCCCAGAGGATGCGATGCGCGATCGGCTGGCGCGCGCCCACGCATTCCATGTAGGTCGCGAAGAGCATGCGCCGGTACTTCTCGGGATTGATCTTGTCGATCGTCTGGCCGGTGGCGTCGAACTTGATCCAGTCGACGATGTTCGTGCCGAACACGCGATACTTGAAGTAGGGCTCGCGCTGCAGCACGTCGACCAGCATGATCTTCGGCAGGATGCGCACGAGGTCGGCGGGGTTGAGGTCGGCGCGCGCGGGCATGGCCTTGGCGGCGCGGCGCGTGTGCCAGTAGACGAGCGCCTGCAGGAACTCCGGCTCGCGCAGTTCCTCGATCTCGAGGCGCGCGACCATCACGTCGAACTTCTCGGAATAGGATCGCGCCTGGAACTCGGCGAGGCCGCGCTCGGGTTCGGCGCGCGCCGCGTCGCCGTTGAGATGCGTTCGCCCCTGGTCGGACATGGCGGCCTGCTCCGGTGCTCCGTCTCGCCGCGCCCCCGCCGGACGCCCCGGCGCTGGCGCGGGAGGCGGGCCGGCGGGTGCGGCGCGCCTTGAATAGAGCAGTGCTATCTTAAAACTTCTCTACTTTTAGAGATTTTGCTCGTTATTTGAATCGAACAGATCGTTGAAAACGTGTATTAACCATTTCGGCCGCCGCCACCATCATCCCGCGACGATACGCAACCGGCTGCGTCCACCACCCTGCGGCTCCACAAGCACTTGCGTCGCGATGCGTTCCTTCATCGCCTCGACATGGGTGATGACGCCGACGGCGCGGCCCTCGCCCTGCAGCGCCTCCAGCCCCTGCATGGCACGATCGAGGCTCTGCGGGTCGAGCGAGCCGAAGCCCTCGTCGATGAACAGCGTCTCCACGACGCTGCGCCCCGCGCCGAGCTTCGACAGGCCCAGCGCCAGCGCCAGCGCGAGCAGGAAGCGCTCGCCGCCCGACAGGCTGCGCGGCGCGCGGGCCTCGTCGCCCATGTGGCGGTCGAGGACATGGAGCGAGAGCCCGGTGGCCGCCGCGGCGCGCAGGCGATAGCGCGGCAGGATCGAGGCGAGCTGCTCGTTGGCGAGCGCCACCAGCGCCTCGAAGGTGTAGCGCTGCGCGAAGCTCCGGAAGCGCGCGCCGTTCTGCGATCCGATCGCCCTGTTCACGGCCTCCCAGGTCTCCGCGGCCGCGCGTGCCTCGTCGAGCGCCCTCGCCAGCGCGGCGCGTCGCGCGCGCGCGTCGTCGTCGCCGCCAAGGCGCGCGCCGATCTCGCCGATCCGCTTCTGCGCCGCGCCGAGCGCCTGCTCGGACGCAGCGAGGTCGTCGCCGGTCGCCGCGGCGTCGCGCGCGGGGCGGCCCGCGGCGCGATGCGCGTCGAGCAGCCCGCGCGCTTCCTGCAGCCTCGCCTCCGCGCGGGTCGCCTCGTCCTCCGCCGCGCGGATGCGCCGCTCGATCGCGTCGCGCGCGGCCTCGCCCTCCTCGACGAAACGCAGCGCGCGTCCCGCGTCGAGGCCGGCGCGTGCCAGCGCCGCGTCGCGGGTCCGCGCCTGCGCGTCGCGCGCATCGGCGGCGGCGGCGGCCTCGAGCCGTGCCTTCTCGTGGCGCGCGCGCGCGGCTGCCTCGGCGCCGATCGCCGTGGCCTGTTCCGCGAGTGCCTCGTCGAGGCCGCGCCGCGCGGCGTCCAGCGCCGCGCGCACGGCGTCGCGATGCATTGCCGTCCCGACGCCGCCGAGCAGGCCGGCGCGCGCGCGCGCCGAGGTCGCCAGCGCCGCGAGCGCGTCCCAGGCACGCAGGGCGGCGGCGATCCCGGCGCGGGCCTCGCGGCGTTGCGTGGCCAGGCGCTGCGCCTCGAGCGCGGCCTGCGCCGCGCGTCGCGCCAGGTCGAGCGCGGCATGCGCGGCCGTCGCCGCGTCGACGCCAGCCGCCTCGGGCAGCGGTGCCGGAAGTGGCTCCCGCGCCTCGGGATGCGCAAGGATCGCCGCGCGCGCGCGCGTCCAGGCCTCGCGCGCCCTCGCCTCCGCGGCCCGCGCCTCGTCGCGCGCCTCGCGCCGGCTCCGCGCCGTCGACGCCTCGGAGGCTGCTGCCTCGCGCAGCCGCGTGGCGCGCGCCTCGAGCGCGCCCGCCTCGGCGCGCGCCGCCTCGATCGCGGCGCGATGCCGGTCGCGCAGCCCGGCGAGGCCGGGATCGTGCAGCGGATGGTCGGGCGCGCCGCAGACGGGGCAGGGCCTGCCATCGACGAGCGTGGCGCGCAGCCGCTCGGCGGCATCGCCGAGCGTCGCGTCGAGCTCGGCGAGCATGTCCGCCACGGCGTCTAGCCGCGCGCGGACGACCGCCTGCTCGCCCGCGAGGGCCTCGGCCTCCTTCGTGGCGCCCGCGGCGCGAGCATCGGCCTCGCCTGCCTGCGCCTCGGCGCGCGTGGCGGCCGCGCGCGCATCGGCCGCGGCTTGCGCCATCCGCACGAGCTCTGCGGCGTGTCCGAGCGCCTCGCCCAGGGCCTTCTCGCGCGCATGCAGCGCCGAGGCGTCGCGCGCGTCGAGCGCCCTCGGCCCGGCCTCGATCTCCGCGTCGAGCGCGCGCGCGTCCTCGCCGAGCCGCGCGCGCGCGCGCGCCGCCTCGTCCTCGCGGCGCGCGGGATCGACGCCATCGCGCAGCAGGGCGGCGATCGCCTTGCGCTCCGGCGCGGGACAGGCCGCGTCCGCGGCCTCGCGCCGGGCCGTGGCGTCGTCGGCGGCGAGCCGGGCATCCAGCGCCGTCGCCTTGTCCCATTCGGGCTCGTGGCGCGCGCGCTCCGCCTCCGCGGCCGCGAAGGCCGCGCGGGCCTTCGCCTCGCCGGCCCGGGCCGCCGCCGCCTTCGACTCCGCGCCGGCGAGGTCCGTCCCGGACTCGTCGCAGGCGCGCGTCCTGGCGGCCGCTTCGGACTCGGCGTGCGCGGCGCCGCGCAGGATCGGCGCAAGGCCGAGCGCGGCGCGGCGCAGCGCGAGTTCGCCGCGTGCGTCGCCGAGCGCGTCGCGCCCGCTCAGCGCCGCGGCCGAGGCCGCCTCGGCCGCTTCGGCCTGGGCCGCGCGCCTGCCCTCCTCGCCCCACCAGGCGAGCTGCGCGCGCAGCGCCTCGATGCCCGCGCGCCGCGCCTGCTCGCCGGCGGCGAGCGTCGCGCGCTCGTCCTCCAGCGCCGCGCGCGTCGCGTCGTCGAGCGACGCGACCGCGTCGAGCGCCTCGGAGGCCCGCGCCACCGACTCGCGCCGCTCGCGCGCGATCTCGAAGACCTTGCGCGACAGCGCCGAGAAGACCTCCTCGCCCGCGATGCGCTCGAGCAGCTCGCCGCGCTCGGTCTCGGGCGCCGTCAGGAAGGCGTCGAAGCGGCCCTGCGCCAGCACGACCGTGCGCATGAACTGCTCGAAGCCGAGGCCGAGCAGGCGCTGGATCTCGGCCAGCGTCTCGCGCTTCCTGCCGCCGAGCGCCGCCTCGCCGCCATCGTCCTCGATGCGCGCGAGCCGCAGCTCGGATTGCTGGAGCCGCGCGTCGGCCCTGCCGCGCGCGCGGCGCACCTCCCAGCGCGCGACATGGACCCTGCCGTCGATGGCGACGAAGCGGACCTCCGCGCGCGCGACGCCGCGGCCGCGCGTGAGGATCGCGGCGGGGCTATCCGCGAGCTCCGGCTCGTCGTCGCCCGGCGCGGGAAGCTCGTTGTCGACGCGCGCGCCGTCGAGGCGCGGGAAGCGGTCGAACAGCGCGAGGGACAGCGCGTCGAGCAGCGTCGACTTGCCCGCGCCGGTGGGGCCGGAGATCAGGAACAGCCCCGCGCCGGCGAGCGGCGGCGCGGCGAAGTCGATGGCGAAGGGCTCGGACAGGCTCGCGAGGCCCTCGCCGGAGATCGACAGAAGCTTCATGGCTCGGCCCCGGGCGCGGCCCCGGGCCTTGCAGGGGCGGCATCGGCGGAGAGCGCGTCGTTCGCCTCGGCGAAGGCGGCGAGATGCGCCGCGCCGGGATCCGTGCCATGGGCCTCGCGGAAGGCCATGCGGAAGAGCTCCGTGGCCGTGGGGCGCGCGGCGGCCGGCGCATTGGCCGCGGGAACGGCGCCGCCATCGCCATCCGCGCCTGCGCGCGTGGCGACCACCTCCAGCACGCGCGCGGGAAGGCCGCTGCGCGCGATGTCCTCGCGCAGCTGCGCCGCCGCCGCCGGGCGCACGCGGTCGAGCGCGATCCGGATCTCCACCATCGGCTGCAGCTCGCGCGGCGTCGACGCGTCGGCCAGGCCGGCGAGGCGAAGCCGGAGCGCCTCGACCGCGTCCTCGGGCGCGAGGGTGCCTTCCTCGGGCAGCAGCAGCAGCGGCACGGGCAGCGGCACGCGGACCTCGTCGACCTCGACGCGGCCATCGGCATGCGCGTCGACGACGAGGATGCGGTGGCGATAGTCGCGCTCGGCCGCGGACATCGGCAGCGGCGAGCCGCTGTAGCGCACGCGCCCGTCGGCGAATGCCTGCGCGCGGTGCAGGTGGCCGAGCGCGACGTAGGAGGCTTCCTCCGGGAAGATCGCCGGAGAGGCGGCCTGCTCGCCGCCGATGAAGATCGCGCGCTCGCTCTCCGGGCTGGCGAGGCCGCCCTGCAGCGCGAGATGGCCGGTCAGCACGCAGGGCCCGCGGCCGCGTGGCGCGGCGTCCCAGAGCTCGCGGTAGAGCGCGGCGGCGCGCGCGCCCGCCTCGTCGAGGCCGGGGCCGAGCGGCAGGTCGGCGAGGCGGAAATAGGGCGCCGCGAGCACGTGGCCGTCGCCCGCGGGCACGAGCAGCCCGGCGCGCCCCGCGGCGTCGCGCGGCACCGCGCCCACGAGGCGCATGCCCTCGCGCAGCGCGGGCGCGAGCGCGTCGAAGCGCGTCGCGCCGTCGTGGTTGCCGGCGACGGCGACGAGCGTCGTGCCGGGCGCCTCGCGCCGCAGCCGCTCGGCGAAGCGGAAGAACAGGCCAAGCGCCTCGGCCGCAGGGTTGGCCTGGTCGAACACGTCGCCCGCGACCACCAGCGCGTCGGCCTCGCGCGACCGGCACTGCACGACCATCCAGTCGAGGAAGCGCGCCTGCTCCGCGCCGCGCGAGAAGCCGCGCAGCTCCTGTCCCAGGTGCCAGTCGGCGGTGTGGATGACGCGCATGCGGCCCGGGCCTCAGTCCCCTGCCAGCCGCAGCCGCGCGCGCACCTCGCGCGCGATGGCGCGGACCTCCTCGACCGTGAGCAGGCCGGTCTCGTTGATCCAGTGGCCATCGTCGCCGGGGGCGTCCTCCCCGGCGACCCAGTGCGCGACCAGCAGGTGGATGGCCGCGCAGCGCCGGTCGATGCCCTTGCGCGGGCAGTGCCCCGCGAAGGTCCAGCGCCAGCGCGGCGTCCAGGAATTGTCGTCGAGCCAGCGGTTCCAGAGCAGCCAGTGGCTGCGCCGCCCCTCGATGTAGAAGGCGTTCACGCCGTTGTTCATCGGCGTCTCCGCCCATTCGACATGCACGAGCATCTCGGGCGCGCGCGGCGAGGGCCGGCGCTTCATCGCGGGGCCGGGGAACTCGCAGAAGCCCGCGCGGAACTCGATGCCTGGCGGCGCCGGCGGCAGCGCGACGACGAGGTTGATCGCCTGGCGCGGCCGCGCGGCCGGCGTCATGGGGATCCGTGGCTTGCGCGGCATGGCGACTCCTCGCGCGGCTGGAATGCGCGGGCAGGGTAGCAGATGCGCGGCGCGCCGGGGGTGACCGCGGCACGCGCGGCGCATTATCGTGGCCGTCGTGGAGGGGGATGGAACGCATGGCCAGGCGCGCGAGCGCGGGGCCGGAGGACGCGCGCGGATGCTCGCGCCCTTCGGCGTGCGCAGCTTCCGCTTCCAGTGGCCGGCGGACCTCGCGACGTCCTGCGCCTTCGAGATGGAGACGATCGCGCTGGGGTGGTTCATCCTGGTCGAGACGCGCTCGGTCCTGCTGCTGACGGTCTTCGCCTCGCTGCAGTACATCGGCACGCTCTTCGCGCCGCTGGTGGGGCTGCTCGGCGACCGCATCAGCCACAAGACCCTGCTCTGCGCGATGCGCGCGACCTACCTGGCGCTGGCGGCGCTCATCTGCGCGCTGTCCTTCGCGGGGCTGCTCGGGCCGACCGAGGCCTTCGCCGTGGCGGCGATCGCAGGGCTGGTGCGCGCCTCCGACGCGGGCGTGCGCAACGTCCTGACCGGCGAGACGATGCCGCAGGGGCTGCTTGTCGGCGCGATGGGCCTGTCGCGCGTCACCCACGATTCCGCGCGCGCGCTCGGCGCGCTGGCCGGGGCCGGGCTGGTGGCGGCGCTGGGGATGAGCGGGGCCTATGTCTGCATCGTCGCGCTCTATGGCTGCGCGCTCGCGCTCACGCTGGGCACCGGCACGCGCCGCGGGGAGCCGACGACCCGGCCGCCCCGGCGCGAGGCCGCGTCGCCGCTCGCCGACCTCGTCGCGGCGATCCGCATCGTCTGGTCGCTGCCGCCGCAGCTCGCGGTGATGAGCCTCGCCTTCCTGATCAACATCGCGACCTATCCCTTCATGCTCGGGCTGCTGCCCTATGTCGCGCGCGAGGTCTACGGCACGAGCCAGGCCGGGCTCGGCTGGATGGTGGCGGCCTCCGCGGGGGGCTGCGTGGCGGCGTCGATCCTGCTCAGCGTGCTGGGCAACCGCGTGCTCGCCGGGCGGATGATGATCGGCTTCGCGGTGCTCTGGCAGCTGCTGACCATCGCGCTCGGCCATACCGGCGGGCTGGCAACGGGGATCCCGCTGCTGCTGCTCACGGGGATCGTGCAGGGCCTGTGCATGGTGCCGATGTCGGTGATCCAGCTGCGCCACGCGCCGCCCGAGCTGCGCGGGCGGATCGCCGGGCTGCGCACGCTGGCCGTCTACGGGCTGCCGCTCGGGCTCTGGATCTCGGGGCCGCTGATCGGGTGGCTGGGCTTCGCGGGCACGACGCTGCTCTACGGCCTGGTCGGCCTCGCCTGCACCCTCGCCATGCTGCTGCGCTGGCACGCCGTGCTCTGGCCGGCCGGCGCCGAGGCCAATCGCTGAGCGCGGCTTCACGTTTCTTTACGAGCCGCGCGCATGGGCCGGGCGTAGTTTCCGCGTGCCGCCGAGGCGACCTGGCCCGGCGCGCCGGGGGAAGCATGTTGATCTTCGACGGTATGGCGCGCGTGCTTGGCCTCGCCCTCGCGGCATGGCTCGCCACCACGGCGCCGGCCGCGGCCCAGCGCGAGCCATACCGGTTCTCGCCGGTGAACCAGTGGGACATCAACAAGACCGCCTCGTACTGGAACCCGATCATCCAGTACGTGGCCGAGAAGAGCGGCGTGCCGATGCAGCTGAAGATCGGCCGCACCTCCGCCGACACCACCGCCTATGTCCTCGCGCAGGAGGTGGAATTCGTTTTCAGCAACCACCTCTTCAGCCCGCAGCGCATGGCGCTGGGCTGGAAGGTGTTCGGGCGACGCAACGGGCCGACGCTGCGCGCGCAGATCGTCGTCCCGGCGGACTCGCCCGTCGCGGCGCTCGAGGACCTGCGCGACCAGGAGATCGCCTTCGCCGGCAACGAGGCCTTCGTGGGCTACAAGCTGCCGATGGCCCACCTGTTCGCGAGCTCGATCCAGGTGAAGCCGATGTTCAGCGGCAACCAGAACGCCGCCTTCGCCCAGCTCTTCGCCGGCCGCGCGCGGGCGGTGGGCAGCAACTCGATGCTGGTCGACGGCTACGCCGAGCGCGAGCGCAAGGCCTTCCGCGTGCTCTGGAGCTCCGAGGGCTTCCACGACCTCGCGCTGATGGCGGCGGCGAAGGTGCCGCAGGCCCATGTCGACGCCATCGCCGAAGCCTTCTTCGGCATGCATTCCGACCCGCGCGGGCGCAAGGTGCTCGAGGCGGCCTCGGCCGTGGTGTCGCTGACGGCCGCCGACCACTTCATCCCGGCCTCCATGGCCGACTACGCCAACTACGTGACGTTCTTCGAGAACGCCCCGCCCTTCCTGCGCTGAGGCGGTGGTGGGCTCCCGGGTGGTGGACGGACGGCGCGCGGCGCCCCGTGGCGCGCCGGGGCGGTCCTGGCTCGACCTGCTGCTCCCGGGCTCGATGGTGGTGCGCGTCCTCGCGCTCTACACCCTCGCCTGGCTGCTGTGCGTCGGCAGCCTTTCCTATTTCTTCTTCCACCACGAGATGCGCCAGCAGGTCGAGTACATGCAGGACAACGCGCTGGTGATGATGGAGATCACCGCGCAGACCGTGAGCGACAGCGCGGTGATCGGCGACTACGACACGATCCTGCGCACGCTCGACCTCGCGACGATGCGCGACCACCTGCTCGAGGTCCAGTTCATCGACCTGGGTGGCGGGCGGATCAGGAGCGTGCGCACGCGCGGGGCGCACCATGCGCTCGCCGCGCCCGGGTGGCTCGTCGCCTCCATCGCCGCGCAGCTGCCGGAGGCCAACCGCAGCATCACCGTCGGCGGCATCGACTACGGCGTGCTGCGCATGCGCTTCGACGCCGATGGCGTCGCCAGCGAGATATGGAGCGACGTGGCGGAGGCGGTGGCCGTCGGCCTCGCCTGCTTCGTCGGCGGCGTCCTGCTGATCTGGATCCCGTTGCGCCTCTGGCTCCGCCGCCTCGCGCTGTCGCGCATGACCGGCGGGGCCGGGAGCGCGGACGCCGCGCCCGCGCTCGACGACGCGCTGGTGCGCAGCGCGCCCGCGGAGTTCCGCGAGGCGCTCGAGGCGCTGTCCTCGACCGCGGGCAGGCTGCGCGGCGAGCTGGCCGAGCGCGAGGCGGCGCTGGCCTCGCTGCGGGGCATCATCTCGGACCTGCTGCCCGAGCGCGGCGCCGGCGCGCGCGCCGGTGAGGGCATCGGGGACATGGTCGCGACGATCTCGCGCCTCGTGCAGGAGCGCGAGGCGACGCGCGCGGAGCTGCAGCGCGCCAAGGAGGAATCCGAGGCAGCCAACCGCGCGAAGGGCGACTTCCTCGCGACGATGTCCCACGAGCTGCGCACGCCGATGAACGGCATCCTCGGCATGGCGCAGCTGCTGGAAGGCGGCGAGCTCGACGAGGCCGAGCGCCGGCGCTTCGTGCGCACGATCTCGGATTCCGGCAGCGCGCTGCTCGCGCTGCTCAACGACATCCTCGACTTCTCGAAGATCGAGGCGGGCAAGGTCGAGGTCGTCGAGTCGGACTTCGAGCTCGGCAGGCTGGTCGACGGCACGCTGTCGCTCTTCGCCGAGGCCGCGCGCGGGAAGGGCATCGCGCTCTCGGCCGACCTCGGCGCGCTGGCCGCGCGGTCCTATCGCTCGGACCCGATGCGCCTGCGCCAGATGCTCACGAACCTCGTCTCCAACGCCGTGAAGTTCACCCAGGCCGGCTTCGTGCGCGTCGAGGCCGCGGAGGCGCGTGGCGCCGACGGGCGCGCCTGGCTGGAGGTCGCGGTCGCCGACAGCGGCATCGGGATCCCCGCCGGCAAGCAGGGCCTGCTCTTCGAGCGCTTCTCGCAGGTCGACGCCTCGAGCACGCGCCGGCATGGCGGCTCGGGCCTCGGCCTGTCCATCCTGCGCGGCATCGCGCGCGCCATGGGCGGCGAGGCCGGCTTCGCGAGCGAGGAGGGCAGGGGCTCGCGCTTCTGGTTCCGCGTGCCGGTGGCCGAGGCCACGCGCGCGCGCGAGGCCGGTGCCTCGGGCGCCGGCGCGGAGCGCTTCGCCGGCCGCGTCCTGATGGCCGACGACGCGCCGGCCAACCGCCTCGTCAACGAACGCCTGCTCGCGCGGCTGGGCGTCGATGTGCGCGCGGTCGAGGACGGCGCGCAGGCCGTAGAGGCCGCGCTGGGCGACTGGGCGCCCGACCTCGTCCTCATGGACCTGCAGATGCCCGGCATGGACGGGCTCGAGGCGACGCGCCTCGTGCGCGCGGCCGAGGCCCGCGAGGGGCGCCGGCGCGTGCCGATCGTCGCGCTGACCGCGGCGGCCTTCGACGCGGACCGCCAGCGCTGCCTCGACGCCGGCATGGACGGCTACCTCAGCAAGCCGATCATGCTCGCCAGCCTGCGCGCGGAACTCGCGCGCTGGCTGCCCGGCCAGGCGGCCGCCGCCGCCGGCGAGGGCGCCGCCGCGCCGCCACCCGCGTGAGGATGCTTCGCGGGCGCGAAGTTCCCGGTTAAAGACTCCCGCCGATTGCGCGATACTCCGCCCCCCGAGGCGCGAAGCGCAGAGACACAGAGAGGGAGAGCCAGAGATGTCCGTCCGTTCCCATGGCCGCCGCCGCGTGCTGGCCGCCACCGCCGCCACCGCCGCGCTCGCCGGAGCCCCCGGGATCCTGCGCGCGCAGGCCCGCTCCGTGACGATGTACTCGGCGATGCCGACGGACATCCTCAACGCCCTGGTCCCGGCCTTCAAGGCGAAGTCGGGCATGGAGGTCCAGGTCGTCTCCGCCGGCTCGGGCGAGCTCGTCAAGCGCCTGCAGGCCGAGTCCGCGCGCCCGCTCGCCGACGCGCTGATATCGGTCGGCGCCGACGGCATCGACGCCAACGCCGCGCTGTTCGAGCCCTACGACCCGCCCGGGCAGGACAAGATCATCCCCGGCCTGCGCTACTCGCGGAACTGGATCCCGTTCACGGTCACGCTGCCGGCGGTCATCGCGGTCAACACGAAGCTGGTGCCGGAAGCCGAGATCCCGACGCAGTGGAAGGACCTCGCCGACCCGAAGTGGAAGGGCAAGGTGGCCTTCGCCGGCTCCGACAAGTCGGGCTCGGCCTTCGTGCAGATGCTGCAGATCCTGCACAACGAGGGCGAGGCCGCGGGCTGGGCGCTGTTCGGCCGCATGATGGAGAACTTCGTCATCACCGGCAGCTCCACCGCCGTGATCCGCGGCGCGGCGCAGGGCGAGTACGCGATGGCGCTGACGCTGGAGGACAACGCCCAGCGCTTCATCGATGGCGGCGCGCCGATCCGCATCGTCTACCCGAAGGAGGGCACGAGCGTGCAGGCCGACGCCATGGCGCTGGTCGCCAAGGCGCCGAACGCCGCGGCCGGCAAGGCGCTGATCGACTACATCGTCTCGCCCGAAGGCCAGGGCGTGATCGTCAAGGCCTCGGGCCGCCGCCCGATCCGCACCGACGTGCCGGGCCCGGAGAAGGCGCTCGACGTCGCCAAGCTCCCGATCAAGAACATCCCGCCGGAATGGGCGGTGTCCAAGAACAAGGAGTTCATGGACCGCTACCTGCGCCTCGCGCGGCGCTGAACGCGAGGCAGACCGGCGTGACGGCCCACGTGGCGATATCGGGCGTGGTCAAGCGGTTCGGGCCGCTGACCGTGCTCGGCGGCGTCAGCCTCGAGCTGCCCAGGGGGGAGTTCCTGACGCTGCTGGGGCCGTCGGGCTGCGGGAAGACGACGCTGCTGCGCATCGTCGCCGGCTTCCTGCAGCAGGACGACGGGAGCGTGACGGTGGGCGGCCGCGTCATCGACGGCGAGCCGCCCCACCGGCGCGACTTCGGCATGGTGTTCCAGCACTACGCCGTGTTCCCGCACATGTCGGTCTTCGACAACGTCGCCTACGGGCTGCGCGCGCGCGGCACGCAGTCCGCGGACATCGCGCGCAAGGTCGCCTCGGCGCTCGGGCGCGTGCGGCTGGGCGAGCTCGGCGGGCGCTTCCCGCCGCAGCTCTCCGGCGGCCAGAAGCAGCGCGTGGGCCTCGCCCGCGCGATCGTCATCGAGCCCGAGCTGCTGCTGATGGACGAGCCGCTGTCCAACCTCGATGCCAAGCTGCGCATCGAGATGCGGCAGGAGATCCGCCTGCTGCAGCGCGAGCTCGGCATCACGACGCTCTACGTCACCCACGACCAGGAGGAGGCGCTCGCCGTCTCCGACCGCATCGCCGTCCTCGACCGCGGCCGGCTGCTGCAGGTGGACGAGCCGCGGCGCGTCTACGAGCAGCCCTCGCACCTCTTCGTCGCCGACTTCATCGGCGGCGCCAACAAGATCCCCGCGCGCGCCGAGGGCGGCGCCGCGCGGCTGTCGGGCGGCGCGATGCTGCCGCTGCCGGTGACCGCCGCCGCGGGCAGCGAGCTCGTCGCGACGCTGCGCGCCGAGGACATCAGGCTCGAATCGCCGTCGCCCGACGCGGTGCGGCTGCGCGCGCGCGTCGTCCTCGCGTCCTACCTTGGCGCGAAGCTCAGGCTCGCCTGCGTGCTCGCCGACGGCACGCCCGTCGAGGCCGACACCGACGTCGCGGCGCGCCTGCCCGGCCCGGGCGGCGAGGTCGACCTCTGGTTCGCGCCGGGCAAGGCGCGCGTCTTCGACGCCGGGGACGGGCGGAGGGTCGGTTGAGGCGCAACCCGGTCGCCGCGGCGCTGCGCGATCCCTGGACCTTCATCGGGCTCGCGGGCATCGGCTTCGCCCTCGTCTTCGCGGTCGTCCCGCTGCTGGCCCTGTTCGCGCAGAGCCTGCAGGGCCAGGACTGCGACTGCATCGGGCTCGAGAACTTCGAGACCTTCTTCGGCTCGCGCTACTTCCGCCGCGCGCTGTTCAACAGCCTGAACGTCGCGACGGCCGCGACCATCCTGTCGCTGGCGATCGGCGTGCCGCTGGCGATCCTGTTCACGCGCTTCCGCTTCCCCGGGCGGCCGGTGCTCATGACCATGATCGTCATGTGCATGCTCTCGCCGCCGTTCATCGGCGCCTATGCCTGGGTGATCCTGTTCGGGCGCGGCGGCATGGTCACGCTCTTCGCGCGCGACACGCTGGGCATCGAGCTGCCGACCATCTACGGGCCGGCGGGCATCTCGATCGCGAGCGCCTTCAGCCACTACCCCGTCGTGTTCTTCGTCGTCTCCGGCGCGCTGCAGCGCATCGACCGCAGCTTCGAGGAGGCCGCGGCGAGCCTCGGCCGGCGCCCGGCGATGGTCGTCGCCACCGTGACCCTGCCGCTGGCGCTGCCCGGCGTCGCGACCTCGGCGCTGCTGGTCTTCCTCAGCACGCTCGCCGACTTCGGCACCGCGAACATCCTGGGCGAGGGCGAGCGCTATCCCGTCCTCGCGACGCTCGCCTACTCGCTCTACCTCAACGAGATCGGCAGCGAGCCCGGCATGGCGGCGACCACCAGCGTCGTGCTGGTGACGATCGCGCTCGGCCTGGTCCTGCTCATGCGCCTTGCCTCCGACCGGCGCTCGGTCGTCGGCGACGCGGCGGCGCAGCAGCCCCCGCCGGCGCTGCTCGCGGGCTGGCGCGCGGCGTCCTGCGCGGGCGCGACCTTCCTCGTCGTCGCGGCGGCGAGCCTGCCGCTGGTCGTCGTCTGCGTGTCGTCCTTCCTCGACGCGCGCGGCGCGGTGTTCCAGGCGGAGTTCACGCTCGAGAACTACCAGAAGGCCTTCGCGCTGATCGGCGACGCGCTGTGGAACAGCGTCGCCTACGCGACCGCCGCGCTCTTCGCGATCGTCGTGATGGGCTCGGCCTTCGGCTACTACGTCAGCCGATATGGCGGCCCGCTGTCGCGGACGCTCGACCTGGTCGCGATGATCCCCTTCGTCGTGCCCGGGACCGTGCTTGGCATCGGCTACGCCTCGGTCTTCAACGGCCCGCCCATCTACATCACCGGCACCGCCTGGATCATCGTGATCGTCTACATCGTGCGGCGCATGCCCTACCTCACGCGCGCGGCGTCGAGCGTCGTCTACCAGATCGACCGCGGCCTCGAGGAGGCGTCGCTGAACCTCGGCGCGCCGCCGCTCGCGGGCTTCCGCAGGATCATGGTGCCGCTGATGCGGCCGGGCATCATGGCGGGCATGACCATCGCGTGGCTCGAGGTCTTCAACGAGCTCTCCGCCTCGATCGTCCTCTACACCGGCGCGACGCGCACGCTGCCGATCGCGGCCTACCAGCAGGCCTTCAACGGCGACATCGGCATCGCGGCGGCCTACGCGACCATGCTGGTCGGCATCACGGCCGCGACGCTGGCCGCGGTGATACGGCTCGGCGGCGCGGAGCAGACCCTGGCGATCAAGTGAGCGACTTCCCGCGGGAGCGGCGCTTCGAGGACTTCGCCGAGGTCGGCTTCGGCTGGTTCTGGGAGACGGACGCGCGCCACCGCTTCTCCTTCATCACCGGCAACCAGTTCAACTCGAGCGTCGAGCTGAGCTCCGAGATCCTCGGCCGGTCGCGCATAGAGATCCACGAGGCCTATGGGCATGTCGTGCCCGACCACCTGCGGACCCTCGAGCAGTTGATGGACCGGCGCGAGGTCTTCCACGGCTTCGTCTACGAGCGGCCGACGAACAAGCCCTACGAACGTCGCGGGATCCAGTTCTGCGAGCTCAGCGGCCGGCCGATCTTCGACGCCGGGGGGACCTTCCTCGGCTACCGGGGCACGGGCCGCGACATCACGGCGCAGCGCGAGCGCGAGGCGCGCATCCGGACGATGGCGGAGGCCGAGGTGCGGCGCAGCGCGGAGATGCGCAGCCTTGTCTCGATGGTGAACCACGAGCTGCGCACGCCGCTGGCCGTGATCGACAGCACCGCGCAGCGCCTCGGCGCGCGGCTCGCGGAAGACGCCGAGGCGCGGCTGCGCATCGACCGCATCCGCGCCTCCGTGTCGCGGGCGGTCGACGTCATCGAGCGCATGCTGTCGAGCACCCGGCTGGAGGATGGCCGCGTGACGGCGGACAAGGAGAGCCTGGACCTGCTTTCCCTCGTGCGCGAGGTCACCGCGCTCCAGAAGCAGATAAACCCCGGCTTCGCCTTCGCCATCGAGGCCGACCGGCCGGGCTTCGCCGTGGAGGGCGACCGCCACATGCTCGAGATGGTCGTCTCGAACCTGCTCTCCAACGCCGTCAAGTACTCGGGCGACAGCCGCGACATCTGCGTCCAGCTTGGCCATGCCGAGGGCGGCCGCTGGATCGAGCTTGCGGTCGCCGACAAGGGCGTCGGCGTCCCGCCCGAGGATCTGCCGATGCTCTTCCGACGCTTCTTCCGCGCCAGCTCGGCACGCGGCGTCCCTGGATCGGGCCTCGGGCTGAGCCTCGTGCGCGAGTTCGTTCGCATGCATGGCGGCTCGGTGTCCGCCACGTCGACGCTCGGCGTCGGCTCGGTCTTCCGGGTGCGCCTGCCCGCGCGCGCATAGCCGCGCGCCGGTACTGGCGCGCGGCGATCGGGCCACCACATCACGCTCCCCCAGCAGAAAGGCGAGCCATGACCAGCCAGCCAGGCCAGGAGCCGCGCCCCGCCGCGCGGCGCGCCCTGTCGATCGCCGCCGCGGCCGCCCTCGCGCTCGCGGCCGGCTTCCCCGCCGCGATGCTCTGGATCCACGACATCGACGACGACCCCGCCTACGCCCTGCCCGCGGGCGAGCCCGCCGCCGGCGGCAGCCGCGCGGTGGCGATGATCGCCGCGCTGGTGGCGCGCGAGACCGACGAGAAGCGCTGGGTCGCCAACGATCCCTGGTTCATGCCCGGGCACTGGCTCGACAACATGCCGAACTTCCAGCAGGGGATGTTCGCCGCGCTGGCGCGCGTGACCGCCGAGCTGCGCGACCAGCTCGGCCGGGCGCGCGGCACCAGCCAGGACGACGGCGACCTGCGCGAGGCCGCTGGCCTGCTGCAATTCCCGGGCGACAAGTGGGTGATCGACCTCGCGACCTCGCCCTGGCCGCAGGCGCCGAGCGAGGCGCAGTACCGCCGCGCGCGCCAGGCGCTGCTGGCCTACAACCGCCGCCTCGCCGCGGGGCAGGCGGTGTTCGAGCGACGCGCCGACAACCTGATCGCGACGCTCGACCGCATCGCGCTCGACCTCGGCTCGTCGGCCGCGGCGCTCGACCAGCGCATCGGCCATGGCGTGCTCGACATGCGCGCCGACGACATCTTCTTCTCGGTCAAGGGCCAGGCCCATGGCTACGCGCTGGTGCTGCGCGAGCTCGAGAAGGACTTCGCGGGCGTCGTGCGCGAGCGCGACGTCGGCACGCTCTGGCGCAGCATGCTCGCCTCGCTTGCGCATGCCGCGTCGATGGACCCGCTGGTCGTGCTCAACGCCGCGCCCGACGGCGCGGTCTTCCCGAGCCATCTCGCGGCCCAGGGGTTCTACCTGCTGCGCGCGCGCGTCCAGATGCGCGAGATCGCGGCGGTGCTCGCGAAGTGAAGCCCGCCGACCGCGCGGCTCAGCGCGCGGGGATCGTGAAGCCCGCGCCCCCGGACACGTAGCCGTCGGGCGTCACCGAGAGCGCGTGGACCGCGGAGGTCTGCGTGTCCTGGAAGACGAGCATGAAGGCCTGGCCCCCGCGCGCGCCCGCGACCGGCATCGTGCCGACCAGGCGCCAGCTGCGCGGGATGGAGACCTCGGCGGCATCGAGCGTCGCCGCCACCTGGCGCGAGGCCGCGTTGGAGACCTCGTTGACGTTGCGCTCGATCGGCGCGAGGCGCAGCGGGCGCAGCTCGAGCCGTTCGGGCAGGTATTCGCCCGCGCGCGAGGGCGCGTTGGCGAGGCACGCCGTGGCGGCGAGCGCGACGGCGGCGGCGCGCATGGATCGCATCGCTCGTTCCTTCCTCGCGGCGGTCGCCGCGTTCATCTCGGGCAGCCGAGGTTGTAGGACCATTGCGTGCCGACGCCCGGTCCGATGACCTGCACCTCGACGACATAGGCGTCGGGCCCGCCGGGCTCCGGCCGCCAGTCGAAGCGGATCGAGCCCTGGCCCGAGACCGGCCCGTTCGTTTCCGCGAGCAGCCGGCCGCGATAGTAGACGCGGATATGGTCGGGCTGCCGCTTCGTGTCGTAGGTCACCTCGACCGGGCCGGGCTTGTCGCCCAGGAAATGGTTGTTGAGCGTCACGCCCTGCCCGCCGCTCTTGGTCTCGGCGTTGCAGGGCAGCGTGTTGGGCGGCGGCTCGGGCGGCTTCTCCGCCTGGCGCTCCGGCGGCTTCGGCGGCTCGGGCGGTGGCGTCGGGCGCGGCGGCGGCGATGATGGTGGCGGCGGTGGTGGCGGCGGTGGCGGCGGCGGCGCGGGCGGCGCTTCCTGCGGAGCCTCCATGCGCGGTGGCGGCGGCGGCTCTGGCGGCTTCGGTGGCTCGGGCAGGGGGCAGCTCATGCGCCGCGCGCCGAGCCCGG
>JBEGVV010000206.1:0-12558 GCA_041178225.1 Pseudomonadota bacterium | reverse complement strand
GACGAACGTGAACGAGACGCCTTCGGACATCGTGCTGTCTGGCTCGAGCGTCGCGGAGAACCTCGAGGGCGGCACCGTCGGGACGCTCTCGGTTGTCGACCCCGACGCGGGCGACACGCATTCCTGGTCGGTGGACGACGCGCGGTTCGAGGTGTCGGGCGGCGTGCTGAAGCTGAAGGCCGGCACGAGCCTCGATCGCGAGGGCGAAGCGTCCGTGGACATCAAGGTGACGGTCGCGGATGCGACCGGCGCAAGCCGAGCCGAGACGATGTCGATCACCGTCTCGAACGTGAACGAGGCACCGAAGTCGATCTCGCTTTCCTCGTCCAGCGTCCTCGAGAACGTCGCCGGCGCGGTGGTCGGGACCTTCGGCGCCGCGGATCCGGATGCAGGCGATACTCATTCCTTCTCCGTGCTCAACGATGCGCGCTTCGAGGTCGCCGGCGGGGAACTCAGGCTCAAGGCAGGCGTCAGCCTCGACTACGAGGCCGCGCAGTCCCTGTCCCTGAAGGTCAGGGCGACCGACGCGGCCGGCCTGACCGTCGACCAGAACGTGACCGTCACCGTCGTCGACGCGATCGAGCGCTACGACGGCACCGCCGGCAACGACACCATGGTCGGCGGAATGGGCGCCGACTCGCTCGTGGCCGGTGGCGGCACGGATCGCGTCCTCGGCGGCGGCGGCGACGACATCATCGTCTACAACGCCGATGTCCCACAGTGGACGTCTGGCTTCGGCGCGCTGAATGTCGGCAGTCCGACCATCGCCGGCACCAACGAGTTCGTGTCGATACAGAACAAGGCGCGCAGCTACGACGCCTTCGATGGTGGCGACGGCCGCGACACGATGGTGATGACGTCGGGCGGCGACGCGTTCTTCCTCGACGACAGTTACAGTTCGCATCCCGGCGTCTCCACCGAGGCGCGCGTGCTGGGGGTCGAGCTGTTCGAGGCGGGCAGCGGCGACGACGTGATCGACCTGACGAGCAAGCGCGCCGCCTACACCACCTCCGCCACGATGAATGGTGGCGATGGCAATGACGTGCTCTGGTCCGGCGACGCCGCGGACCGCCTCGACGGCGGCGAGGGCAACGACAACCTCTGGGGCGGTGGTGGAAGCGACTCGCTCCTTGGCGGCGCGGGCGCGGACAAGCTCGATGGCTCCATCGGCGACGACGTGCTCGAGGGCGGCGCCGGGGCGGACAGCCTCATCGGCGGCGCGGGCGCGGATCGCTTCGTCTACCGCATCGACGCCGTCGGCGCGGGCGACGTGATCGCCGATTTCGGCGCGGGCGACGTCCTCGATGTCAGCCAGCTGCTGGCCAGCCTCGGAGGCACGACTGCCACCGCGTCCCGGTACTTCGTCCTCGTGCAGAACAACGCGAATGTCGAACTGCGAATGGACGCAGCTGGTGCAGGCGCAGATGCCTCCGATGCACTCCTGGTGACGATCCAGAACCAGGTGGTCTCGCAGGTCCAGACGAATTTCGGCTGAGGCCTCCGGAGGGCGGCGCCCTCCGGCGCCTGCGCGCCTCGCTCAGCGCGCGGCCAGCACGAGCATCGTGCGCAGCAGCACGTTCGCCCCCGCCACCAGGTCCACCTCCGCGGTGTGCTCCGCGGGGTTGTGGCTGATGCCCCGTACCGAGGGCACGAAGATCATGCCTGATGGGCAGATGCGCGCCATCATCTGCGCGTCGTGCCCGGCGCCCGACGTCATCCGCCGCACGCCCAGTCCGAACCCGCGTGCAACTTCCTCGACGAGGTCCGTGATCCCGCGGTCGAACGCCACCGGCTCGAAGCGCGCGAGCCTGCGTGCCTCGACGGTGGTTCCCGTGCGCGCCGCGATGGACTCGAGGAACCCCGCGAGGCGGGCCTCCGCCTGCCGGAGCAGGGCCTCGTCCGTGTTGCGCAGGTCCGCGGTGAAGGTCGCGCGGGCAGGGATCACGTTGATGTAGTTGGGGTGGAGTTCGATCCGCCCGACGGTGCAGACCTGCGCGCCGCCCATCTCCCAGGCGAGGTCGTGCAGGAAGGACGCGGTCGCCGCCGCGACATGGCCGGCGTCCCTGCGCAGGCGCATCGGCGTCGTGCCCGCGTGGTTCGACTGGCCGGTGACGACGATCTCCTGCCAGGAGATGCCCTGCAGGTCCTCGACCGCGCCGATGGCGATGCCCTCGGCGTCGAGGATCGGTCCCTGCTCGATGTGGAGCTCGACGAAGGCCGACGGCACGACGAAGCCCGGGCGCTCGTCGCCGAGATAGCCGATGCGGCGCAGCTCGTCACCCACGCTGGCGCCGCGCGCGTCGCGCGCCGCATGCGCCTCCTCGAGGGCGAGGCCGCCGGCATGCACGAGGCTGCCGAGCATGTCGGGCTGGAAACGCGAGCCCTCCTCGTTGGTGAAGAAGGCGACGCAGAGCGGGCGCGGTGGCGCGATGCCGGCGTCGCGCAGCGTCTCGACCACCTCCAGCCCGGCGATGACGCCGTAGTTGCCGTCGTAGCGGCCGCCGGTGCGCACGGTGTCGACATGCGAGCCGGTCATGACCGGCGCCTTCTCCCGCCATCCCGGCGTGAAGCCGAAGACGTTGCCGATCGCGTCGACGCGGACCTCGAGCCCGAGCCCGGCCATCCAGCCGCGCACGAGGTCGCGGCCCTGCCTGTCCTCGTCGGTCAGCGCGAGGCGCGCGCAGCCTCCGCCGTCGATCGCGCCGATCGCCGCGAGCTCGGCGATGCGCCGCATCATGCGCGGCCCGTCGATGCGCAACGCGCGGCATGCGTCGTCCATGTCGTTCATACCTCCACCTGGGCCCCGAGCTCGACGACACGGTTTGGCGGGATGCCGAAGAAATCCGTCGCCGAGGACTGGTTGTGCTGCATGACGATGAAGAGCTTCTCGCGCCACCGTGCCATCAGCGGTCGCTCGCGAAGGACCAGCCGCTCGCGGCCGAGGAAGTAGGATGTCTGCATCGGGTCGAAGGGACCGCCGGCGCCGCGGATGCCGTCGAGCTCGCGGGGGATGTTCGGCGTCTCCTTGAAGCCGCAGGTCAGCACGATGCGGTGGAAACCCTGCCCCAGGTCCTCGACCCGGGCCCGCCGGTCCGCCGCGACGAACGGGGCGTCGTGGAAGCGGACGGTGAGGAAGACGACGCGCTCGTGCAGGATCCGGTTGTGCTTCAGGTTGTGCAGCAGCGCGTGGGGCGTGCCATCCGGGTTGCTCGTGAGGAAGACCGCCGTGCCCGCCACGCGCTGCGCGGGCCGACGCGCGACCTGCGCCACGAAGTCGGCGACGGGCAGGGCGTCCTGCCGCATCTGCTCGGCGAGCAGGTGCCGGCCGTCGCGCCACGTCTTCATCACCGCGACGAGGAACGCCCCGGCGACCAGCGGGAACCAGCCGCCATTGGCGACCTTCAGCGCGTTCGACCCGAGGAAGGCCAGGTCGACCGCGAGGAACAGCGCGACCAGCGCGCCGACGCCAGCGGCGTTCCAGCGCCAGACGCGGCGCGCGACGAACCAGAAGAGGATCCCGTCGATCGCCATCGTCCCGGTCACCGCGATGCCGTAGGCGGAGGCGAGCGAGGAGGAGTCACGGAACCCGACGACCAGCGCGATCACGCCCGCCATCAGCATCCAGTTCACCTGCGGGGCGTAGATCTGGCCGATCTCGTGCTCCGAGGTGTGGCGGATCTCGAGCCGCGGCAGGAAGCCGAGCTGCACGCATTGCCGCGCGAGCGAGAAGGCGCCGGAGATCACTGCCTGGGAGGCGATCACCGTCGCCAGTGTCGCAAGCAGCACCAGCGGCAGCAGCGCCCAGGACGGCACCATGAGGTAGAACGGGTTGCGCACGGCCGACGGGTCCGCGAGCAGCAGCGCCCCCTGGCCGAGATAGTTCAGCGTCAGCGCCGGGAAGACGAAGGCGAACCAGGCGAGCCGGATCGGCCGCGCGCCGAAATGGCCCATGTCGGCGTAGAGCGCCTCGGCCCCGGTGACCGCGAGGAACACCGCGCCGAGGGTCACGAAGGCCATGACCGGCTCCGAGACGAGGAAGCGCGCCGCGTGGCGCGGGTCGATGGCGGCGAGGACCGACGGGTCGCCCGCGACCTGCCAGAGCCCCATGGCCGCGAGGACCGCGAACCAGAGCGCCATCACCGGCCCGAAGAGGCGGCCGACATGCTCGGTGCCCCGGCTCTGCATCGCGAACAGCGCGATGACCACGACGATCGTGAGCGGCACGACGAAGGGATGGAGCCACGGCGCGGCGAGCTCGAGGCCCTCGACCGCGCTCAGCACCGAGATGGCCGGCGTGAGCATGCCGTCGCCGAAGAACAGCGCGGCGCCGACCGCGGCGAGCCCCATGATCGCGACCGAGGAGCGGCGGCGCGCATCCTGCCCATGGAGGGCGAGGGCCATCAGCGCAAGGATGCCGCCCTGGCCCTGGTTGTCCGCGCGCATCACGAAGAGCGCGTACTTGACCGAGATCAGCAGCACCTGCGCCCAGACGATGAGCGACAGGACGCCGAGGATGCTCGCCGGGCCGACCTCCAGCGCGCCGCCGCCGTGGCTGAAGCACTCGCGGATCGCGTAGAGCGGCGACGTCCCGATGTCGCCGAAGACGACGCCGAGCGCGGCGAGGATGAGCCTTCGCGTCCTGTCCTCGGGCGTGACGCCCCGGGCGGACCCCATCATGAAGCGGACCTCCGCGTCGCGGCGCAGACGCCGCGGCAAGCGGGCGGGCAGATACACCCATCGCCATGCCGTTTTCCAGCGGATGTTCGTCGCGGCCATGAGCCCGCCGCATGGCTGCCGGTGCGGCGGTGCCGGGTCATCGGCGCCGGAAGATCCCCCAGGTCGCGCCGCGGCCATCGCCGAAGGAGATGGTCGCGCGATGGACGACGTCGCCATGGCGTCGCCACGCCGCCTCGCAGGCCGCCGCCGTCATCGCGCCATCGCCGCCCCAGACGAGGAAGAGCGTCCCCGTGGGCATGGGCGCCAGCGCCGCCTCGACCCGGCGCGTCCAGAATTCCGCGGGGTCCTCCGTGCAGCGCGACAGCGGCACGAGGCGGTTCGCGACGAGGCTGTGCACGATCTGGTCGTCGATCACGTACTCGTCGACCCCGTTGGTCGGCGGGTTCACCGCCACGAGGCAGGGACCGGTGAAGTCGATCGCCGCGGCGATGTCGCGCATGTCGGCCTGGAGGACGCGCGTGCTGCCAGCGGCGGCGGCGGCCCGCGCGCCGGCGCGAACGGCAAGGAGGTCGGCCGCGATGCCGTCGGTGCCCTCGTCGAGGCGCGCGACGAAGCGGCTCCAGTCCTCCTCGCGGTCCGCGAGGAGCTGCGCGCGGTCATGGGTCAGCAGCACGCGGAACCCTTCCTCCGGGTCGGCGAGGCGCAGCACGTGGCGCAGCGCGAGGTAGCGCAGCGTCGCAGCCTGCGGCGCGGGCAGGTCCAGGTGGTAGAGCCGGTCGAAGGTCCGGCACGCCGCTTCCGGCAGGTAGTCGCTCGCGAAGCGGAAGCTCGGCACGTGCGCGCGCGCAGGCAGGCGCCCGGCCAGCGCGTCGTCCAGCATCCCGGCGGGCACGTCGCCGCCCGCGAAGAGCGCGCGCGCCGCCACGATGCTGCGCGTGGCGATGTCGTTGACGACCACGGAACGCGCGCCCGCCGCGGCGAAGGCGAGCGGCAGCAGGCATGAGCCGGCCGTGAGGTCGACATAGGCGAGTTCGCGCGCGCGGGCGGGCGACATCGCCTCGGCGGCCGCGGCGAGGATCTCCTCCGCGTGGTCGGCGATGGTGCCGTCCATGGGCAGCATCGCCGCGCGCAGCGTCGCAAGCGTGGCCGTGTCGACGATCATGCGGGGCGCTCCGTGGGCAGCGAGGCGATGAAGGAAAGCACCTCGCGCATCATGCCGTGCTCGACGAGGTCGACATGCCCGCCCTCGGGAAAGAAGACGCCGCGCCTGGGGTCGGCTGCGGCGGCGAGCAGCCGGCGCCCGTGTTCGGCGGGCGTCGTCTCGTCGCGCTCGCCATGGACGATCAGGAGCGGCGCGCCGAGCTTCGCGATGCGCGAGAGGTTGTCGAAGGCGTCGAGCACGATCCAGCGCGCCGGCGTCCACCAGTAGATCTCCTGGGCCCGGTCGGCCACCGAGGTGAAGGGAGCCTCGAGCACGACGCCCGCGACGCCTCGCCCGACCGCCAGCCGGGTCGCGACGCCCGTGCCCAGGCTTTCCCCCCAGAGCACGAGACGTCGCGGTCCGATCCCCGCGCGCGCCAGAAGGTCGAGAGCCTCCTCGGCCTGGCGCGCGATCGAGGCCTCCGTTGGCCTGCCCGGTGCTCCGCCATAGCCCGGATATTCGACCAGCATCACGCCGAGTCCTGCGTCTCGGAGCGGCGCGAGCTTCGACGCGCCATCGGCGACGGTGCTGGCGTTGCCGTGGAGGAAGACGACGGTCCGTGCATCGGGCGCGCGGGCGGGAGAGATCCAGAAACGTGGCGTGGCGCCGGGGTCGCCCTCGGCTTCCACGGGCGAGAAGCCGGCCCCTGCCATCGCCGTCGGGTCGGGACGCTCGGCCGGCGGGCGGAAGATGAAGCTCCGCTGGCGCGCCGCGAGGAAGCCGACGGCCGCCGCGTAGGCGAGGGCGGGTGCGGCAAGGACTTCGATGAACATGCGGGCAGGGACTCGCGGGCAGGAAGCCGTCCTGTCTTCGACCACGAAGACAACTGCCGCGCCAATGGTTAAGAGGCGCCAGTGCGTTAACCATTTACGATGTTTTTCTTCTTTTTGCGGCGAATCCCGGATGCTCTGGTGTTAAGTCTCTCGCACCCGGGGCGCGTCGAAAAGCCGCAACCCGGTTGGCGTCGATTTCCGGCCGGGGCGCATGCGCCACGGGCGGCCGGTCGAGGAGAAGAGCATGGCTTCCAGCGACGGCGGAACCTTCCTGGCCCAGGCCGCGCAACCCGCTCCGGCGAATGGCCCGCGCCGCATCTCCTTCGTCGCAGGCACGCGGCGCGTCTTCGCCGTCGCGCCGGGCGAGACGGTCGTGCTCGACGCGCAGCCAGCGGACGTCACCTATCGCCGCAGCGGAAACTCCGTCCTCGTCACGCATGCGAACGGCGCGGAGGTGCTGCTGTCTGGCGCGACGCCGGATGGCGAGCCCGCCCTCGTCACCATCGGCAACCTCACGCTTCCGCTGCTCGACATCATCGCCACCGGGCTGCAGGCCGTCGCCCCGGCCGCCGGTGCCGCGCTGGGCGGGCTGAACGCGGCCGGTCCGGTCGGCCTGGCAGGCGGGAATGGGCAATTCCGTGAACTGGAGATCGACCCGCTCGCCGGTCTTTCGGACACGGGGCCGCTCGGCTTCTCGCTGCCCTTGCGCATCGTGCCGGATCCCCTGTTCACGCCCGGCGGGCTGCTCGATCCGGTTCCTCCGCAATCGCCCGGGCTGGTCCTCTCCTCGCGCGTACTCGCCAAGGAGGACCTCGTCGCGGGCAATGTCTCGCTGCCGATCGCGGTGAACGCGGCGGGAGCGGGCAAGATCTTCTTCGTCGAGCTCTCCGGCATCCCGGCGGGCGTGGTGCTGTCGACCGATGCCGGCGCCCTGCCAGCGGCGGGCGGCAGCGTCCTCGTTCCCGTCGCCGATCTCGCGAGCCTTCGCATCAGCGGCCTGCCGCTCGACAGCGACGTCGACTTCACGCTCACCGCCACCCCCTATGGCGTCGCCGGGCTTGCTGGCGCGCCGATCGCCGGCGCCTCTCCGATCCGCGTCGTCGTCGACGCCGTGGCGGACGTCCCGAGCTTCGCGGTCTCGGCCGCGAGCGGCGACGAGGACACCGCGATCGCGCTGAACTTCGTGGCCGCGCCGACGGACACGGACGGTTCGGAGACGATCACCGCGCTGCGGCTGTCGGGCGTCCCGTCCGGCTCCGTGCTCACCCATGTCGATGGCGGCGGCGGCACGGTGACGCTGTCGCCGACGAGTCCCGGCGGCTCCGAGTACGCGCTGACGCCGGCGCAGTTCAGCGGCCTCGCCATCACGCCGCCGCGCGACTTCAATGGCCAGATCGTCCTCGGCGCGACGATCGTCACCACCGAGACGAACCTCTCAGGCGAGGAATTCGACTACACCGACAACAGCCAGACGCGGGTACGCGACATCACGGTCGACGTGGCGCCCGTCTCCGACCAGCCCTCGCTGACGCTTTCCGTCTCCGGCGTCGAACTGCGCGAGGACCTCGGCACCGACCGTCCCGGCGTGTCGACCATCGCCGATGGCGGTCGCGCGATCGCGATGACCGTGACGCCGGGTTCGCCTGGCGAGGCCGCCTGGGTCGTGATCTCCAGCATCCCGGCCGGCGTCGAACTGCGGACATCCGAAGGCGTCGTGGCGCAGGTAGCGGGATCGGCGACGGTCTCCCAGGCGCTCCTCGGGAGCCTCAGCCTCTCCGGCCTGCCGACCGACAGCGACGCGGATTTCGCCCTCACGGTGACGCCGTGGTCGCGCGACGGCTCGGCGGCGGCCGAGTCCGGTGCCGCGCAGACGCTCTCGGTCAAGGTCGATTCCGTCGTCGACGATCCGGCCTTCGGCGCGACGCTGAGCGGGACGGAGGACAACCTCGTCGCGCTGTCGCTGGCGACGCGGCTCGGCGACCTCGATGGATCGGAGCGGATCGAGGGCGCGTCGATCTCGGGCCTGCCCGCCGGCTATGCGCTGCTGCACGTCTCCGGTGGCTCGACGACGACGCTTGCCACCTCGACCGGCCCCGGCGACAGCTTCGCGATCTCGGCCGCGCAGGCGCCGAACGTCTTCGTGCGGCCCGCTGACAACGCAAACGGCACGTCCACGCTCGGCGTGGCGCTGAGCGTCGCGGAGCAGGTCGCCGCCGAGACGTTCATGGGCGACAACACTCTGTCCGCCTCGGGCCAGCTGGTGCTGAGCATCGCGCCGGTCTCCGACGCGCCGAGCCTGTCCGTCGTCGCGAGCGTCGTGGGCAAGGAGGATTTCGGCGCCGGGCCGATCGCCTCGTCCTCGCATGGCGCGCGGGACATACCCGTCACCCTCGCGCCCGGCGCGCCCGGCGAGACGGGCTGGGCGGTCGTCTCCGGCATCCCCAGCGGCATGACGCTGGCCCTGGGCGGCGTGCCGCTCGTGGCCTCGGGTGGCAGCGTCACGCTGCCATCGGTCACGTCGGAGACCACCTACGGCCTGCAGGTCACGGCGTTCCCGCAGGACCGCGCGGGCAACATCGTCCTGACCGTCACCGGCTACTCGAAGGACGGCAGCGCGGCGGCGGCCACGCGGTCGTCCAGCACCACCGTGGCGATCGACGCGGTGGGCGACATACCTGACCTGTCGGCGCCCGGCAGCACCCTCGCCGAGGACAGCTCCCTCGTCGCTGGCGAGCAGCGCATCGCGCTGTCGATCGTCCCGGCCGCGACCGACGTCGACGGCTCCGAGACCGTCTCGGTCCAGGTCTCCGGCCTTCCCGCAGGCGCGCGCCTGAACGTCGGCACGCAGAGTGCCGGCGTATGGACGCTGACCGCCGCGCAGGCCGCGGCGGCGCAGCTCGTGCTGCCGCAGCATCTCTCCGGCGAATTCGCGCTCAACGTCGTCGCCGTCGCGCGCGAAACCGTGGCGCTCGGCGGGCCGGAGACCGACCTCTCCGACAACCAGGCGACCAGGACCGTCAGCCAGGTCGTCACCGTGACCGCCGTCGCCGACGCGCCATCGCTCGTGGTGCGCGGCACGGCCGCCGGCCTCGAGGACAACTTCATCGCCCTGACGATCTCCGGCGCCCTCGTGGATACGGATGGCTCCGAGACCCTTGGCTACCGGCTGTCGGGCATCCCGTCTGGCGCCGTATTGCGCAACGGCACCGCGACCCTCTCGCCGGGGGTGGACGGGAACTTTACCCTCTCGCCGGGCGACCTCGCCGGGCTGCAGGTCAGGCCGCCGCAGGACTCCAACGTCGATTTCACCATCGGCGTCACCGCCGTGGCGACGGAATCGTCCAACCTCGACGCGGCGGCGACCGCCGGCTCGATCCACGTGGCGATCACCGGCGTGCCCGATGACGCGACCCTGGTGGGCAACAACGCGCTGAACGAGAATGCCCTCGATGCCGCGGGCGGAACGATCACGCTGTCGCTCGGCGTCGTCGTCGGCGACCAGGACGTCGCGTTCGGCCGTCCGCAATCCGAGACGCCGACCGCGATCGTGATCTCCGGCGTGCCCGCCGGATACAGCCTCAGCGAAGGGCAGTTCATCGGCGTGTCCGGCGGCAAGTCCAGCTGGTCGCTGCGCCGTCGCGACGACGGGACGACCGAGTGGGCGGACGCGAAGCTCATCGGCTGGCCGACCCATCTCGCCACCACGCTGACCCTCACCGCCAGCATGGTGGTCACGGAGGACGACGGCGCGGTCGGCACGACGATCCGGAACTTCCCGATCGTCGTCGCGCCGCAGGTCGACGACTTCAACCCCTCGGCCTCGGGCTCCGGGCGAGAGGACGAGTGGTTCGCGCTCTCCATCGGCGCCGGGCTGATCGACACCGACGGCTCCGAGCGCGTCACGGGCAACGTGACGATCGACGCGATCCCGACCGGCACGCAGCTGCGCGTCGGCGCCACCGTGCTCGCGCCGGCCTCCTCGGCGGGAGGGTTCGACAGCTATGTCGTGACCGCCGCGCAGCTCGGGTCCGTCGAGATCCTCGGCAGGCTCCACTCGAATGTCGACTTCACCGGCACGGGCACGATGACCGTGGCCGAGTTCGATTCCTCGGGCGCCGTCGTCGCGGGCGAGGTGCGTGCGAAGGCCTTCTCCTACGGCGTCAGCATCGTTGGCGTCGCCGACAAGCCCGGCGCCGCCGCGGCCGACATCTCGGGTACGGCGGGTAGCCCGATCCCGGCGTCGCTGACCGGGACGCTCGTCGATACCGATGGTTCCGAGCGGCTCTACTCGATCGTCTCCGGAGTGCCTGCCGGCATGGCGCTGCAGCTCGATGGCACGGCTGGGGCCACGCATGTGCTGCGCGCGCTTGGCGGCGGCCGCTGGCTGGTTTCCGGCGATGGCGCCCTCGCGAAGGTGCAGGTCGCCACTGGCGGCGCGTTCGCGGCGGGCGCGCATACGCTGACGCTGACGACGGTCGCCGAGGAGGATGACGGTGCCCGCGACCGCGCAGTGTCCGATCCCGCGCCGTTCACCATCACCGTGGCCGCCGGTGGCGGGGGTGGTGGTGGCGGAGGCGGAGGCGGAGGCGGAGGTGGCAGTGGCGGCAGTGGCGGTAGCGGATTGGACGTGCCGACGATCTCCCTCGTCGACAGCAATCCCTCGATCCTCGAGGACAACGCGGCCACGCTGTCCTTGTCCGTGTCCGGCGTCGGTGCCAGCGCCGACGTCGCGGTCCATGTCACTGGGCTGCCCTCTGGCTCTCGGGTTGGCGTGTCCGATCCGGCGAAGGCGAACGCCGTCTTCGTCGACCCCGACACAGGCGCCTGGATCGTCCTCGAGGACGCCTGGGGCGAGATCGTCGTCACGCCGCCACAAAACTATTCCGGCATCTTCTCGCCCACGCTCACCGCGGTCGCGGACCATGGCGTCCACGGGACGACGAGCGGCACGGCCCTTCCAAGCATCTCGGTGTCGCCAGTCTCCGACGGCGTGACCGGCTCCGCCTCGGGGAGTGGCAACGAGGGCTCCCTCGTCAAGGTCAACGTCTCGGCATCTCTCATCGATCCCGACGAGACGATCACCGGCATCCGGATCTCCAGCCTGGGCGATGGCGCCATCCTGACCAATGCGGCGGGCATCCCGCTGCCTTCGGTCGGCGGCGTCTACAGCTTCGCCAGTCTTGCGGCCATGTCCGACGTCTACGTCAAGTCGCCCGACTACCTGCACGGCACGCGCAGCTTCCAGGTCGAGGTCGACACGCTCGACACGGCGCCGGGCCTGCCCTCGAACTCGAAGACCACCAGCTTCGCCGGCGCGGTGACGGTGGTCGCCGTCGCCGATGGCGCCACCTTCTCCGGCCCCGCGGCCCAGCTCTCCGGCGTCGAGGGCGGGTCGATCCGCATCGCGGGCCCCGGCGGCATCACCGTCTCTCCGCTCGACAATGACGGCTCGGAGGCGCATTCGATCATCGTGCGCGCCATGAGCGTGCCGGCTGGCGCGACCCCGCAGGACGTCCGCTTCAGCCATGGCGTGAACAACGGCGACGGCACCTGGACGATGACGAAGGCGGAGTTCGCTCTCGCCACCATGTCCCTGCCGGGGCACAGCGCCGGCGAGGCCGTGCTGCGCGTCTCGTTCTCGTCCATGGAGCGCTCGAACGGCAGCACGAACACGGCGTCCTCGCAGGACTACACGGTGACCGTCGCCGCCGTCGCGACGGCCCCCGCGCTCGTGGTGCAGCCCGTTACTGGGGTCGAGGACGCGGCCATCCCGCTCGCGATCGATGCCGCGCTCGTCGACCGCGACGGGTCGGAGACGCTCGCCGTCACGATCTCGGGCCTCCCGCCGGGCGCAAGCCTGTCCGCGGGCACGGCCCTCGGCGGCGGCACATGGCAGCTGACGCCGGC
>JBEGVV010000205.1:0-18771 GCA_041178225.1 Pseudomonadota bacterium | reverse complement strand
CGCGCGGTGCGCCGGCGCATCGGCATGGTCTTTCAGGAATACAACTTGGTCGAGCGCCTGAGCGTGATCGAGAACCTGCTGTGCGGGCGGCTCGGCTACGTCAATCCTCTGTCCGCGTGGCTCCGGCGATTCCCCCCGGCCGACATCGCGCAAGCCTTCGATCTGCTCGACGCGGTCGGCTTGGGCGCGTTCGCCAAGCAGCGCGCCGACGCCCTTTCGGGCGGGCAGCGCCAGCGGGTCGGCATCGCGCGGGCCCTGGCTTGCGAACCCGAGTTGATCGTGTGCGACGAGCCTGTGTCGGCGCTCGATGTCTCGATCCAGGCCCAGGTCATCAACCTGCTGCAGGACCTGCAGGACCGCCTGGGCCTCACCTACCTCTTCATCGCCCACGGGCTCGGCGTGATCCGCCAGATCTCCACGCGCGTCGCGGTTATGTACCTGGGCCGCATCGTCGAGATGGCCGACAAGGCGGACCTCTACGACGCACCGCGCCATCCCTATACTCGCGCGCTGCTGAGCGCCTCGCCGGTCCCCGATCCTCTCGTGGAGCGCAGGCGCAAGCGCATCATCCTGCGCGGCGACGTGCCAAGCGCGATGTCGCCGCCACCGGGCTGCCACTTCCATACCCGCTGCCCGGTGGCGCTGCCCGATTGCGCCACGGGTGATGCGAAGCTGCTGCCCGCTGGCGCGGCGGGACAGGTCTCGGCGTGCCGGCGCGCCATGGAACTCGACCGGATTCTCGACGGGGGCACAGATGCTACGAATCGGAGTTGACGTCGGCGGCACCTTCACGGACTTCACGCTGCTGGACGAAGCCAGCGGCGCGGTCCGTTTCTTCAAGGTCGAGTCGACGCCCGCCGATCCATCCGAGGCGATCGAGAACGGGCTCGCGCAGATGCTCGCGGCATTCGGCCTGGAGGCTTCGCGGGTCGGGTATCTCGGGCACGGCACCACGGTCGCCACCAACATCGTGATCGAGCGGCGCGGCGCGCGCACGGGATTGCTGACCACGCGCGGATTCCGCGACGTCCTCGAACTGGGCCGGCAGGCGCGCCCGTCGATCTACGACTACCGCACCGCCAAGCCGCCACCGCTGGTGCCGCGCGAGCATCGCATGGAAGTGCAGGAGCGCGTCGGACCGGAAGGCGAGACCCTGGCCGCGCTCGACGACGACTCGCTCGAGGCCGGGGTCGCAGCGTTGCGCGACGCCGGGATCGAGTCGGTCGCCATCTGCTTCCTGCACAGCTACCGGCAGCCCGGGCACGAGCGCCGCGCCCGCGCCATGGTCGAGCGCCTGATGCCCGGCGCCTTCGTCAGCGTATCGTCGGAGATCCTGCCCGAGTTCCGTGAATTCGAGCGCATGTCGACGACGGTGGTGAACGCCTTCGTGGGCCCGAAGATGGGACGCTACCTGGAGCGCTTTCGCAACCGCGTGCGCGGCCTCGGCATCCCGGTCGAGCCCTATACGGTGCATTCGAATGGCGGGTTGATGTCTCCGGAGACGGCGCGGGCCTGCCCCGTACGCTCTTGCGTCTCCGGCCCTGCCGCCGGCGTCGTCGGCGCGGTCGAGATCGGCCGCGTGGCCGGGTTCCCCAACCTCATCACCTTCGACGTCGGCGGCACCTCCACCGACGTGTCCCTGATCCATGGGCATGCGCCGCTCTACACAAGCAACCGCATGGTGGCGGGATATCCGGTGAAGACGCCCATGCTCGACATCCAGGTGATTGGCGCAGGCGGCGGATCGATCGCCGCGATCGACGATGCAGGCGCCCTCAAGGTCGGCCCGCGCAGCGCGGGCGCCGATCCAGGCCCGGTGGCCTATGGCAAGGGTGGAACCGAGCCCACGATAACCGACGCAAATCTCTGCCTCGGGCGACTGGATCCCGGCTCGCTGCTGGGCGGGCGGATGAAGGTCGACATGGAGGCGGCCCGCGCGGTGGTGCGCGAGCGCATCGCCACGCCGCTGGGGATATCGCTCGAGGCCGCAGCTCTGGGCGTCATCCAGATCGCCAACGCCAACATGAGCCGCGCGATCCGCTCGGTCTCGGTCGAGCGCGGCTACGACCTCGGCGAATTCGCGCTCTGCGCCTTCGGCGGCGCGGGCCCGCTGCACGCGGCCGAGGTCGCGGTCGAGTGCGGGATCCCCGTCGTGCTCGCGCCACGCGAACCCGGCACGCTGTGCGCGCGCGGTATCCTGCTGTCGGACATCAGTTCGGACTACGTGCGCAGCCATTTCGCGGACGCAAGCCAGGAATCCTGGACGGGCATGCTTGGCCTGTTCGAGGAGATGGCGCGCGAGGCCGATGCCTGGCTCGCCCGCGAGGGCGTCCCGCCGGCACGCCGGCGCTTCAAGCGCATCATCGACGCGCGCTATGTCGGGCAGAACTTCGAGGTCAAGGTCGATGGCGACGGGATGGGGCCGGGCGACCTCTCCTCGGTCGCCGAGCGCTTCCACGAGGCGCATGCCCGCGAGTACGGCTATGCCCTGCGCGACCGGGCGCTGGAGCTGGTGACCTGCCGCCTGCAGGCGATCGGCGAGGTGCCGAAGGCCCCGCAGGCCCGCGTCGAGGGCGGGGCGTCCCTGGCGGCCGCCGAGATCGGCCGCCGGCGCATGTATGTCGACGCGGCGCATGGCTGGATGGACGCGCTCGTGTACCAGCGCGAGCGCCTGCCGGTCGGCGTCGATATCGCCGGCCCCGTGGTCGTCAACGAGATGAGTTCCACCACCCTTGTCTTCCCCGGACAGGTCGCGCGCATCGACGCCTGGGGCAACCTGATCGTGAGGATCGGCCGATGAGCGAGACGATTGGCGACGCGGTGCAGATGGAGGTCTTCAGCAATCGCCTGCTGGCGATCGCCGAGGACATGGGCTCGATCCTGATCCGCTCCTCCTTCTCCTCCAACATCAAGGAGCGCCGCGACTGCGCGACGGCGCTGTTCGATGCGCGCGGCCGCCTGGTCGCGCAGGCGGACCTCATCCCGATCCATCTCGCGGCGATGATGGGCGGGGTGCATGCGATCCTGCGGCGTCACAAGCTGGCCGACCTGGTGCCCGGCGATGCATTCGTCTGCAACGATCCCTACCTGGCCGGCGGTAGCCACCTGCCGGACATCTCGGTGATCACGCCGATCCACCACGACGGGCAGGTTCGGTTCTTCGCGGGCAACATCGCGCACCACGCCGATGTCGGCGGGCGCAATCCCGGCTCGACCTCCGGCAGCTCGCGCTCGATCTTCGAGGAGGGGATCCGCATTCCGGTCATCCGCATCGCCCGCGGCGGCGAGGTCGATCGCGACCTCGTGGAGATGATCGCGTGGAACACGCGCGACCCCGAGGAGCGGATCCTGGACCTCAACGTCCAGGTCGGCACGAACGTGCGCGGCGGGCGCATGCTCTGCCAGCTGGTCGACCGCATGGGCTGGGCAGCCGTCGGGCAGGCGATCGAGGACATCCTCACCTATACGCGCCGGCGGCTTCGCAACCGGATCGCGGCGCTTCCAGATGGCGAGTACAGCTTCACGCGCGAACTCGACGACGACGGCTTCGGCGGCGAGAAGATCCCGCTGACCTGCATCGCGCGCATACGCGGCGACTCGCTGGAACTCGACTTCTCGCAATGCGGGCGCGAGGCCCGCGGCGCGGTCAACCTGCCCGAGAGCGCCCTGCAGGCCTCGGTCTACTACAGCGTCAAGGCGGTGCTCGACCCCGACCTGATGCCCAACCAGGGCATGATCGACCCGATCACGATCACCGCGCCCCAGGGCAACATCGCGAGCCCGCGCCCGCCGGCCGCGGTCGCCGCGCGTGCCGTCACCAGCAACCGGCTATGCGGCGCGATCTTCGGCGCGCTCTACCAGGCGATGCCCGCCGAACGCGTCATGGCCTCTTGCAACGATTCGACCTCCGCGACGTCGGTGTCGGGCTGGCATCCGAAGCGGCGCACGACCTACATCTATCCAGAGTCGATGGGGGGTGGCGCCGGCGCCTTCGCCGATCGCGACGGCCAGGACGCCATCCACGTCCACACGGTGAACTCGACCAACCTGCCGGTTGAAGCGCTGGAACTCGAGTATCCGCTGCTCCTCGACGAATATTGCTTCGTGCCGGATTCCGGCGGCGCCGGGAAATATCGTGGCGGCCTCGGCATGGCGCGGCAGATCCGCATCCGCCACGACGGGACCACCGCGTCGCTGCGCTCGGACGCGCACATAGTCCCCGCGCCGGGCGTGTTCGGGGGATTGACGTCCAGCGTGACCCGGATCACGCGCAATGCCGGCACGCCGCAGGCAGAGTTGCTCTACTCGAAGGCCTCGGGCCTGGCGATGAAGGCTGGTGAGACGATACGCGTCGAGACACTGGGTGGTGGCGGCTACGGCGATCCGCGCGAGCGACCCGACGACCTGCTCGCCCACGACCTTCGCCAGGGCAAGGTGACACGCGCCGCCGCGGAACGCGACTACGGGGCGGACAAGGTGGCGCGCGCGCTGGGCGAGGCCTGACGCGCGCCGCCGGCCTCAACGCGGGATATCGATCCAGCGACGCTCGCGGCTGGATCGGATCACCGCGTCCAGCACCAACTGGTTGCGCCAGCCGTCATGGAAGGTCGCGCCCTCGCGCGGCCGGCGCCCCTCGCGGATCGCGGCCACCATCTCGCGCAGCAGCCCGACGACCGAGACGTTCCAGATCCCCGGGTTCAGGCCCGGAAGGTCGGCGTTCGGGTCGTGCGCCTGGATCTCCTCGAAGGCGCCGCCGGCCCGGGCGATGCGCAGCTTCTCTCCCGCATTCTCGAGGATGATCGTCCCCTCGCTGCCGAAGACCTGGGTCGTGTTGTCGAGCGCGTGGCGGGCGACGGCGCTGATGAAGACCTGCACCAGCGGGCCGGACGCCATCTCGAGCGTGAAGTGGCAGAGGTCATCCGCGTCGGCCCGCCAGGGCGCACCGGTCGCCCGGTCGATCCGGTCGGGCAGCATCGTGCGGACCTGGCCGTCGACGGCCGCGACCTCGCCCAGCCACCAGCGCAGGAGATCGACCTGGTGCGACCCGTTCGCGCCCAGCCGGCCACCGCCCTCGGCGGCGAGCGACCACCAGTCGCCCGCCGGGCGCGACGCGGGATCGCCCCAGGCCGAGGCGATGTTGGAGACGTTGACGTGGCGCACATGCCCGATAGCGCCCGCGGCCAGAAGGTCGCGGACCTTCCGCCTGTTGGGATTGAAGCGCAGTTCGTGGTCGATCATGTGGACGCGGCCGAGCGCCTCGGCGCGGTCGAGCATGGTGCGCGCCTCGGCGGCATCCATCGCCGTGGGCTTCTCGCACAGGACATGCGCGCCGGCCTCGAGCGCCGCCAAGGTCATGGGGGCATGCTGGCGCGTGGGCGTGGCGATGCACACGAGGTCGAAGCGGTGGGCCTCCAGCATGCGCCGCCAATCGCCATAGGCGAAGGAAACGCCGAATTGCCGCGCCGCCTCGGCGGCACTTGACTCCCGCGCGCTGGCGATCGCCACAACCTCCACACCCTCGACATGGCGCAGGGCTGGCAAGAAGGCTGCCTTCGCGAAGCTTGCTCCGATGATCCCGATCTTCATTGCATTCCCTCGGCCACGGTCCTGACTCCGCCTACACTAATCCTTCCGGCGCCCAGGCTCGACGACAAGCGCGCCTTGGGTGCGTTGGCGCATGCGTCGACGCCCGATCCCATCGGCCGATCCCGCCTGCATGCCTGCGTCGGGCCTGTGGTGGCCGACCTGGTCGCCGGGATCCGCTCAGTCCGCGGCGAGCCAGACGGTGGCCGTGGTGCCCGGCGTTCCTCGACCGGCATGCCCCTCGCGGGATTCGATCAGCAGTTCGCCGCCCATCGCGGCGGTGAAATCGCGCGCCAGCGCGAGCCCGAAGCCGGTCCCGCCCTCCCCCGACGTGCCGTGCCGGCTGGCGACGACCGCCGAGCCCTCGAGCGCCGCGATCGTGCTGGCGGGCACGCCTGGCCCGTCATCGGAGATGCGCACGCCGACCCGGGCGGGCGCCGCGACCAGCTCGACATCGATGGCGCCACCCCGTGGCGAGAACTTGATCGCGTTCGACAGCAGGTTGGCCAGCACGCTGTGCACGAGGACCGCCGCGTTGGCCAGGCCGAAGGCTGGCGCGTGCGGCCGCATGCGGATGGCGACGCCCTTCGCGGCGGCTCGTTCCTCGCACATCTCCAGCGCGTCCTTCGCGAGGGCCGCGACGTCGACGCGCTCGACCGGCAGCCTGCCGCCACCCTGGCGAAGCATCTCCCGCGTCCGCACCTCGTCGATCACGGCCCCGATGCCGCCCGCGGCCTGCATCGCCTTGCCCAGCGTCCCGGCCAGCGCATCCGGGCGCTCGCCCGACGCAAGCTGCCTCTTCAGCCTCTCGTGGAAGAGTTGCACCCGCATCAGCGGGTTGCTGACGTCGTGGCACACGACCCGTACCAGCCGGGCAAGGCCGCTGACCTCGGCGTCGCGCAGTTCCACGCGATGCCGGTCTTCCCTGAGCTGCGAGAATTTCCAGCCAAGCGCGACCGTGCTGAAGGCGATCTGCCAGAGCAGGCCAAGCGGCACCCAGAACTCCAGCCGGCCCATGCCCTGGAGGAGCCCGAGGAAGATCAGGTTGCTCAGGCTGATCGAGACGATGAGGCCGAGGAAGCCGACAAGCAGGAAGGCTGCGCCGGGAGCGCCGCGGTGCATGGACAGGACTATCGGGACAAGGATCCAGAGGCTGCCAAGGACCAGCAGGGCCGAGACGACGTAGACGAAGGGCGAAGTCCCCATGGCAAGCGCCGCAAGTCCGATGCCCGCCGAGCCCAGCATCACGGACTGGTGGCAGGCCCAGAGCCTGCATCCGGCCTGGCGCAGCCCCAGGAGGCTGTCGACCATCCGCAGCCCGGCCAACAACGCGAGGAAGCGGAGAACGGTGACATGGTCGCCCGCGAGGATCCGGGTGGATCCCAGGGAGACATCGACCGGCAGGAACGCGGGCCGCACGAGGCAGACCAGGACGACAAGGGTGGAGAAGATCGCGGAGTCGATGGCCGCGCGCTCGCGCAGCGACGCGAACATGACCACCTGGAAGCCGACGAACACGCACACGGCGCCGGCCAGGAAGAGCAGGAAGCCGGCGCGGGCGATGGCGATGCGATCGAGTTCGTCCGCCTGCGCGAAGGAGGGATCGTAGGGGCGTGGCTCCGTCGCCACGCTGCGCAGGACGACGATGGCCTCGCGACCGGTCCATGCGGCGAGCGGCAGCGCGAAATCGCCGCGAACCATGGCATCGACGCCAGCGACGCGGGCGTAGCCGCCCGCCTTGTGCGCCACGACCATGCCGTCCACCACCAGCCACGCGTCGATCTCGCGGCGCGAGAGGGAGTTGACGCGCAGGAACCCAGCGGGCCGGGCATCCCCGTCGCGCTCGAGCCGCATCGCGACCCATGCCGCCTCGAAGGGCGTCGACGGCGCGTCGCCCGGACGCGCCAGTTCGCGCCCGGCCGCCAGCGCCAGCCTCGCCACCGCGTCGTCGGAGGGCGAGGATCCGGGATCGGCCAACTCGAGCACGCGCACCGCGCCGATCCGCGCCGCGGGCTGGGCCGCCGCGGGAACGATGCAGCCCGCGCACCAGCAGGCAAGCGCGAGCACGGCCAGGTGAACGAAACGAAGGGAGCCCACGGGCAAGCCTATCGCGACGACACGATGCCCGCCCTCGGTCGCCGCGAGCCCGAGGCGGGCGCGCCCTCCAGAAGGCACGGGTTGGCGGCGGCGGGAATGACCGGGATCAGCGCCATGGCGCGATGGCCGCGCAGCGCGTCACTCAGGACGACAGGCGGTTCAGGCCGTCGAGCGCGGCGGTCTTGTAGCACTCGGCCAGGGTCGGGAAGTTGAACACCGCGTCGGCGAAGTAGTCGATGCAGCCGCCATGGGCCATCAGTGTCTGGCCGATATGGATCAGTTCGCTCGCTCCCTCGCCCATGATGTGGACGCCGAGGAGCTTCCGCGTGTCGGGGCTGAAGACGATCTTCAGCATGCCGGTCCGGTCGCCGATGATCTGCCCGCGCGAGATCTCGCGGTAGTTGGCCTTGCCGATCTCGTAGGGGATGCCGGCCGCGGTCAGTTCGTCCTCGTTCCTGCCGATCGTCGAGATCTCGGGCACGGTGTAGATGCCGTAGGGGAAGAGGCCGATCCCTGCTTCCTGGTCGGCACGCAATCCGAAGGCGTGGCGGGCCGCGGACCTGCCCTGCTCGTAGGACGTCGAGGCGAGGGAGGGAAACCCGATCACGTCCCCCACCGCGTAGACATGCCCGACATTGCTCTGGAAATGCGCGTTCACCGCGATGCGGCCCCGCTCGTCGCAAAGCACGCCCGCCTTGTCGAGGTCGAGCCGCGCCGTCGCCCCGACGCGGCCTATCGAGTAGAGCGCCGCCTCCGCATGCAGGACCTTGCCGCTCCGCAGCCGCACCTCGACCGGCTTGGATGCGCCCTGCCGGAGGTCGATGCCCGACACCTCCTCGCCGAGGCGCATCGTCACGTTGCTTTGCTGGACCACGTAGGTGAGCGCGGCCGAGATCTCGTGGTCGAGGAACGGCAGCAGCGTCGGTCGCTTGTCGACGATGGTGACCCGCACGCCGAGCGCGGCGAACATCGTCGCGTACTCGACGCCGATCACGCCCGCGCCGACCACGATGAGCGACCGGGGCAGGCGCTCCAGCCCGAGCACGTCGTCGCTCGTGAAGACCTGCTGGCCGTCGAAGGGGATGTGGCCGTCGCGCGCGGCCTCCGTCCCGCAGGCGACGACGATCTTCGCTGCGCTGACCTGCCGGCGCCCATGCCCGGCGGCCGATTGCAGCTCGATCGTGTGGGGGTCGACGAAACGCGCGGTTGATTCCATGAGCTCGACGCGGTTCCGCGACAGCTGGTTCCGGATGACGTCTATCTCCGAGCGCACCACCTGGTGCACGCGGTAGAGCAGGTCGTCGATGGAGATGTCCTGCTTCACCCTGTAGGACGAGCCGTAGATGCCGCGCTCCCGGAACCCCGAGAGGTGGAGCACGGCCTCGCGGAAGGTCTTGGACGGGATCGTCCCCGTGTTCACGCACACGCCGCCGACGGCGCGCGAGCGCTCGACCACGGCGGCGCGCCTTCCGATCTTGGCGGCCTGGATCGCCGCCCGCTGGCCGGAAGGTCCCGACCCGATCACGATCATGTCGTAGTCGAAATCCATCGGCATCCCCCGAGGCACCGTTCCGGCCGGCGCCGCTGACCCGTCCCCATCCGCGTGCCATGCCGTCGCCTCGCCAGAGGCGGCCCGTGCGCGGGACCGCTGGAAGGCTCGGGGACGGCACGGGCGGCGTCGACCCGCCCTTCGGATTCCACGACGCTAACGGCGACCCAGCGACGCGGCTGGCACAAAAGACGCCACTATGGAGATACCCGCGGGAGCTTGCGCGCCATGCCGCCCCATCGCGATCACCCGCCCGTCGCGCGACGGGCACACCATGGGCTGCGACATCCGGTCGTGTTCCGCCGGAACCGGTGGCGGCGCAGGCTTGGACGATCCACGAGGCGGGAGCACCCAATGGACGACGCGACGCTCGAGATCGGGACGGAAGGATCGACGACGGCCGAGGATCTCGCGCTCCTCGCCCGACTGATCGGCGAGGTGAGGATCGCGGCCGACGGGCTTCGGCTTGTCGGGACGTCGCTCCACCTGCGGCGCGACGACCTCCATGGCGACGCGGTCGCGCTCACGGGAACCAGCCTCGCCGCGCTCCATGGCAGGCTCGAGGAGACGCGCAGGCGCCTGCACATGGTGGCAAGCAGGGATATCGGCTGGCGCGGCGCGTGAGGCTGCGCCGGGGAAGTTACGATTTGCAGAGGAATTGGCGTCACGCTTCGCGACATGCGAATCGCGACGCCGCCGGCCCCGTCCTTAAGCTTCATTGACGACAGCGTCGCGGCGCATCGCCGACGCGCCGATTCGATGCTTGCGCGGGCGGCCATGTCCGCCTAACGAATCATCGGGATTTTAGACAATCCCGCCTTGGTCGGCGGGATTGCAAGCCGGACAGGGCGCGACGCGGTGATCGACCAGCGCGAATTCGAGGTGATACGGAACCTGCATGGCGACTTCCTGTCCGGGGTCCCGGGCGGGCAGCGCGCGGATTTCCGGAACAAGGACCTCTCCGGCCTCAAGCTCTCCGACGCGGACCTCTCCACGGCCCAGTTCGTGGCGACGAACGCAGCCTCGGCCGAGTTCACGGAATGCGACCTCTCGCGCGCGGACATGTTCTGCGCCGACTTCCGCGCCGCGATCCTCGTCGCCTGCGACCTGCGGCGCATCGACGGCCGCGGCATCGACTTCGGCGGCGCGCGGCTCGGCAACTGCGATCTCCGCGAGAGCGACCTGCGGCCCGGCATGCTGCTGAAGGCCGGCGCCTGGAGCGGCGAGGAAGTGGCTGCCTCCTTCGCCGGCGCGACGATGGACGAGGTCCAGCTCGACGGGGCGCGCATCGTGCGCGGCGACTTCACCGGCTCGGCGCTGAGCGGCGTCACGCTCTCCGACGCGGACCTGCACGGCGCGAAGTTCCGCGGCGCCGACCTCTCCGGCTGCGACCTCGCCGGCGCGCGCCTGGTCCACGCCGACTTCACCAACGCCTCGCTCTGCGGGACGAACCTACGGGGCTGCGACCTGCGCTCCGCGAAGATGGGCGGCGCGGACCTGTCCGGCGCCCTGCTCGAAGGCGTGCGGCTCGACTCGAACGCCATCCCCGGGTCGCCGCCGCGCGACATCGACGACGGCACGATCCGCGCGATGGCGCGCGCCCACGACGAGTGGATCCACTCGGGCGGCCAGGCCGGCAAGCGCGCGGTCTTCGCCGGCATGAACCTCGCCGGGGCGTCGTTCGACAAGGTCGACCTGTCGGGCGCCAGCTTCGCGCGCGCCGACCTGTCGGGAACGGATTTCGGCGAGGCGCGGCTGGTGCTGGCGGATTTCTCCGGCGCCAAGCTTGCCGGCGCCCGGTTCGTCGGGGCGACGATGTCCGGCGCGAACCTGAGCGGCGCGGTGCTGCGCGGCGCGAAGCTGCGGCGCGTCGTGCTCAAGCCCGCGGAGATCCGCGACGGCGACGGCAGGCGCACCGGCCGGCGCGTCCCGGCGAGCCTCGTGGACTGCGACCTGCGCGCGGCCGACTTCGCGGATTCCGACCTGCGCGCGGCGGTGCTGACGCGCGCCCAGCTGCGCGGCGCGCGCTTCACCCGCGCGCGGCTGGACGGCGCGCAGATCCCCGCGCGCGTCACCGCCTGACGGCGCGCGAGGCCTCCGGGCAGACACGCCCGAGCAGCGTGGCGATGTCGTCGAAGCGCACCGGCTTCGCGACGTAGTGGGACATGCCGCTGTCGAGCCCGCGCGCGAGATCGGCGCGCTGCGCGAGCGCGCTGAGCCCGATGATCGGGGTCTCTCCATAGCCCGGCAGCGAGGCGCGGATCGCGCGCGCCGCCTCGTATCCGTCCATGCCGGGCATCTGCACGTCGAGCATCACGACGTCGAAGGCCTCCTCGCCCGCGGCGCGCACCGCCTCGATGCCGTCCGCCGCCAGCCGGATCGAGTGGCCGAGCCGCTCGAGGATCGCGCGGATCACGAGCTGGCTCGCCGGCGTGTCCTCGGCCACGAGGATGCGCAGCTTGCGGGCCTCCGCGGCGGCGGGGACGCTGGCGCGCGGCGGCGCCTGCGGGACGCCGGGTTCCAGCGGCAGGAGCAGGGTGAAGGTCGACCCGCGGCCAGGCTCGCTCGCCACGAGGAGCGCGCCGCCGAGCGCCTGGGCGATCCGGCGCGAGATCGCGAGGCCGAGGCCCGTGCCCTTGCGCGCCGCGCCGCCCTCCGCCTGGCCGAAGGGCTCGAAGATGCGGTCGTGGAACTCCGGCGCGATGCCCGGCCCCGTGTCGCGGACGGCGAAGGAGACGAGCCGCTCGCCGCGCTCGCCGCGCGCGGGCTCCACCCGCAGGACCACGCGGCCGCGCGCCGTGAACTTCACGGCGTTGCCCAGCAGGTTGATCAGCACCTGGGCGAGCCGGGGCTGGTCGCCGCGCAGCCAGTCCGGCAGGCCATCCGCGACCTCGAGGGAGAGCTCGAGCGCGCCGGCGGCGGGCAGGCCGCGCGCGACGCCCATCGCATGGTCGAGCAGGTCGCGCAGGCGGAAATCCGCGTGCCGCTGCTCGATCGCCCCTGCGTCCATGCGGCTGAGGTCGAGGACGTCGTTGAGGATGCTGAGCAGCTGCTCCGACGCGACCTGGATCACGCCAAGTCGCTCGCGCTGCCACGGGGCGAGCTCGTCGAGCGCGAGCAGGCTCGCCATGCCGATGACGGCGTTGAGCGGCGTGCGGATCTCGTGGCTGACCGTGGCGACGAACTGGCTGCGCGCCTCGGCCGCGCGCTCGGCCGCGCGCGTGGCCTGGCGCATCCCCTCCTCGGCCCGGCAGCGCGCGAGGAAGAGGCCGACCTGGTTGGCCACGGCGCCGAGGCCGCGCAGCAGGTCGCCTGCGGGCGCGCCACCATGGACGCCGAAGAGGTCGATGGCCGCGGCGGCGACGCCATTGACGCCGACGGGCAGGGCGAAGCGCGGCACCGCGCCATCCGTCCAGGCGGGCTCGTTCGACGCGACGACCTCGCGCAGCGTCGCGCCCGGGCCCGCGGACGCGTCGTCGACCGCGCCCCATTCGGCGAGCACGCGCGTTCCCTCGGGACCGAAGCACCAGGCGCGCCCGCCCTCCCAGCCGCCGCGCGCGCAGATCGCGGCGAGCACGCGCGGCAGCGCCTCGCCCGGCGCGCCGCCCTCGAGAAGGACCTGCGACACGTCGAACTGCATCTCGAGCCGGTCGCGCGCCGCGCGCTCGCTGGTGATGTCGCGCTCGATCGCCATGAAGCCGGTCACGACGCCGTCGTCGCCACGCATCGGCTGCACCTCGATCGCGAGCCAGTAGCTGCGGCCATCGCGACCGTAGTTCAGCAACTCCTCCGTGAAGCCCTCGCCGCGCGCGATGCGCGCGCGGATGCGCTCTACCGTCCTCCTGTCCGTCCCGGGCCCCTGCAGGACCGACCCCGGCGTGCGGCCGGCGACCTCGTCCAGCCGCCAGCCGGTGATCCGCGTGAACCCGGCATTGACCCATTCGATGCGGCCGGTGGAGTCGGTGAGCACGACGGCGTTGTCCGTGCGCGCGGCGATCATCGCGAGCTTGCGCGCCTCCGCCTCGCCCGCGCGCAGGCGCTCGTTCGCGGCGCGCAGCTGCTCCCCCTGGGCCTGCAGGTTCGCGGCCAGGCGCTTGCTGTCGGCGATCGTCTGCCGGCCCGCCTGCATCACCTGGAGCATGTCGATCGCGGGATCATGGAGCGCGAAGTCGCGGAAGCGCAGGCCGCGCTCCTCGAGCTCGCGCGACTCGGTGATCCATGGCGAGCCCAGGAAGACGTAGAGCCCCTCGCCCTCCCGCCGCTGGAAGGAACCGCGCAGGAGCAGGCGACTGGCCGCGTGCTCGAGGAGGAAGAGGCTATGCGGGTTGGCGTCGACCAGCGCGGCGTGGAACGTGCCCACGGGCACGCGGCAGCGCAGCGCGGCGCGCGCGTCGGCGCCGGGCGCGAGGTCGGGGCAGAGCCGCGACAGCGACGCCCCGGCCTGCACCACCCGCATCTCCCGGTCGAGCACGAGGTGGAAGGGGAAGGCGGAGGCGAACTCCGCGGGGTCGAGGCCGATCGCCGCCATCGCGGGCGCCCCGCTCAGGCGACCCCGGCCGCGGGCGCGCCCGGCGCCCAGCGCACCTCGAAGACGTCGTGGTCGGCGCCGGCGTCGCGCGATTCGACGAGCCGGACCTCGACCTCGGTGCCGAAGCGGCGGCCGAGCCCGCGCACGAGGCCGACCACGAAGGGCGCGAGGCCGCGGCGCTTCGTCCAGTAGTGCAGCCGCAGCGAGGCATCGGTGACGTCGCTGCAGGCGAAGCGCGGCGGCTGCAGCGCCGGGAAGATCATCGCCACGCGCGCATGGAAGTTCGGCAGCTCGACGAGGAACTCGGGCAGCGTCGCGCCGGTCGCCGACAGCAGCCCGCCATAGCCCTCGCTCGCGGTATGGGTGATCCAGTGCTCGCCGAAGGCCTGCAGCACGTCGTCCGTGGAGGCGCCGAGCACCTCGCTTGCCGCGCCGACGAGCCGGTAGGTCGTCTCGTCCGGATAGGCCTCCGTGCTCATGAATACCTCGACGTCGACGCCGGCCCGCGCGCGGATGCGCGCCCAGGCCTCGTCGCCGTGGCGCATGCGCACCATTTCCTCGATCGCCCCGTTGATCATGCCGTACATCGCCGCGCCACCCCCGTCCCTTCCCGGCCGCGCGCGGAGGCGCCCGGCCGGACCACGCGCGCTGGACGCGCGATGTCCGAGGACTGAATAGCAGCCGCCGGCGGCCTTGCGGCGCGCCGGCGGGGCAACTTCACGAAACTTAACGCCGCCCGCCGCCGGGGCCCCGCCGGGGCGGGAGCCCGGGCGCGGCGCGGGTCACGAGGCCTTGAGCAGGCCGCGCAGCACGTAGGGCAGGATGCCGCCGTGCCGGTAGTACTCGACCTCGTCGAGCGTATCGATCCGGCAGGACACGACGATGCGGTCGACCTTGCCGTCGGCGCGGCGGATGGCGACCGGGACGTCCATGCCCGGCTTCACGCCCTGCGCGATCCCCGTCACGTCGAAGACCTCGCTGCCGTCGAGCTTGAGCGACTGGCGCGTCATGCCGTCCTTGAACTGCAGCGGCAGGACGCCCATGCCGACGAGGTTGGAGCGGTGGATGCGCTCGAAGCTCTCCACCAGCACCGCGCGGATGCCGAGCAGGCGCGTGCCCTTGGCCGCCCAGTCGCGGCTGGAGCCAGTGCCGTATTCCTTGCCGCCGACGACGACCAGCGGCACGCCCTCCTTCTGGTAGCGCATCGCCGCGTCGAAGATCGACATCTGCTCGCCCGAGGGCATGTGGCGCGTGACGCCGCCCGAGGTGCCGGGCGCCATCTCGTTCTTCAGCCGGATGTTGGCGAAGGTGCCGCGCATCATGATCTCGTGGTTGCCGCGGCGCGTGCCGAACTGGTTGAAGTCCTGCTCGCGCACCTGGCGCTCGAGCAGGTACTCGCCCGCCGGCCCGTTGCGCTTGATCGAGCCGGCCGGGGAGATGTGGTCGGTCGTGATCGAGTCGCCGAGCAGCGCCAGCAGCCGCGCCCCGGAGATGTCCGCGAAGGTGCCGGGCTCCTTCGACATGCCCTCGAAGTAGGGCGGCAGCTTCACGTAGGTGGAGCCGTCGTTCCAGCCGTAGGTCATGCCGCCAGCGCCGCCCATGCGCTGCCAGTCGGCGTCGCCCTTGAAGACGTCGGCGTAGCGCGCGCGGTACATCTCCGCGGAGATCGTGCTGCGCATCGTCTCCGCGATCTCGCGGTTCGACGGCCACACGTCGCGCAGGTAGACGGGCTTGCCGTCCTTGCCCATGCCCAGCGGCTCGGTCGCGACGTCGCGCAGCACCGAGCCGGCGAGCGCGTAGGCGACGACCAGCGGCGGCGAGGCAAGGTAGTTGGCCTTCACCTGCGGGTGCACGCGGCCCTCGAAGTTGCGGTTGCCCGAGATGACGGCCGAGACCGTGAGGTCGCCGCCGTCGATCGCCTCGGCGATCTCGTCGGGCAGCGGGCCCGAGTTGCCGATGCAGGTCGTGCAGCCATAGCCCGCGAGGTTGAAGCCCAGCGCGTCGAGATGCGGCTGCAGCCCGGCCTTGGCCAGGTAGTCGGTGACGACCTGCGAGCCTGGCGCCAGCGAGGTCTTCACCCAGGGCTTGCTCCGCAGGCCGAGCTCGTTCGCCTTCTTCGCCAGCAGCCCGGCCGCGACCAGCACCGCCGGGTTCGAGGTGTTGGTGCAGGAGGTGATGGCCGCGATCACGACGTCGCCGTGGCGCAGCGCGTACTCGCCCTTGCCGACCTTGACCGGGTCCTTCGAGGCCTTCGGCCCGAGCAGCTCGGGCAGCGCCTTCTCGAAATTCGCCTTCACGCTGCCCAGCGCGACGCGGTCCTGCGGGCGCTTCGGGCCGGCGAGCGAGGGCTCGACCGTGCCCATGTCGAGCTCGAGCACCTCGGTGAAGACGGGGTCGGGCGAGCTCGCGTCGCGCCACATGCCCTGCGCCTTGGCGTAGGCCTCGACGAGCTTGATGCGCGCGGCATCGCGGCCGGTCAGCGCGAGGTAGTTGAGCGTCTCCTGGTCGACCGGGAAGAAGCCGCAGGTCGCGCCGTACTCGGGCGCCATGTTGGCGATCGTCGCGCGGTCGGCGAGCGACAGCGCGTCGAGGCCCGGGCCGAAGAACTCGACGAACTTGTTCACCACGCCCTTCTTGCGCAGCATCTGCGTGACGGTGAGCACGAGGTCGGTCGCCGTCAGCCCCTCGCGCATCTGGCCGGTGAGCCTGAAGCCGACGACCTCGGGGATCACCATCGAGACGGGCTGGCCGAGCATCGCGGCCTCGGCCTCGATGCCGCCCACGCCCCAGCCGAGCACGGCGAGGCCGTTGACCATCGTGGTGTGGGAGTCGGTGCCGACCAGCGTGTCGGGATAGGCGAAGGACTTGCCGTCGTTCTCCGACACCCAGACCGTCTGGGCGAGGTATTCGAGGTTCACCTGGTGGCAGATGCCGGTGCCCGGCGGCACCACGCGGAAATTCCCGAAGGCGCTCTGGCCCCAGCGCAGGAAGTTGTAGCGCTCGCCGTTGCGCTCGTACTCGAGGCGCACGTTCTTCGCCAGCGAGTCGGACGCGCCCGCATGGTCGATGACGACGGAGTGGTCGATGACCAGGTCGACGGGCGAGAGCGGGTTGATCCTGCGCACGTCGCCGCCCATGCCGGCCATGGCGTCGCGCATCGCGGCGAGGTCGACGACGGCGGGGACGCCCGTGAAGTCCTGCATCAGCACGCGCGCCGGGCGGTAGCCGATCTCGCGGTCGGACCTGCGGTCCGCGACCCATGCCGCCACGGCCTTGAGGTCGTCCACCGTCACCGAGCGGCCATCCTCGTGGCGCAGCAGGTTCTCGAGCAGCACCTTCATCGAGTAGGGCAGGCGCGAGATGCCGGCGAGCCCGGCCTTCTCGGCCGCGGCGAGCGAGAAGTACTCGTAGCTCCTGCCGTCGATGGTGAGGGTGCGGCGGGTCTTCAGCGTGTCGGTACCGATGGCGGTCAAGGGTCGTCTCCCGGTCGGAGGGCGGACGGGTCGCGGGTGGCGGGAAGGCCGAAGCGCCGTCAGGCGCCGGAGGCCCCGCCCCGGGGCCCTGATGCGGGGTCCGTCTATCACGGCCAAGGGCGGTTTTGCACCCCAAGCCCGCATGGGAGGGCTTCGCCGCCCGCGCGGCGGGCCCGCCGGCCTCGCCCCGGAGATTGACCCCCGCCGGGGCAAGCGGTAGCTACGAAACGCTCGCCAGACCGCGAAGAGGGCCGTCCAGGCCCCGGGGAGCACGGGAGGAGACAGGTGCCGTCCTTGTCGCGAGACGCCAGAGCCGGGGCCATGGCCAGGAGGCGCGCGTGAGCGCCGCCGACACGTTCCCCAAGCTGCTCGACGCGGCGATGGCCCGGCGCGCCGAGCGGCCGGCCTTCCGCGAGAAGCGCCTCGGCATCTGGCAGACCTGGACCTGGCGCGCCTGGCGCGACGATGTCCACGCCATCGCCGCGGGGCTGCACGGCCTCGGCCTGCGCCGCGGCCAGACGCTGGCGATCGTCGGCGACAACCGCCCGCTGCTCTACGGCGCGATCTGCGCCGCGCAATGCCTCGGCGCCATCCCCGTGCCCGTCTACCAGGACGCGGTCGCCGAGGAGATGGGCTTCGTGCTCGGCCATGGCGAGGCGCGCATCGCGGTCGCGGAGGACCAGGAGCAGGTCGACAAGCTGCTCTCGATCGGCGCGCGCGCGCCGGCGCTCGAGCGCATCGTCTACGACGACCCGCGCGGGCTGCGCGACTACGACCACGCACGGCTCGGCTCGCTCGAGGCGCTGATGGAGGCCGGCCGCGCGGCGCTCGCGCGCGACGCGGGCCTCGTCGCGCGCGAGGTCGCGCTGGGCGCGGGCGGCGACATCGCGGTGATGCTCTACACCTCGGGCACGACGGGCCAGCCCAAGGGCGTGATGCTCACCTACGACAACGTGCTGACGACCTGCGCCAACGCGGTGGCCTTCGACAGGCTGGGCGAGGCCGACGAGATCCTCGCCTACCTGCCGATGGCCTGGGTCGGCGACCACGTCTTCTCCTACGGCGAGGCGCTGATCTCCGGCTTCTGCGTCGCCTGCCCGGAGTCCGGCGCGACGGTCATGAACGACCTCAAGGAGATCGGCCCGACATTCTTCTTCGCCCCGCCGCGCATCTTCGAGAACCTGCTGACGCAGGTGACGATCCGCATGGAGGACGCGAGCGCGCCCAAGCGCGCGATGTACCGCTTCTTCATGGACCACGCGCGGCGCGTCGGCATCGACATCCTCGACGGCCGGCCCGTGGGCGCCGCCGACAGGCTGCTCTACCGGCTGGGCGAGTGGCTGGTCTACGCGCCGCTCAAGAACGTGCTGGGCCTCGGCCGCATGCGCGTGGGCTACACGGCGGGCGAGGCGATCGGCCCGGACCTCTTCGCCTTCTACCGCTCGCTCGGCCTCAACCTGAAGCAGCTCTACGGCATGACCGAGGCGAGCGTCTTCATCTGCCTGCAGCCCGACGGCCAGATCAAGGTCGACACGGTCGGC
>JBEGVV010000204.1:0-9701 GCA_041178225.1 Pseudomonadota bacterium | reverse complement strand
GTCGTCACGCATGGCCATGGCGACCATGCGCGCCCGGGCGGCGGCGACGTGCTGGCGACGGCCGGGACGCTGGCGATCATGCGCGCGCGCTTCGGCGACGCCGCCGGACGGCGGCTGCAGGCCGCCGCCTACGGCGAGGAGATCCGCATCGGCGACGTGCGCGTCCGGCTCGCCCCGGCCGGCCACGTGCTCGGCTCCGCCCAGGTCGTGCTCGAGCACGCCGGCACGCGCGTCGTGGTGTCCGGCGACTACAAGCGCCGCCGCGATCCCACCTGCCCGCCCTTCGAGCCGCAGCGCTGCGACGTCTTCGTCACGGAGGCGACGTTCGGGCTGCCGGTCTTCGTCCACCCGGACGATGGCGGCGAGGTCGCGCGACTGCTCGCCTCGGTCGCGCGCAACCCGGAGCGCGCGCATCTCGTCGGCGTCTACGCGCTCGGCAAGTGCCAGCGCGTCATCCGCCTGCTGCGCGAGGCCGGATGGGACGCGCCGGTGTTCCTGCATGGAGCGCTGCAACCGCTCTGCGCGCTCTACGAGGAGCTCGGTGTCCCGCTCGGCGCGCTGCGCCCGGTGGCCGGCGCGCGGCGCGAGGAACTCGCGGGCGCCATCGTCCTCGCCCCACCCTCCGCGCTCGCGGATCGCTGGTCCCGGCGCCTGCCCGATCCCGTCGCGGTCGCCGCCTCGGGATGGATGCGCATCCGCCAGCGCGCGCGCCAGCGCGGCGTGGAGCTGCCCCTCGTCGTCTCCGACCACGCCGACTGGCCCGAGCTGCTGCGCACCTTCGAGGAGGTCGACGCGCCCGAGATCTGGGTGACCCACGGGCAGGAGGACGCGCTCGTCCACGCCGCCGGGCTCGCGGGACGCCGTGCGCGGGCGCTGCGCCTGGTCGGCCTTGGCGAGGAGGACACGTGAACCGCTTCGCGCGCCTGCTCGACGACCTCGTGCTCTCGCCCTCGCGCGGCGGCAAGCTGCGCCTGCTCGCGGCGCATTTCCGCGAGGTGCCCGACCCGGACCGCGGCTGGGCGCTGGCCGCGCTCACCGGCGCGCTCGACTTCCGCCACGCCACGCCCGCGGTGGTGCGCAGGCTCGCAGCGAGCCGCATCGACCCCGTTCTCTTCGCGCTTTCCCACGACTATGTCGGCGACCTCGCGGAGACGGTCGCCCTGACCTGGCCCGCCGCCGCCGAGCCCGACCCGCCCTCGGTCGACGAGATCGTGCGCGCGCTGGCCGCCGCCGCGCGCGCGGACGTGCCGGGACTGCTCGCGGGCTGGCTCGACAGGCTCGACGCCGCCGGCCGCTGGGCGCTGCTCAAGCTCGTCACCGGCGCGCTGCGCGTGGGCGTCTCGGGCCGTCTCGCGCGCACCGCGCTGGCCGAGCTCGGCGGCATCGACCTCGCGCGCATCGAGGAGGCGTGGCACGCGCTGGAGCCGCCCTACGAGGGGCTCTTCGCCTGGATCGAGGGGCGCGGGCCCGCCCCGTCGGCGGCCGGGCCGCTTGCCTTCCGCCCGGTGATGCTCGCGCACCCGCTCGAGGACGCGGACCGCGGCGGGCTCGATCCCGCGCTGCTCGCCGCCGAGTGGAAATGGGACGGGGCGCGCATACAGGTCTGCGGCGACGGCGCCGCGACGCGGCTCCATTCGCGCACCGGCGACGACATCGGCGGCGCCTTCCCGGAGATACGCGACGGCTTCGGGCTGCGCGCGGTGCTCGACGGCGAACTCCTCGCCGGGCGGCCTGGCGTGCCCGGCACGTTCAACGCGCTGCAGCAGCGGCTCAACCGCAAGGCGCCGACGCGCCGGCTGCTCGAGGCGAACCCCGTCTTCGTGCGCCTCTACGACATCCTCCTCGACGGGGAAGAGGACCTGCGCGCCCTGCCCTTCGCCGCGCGCCGCGCGCGGCTCGAGGCGTGGCACGCGCGCCATGTCGCGGGCACGGCGCGCGCGGGCATCCTCGACCTGTCGGCGACGCTCCCCTTCTCCGGCTGGGAGGAGCTTGCCGCGCTGCGCGCGCGGGCGGCCGCGCAGGGCGCCGAGGGGCTGATGCTCAAGCGCCTCGACTCCCCCTATCTCGGCGGCAGGCCGCGCGGGCCATGGTTCAAGTGGAAGCGCGACCCGATGCGAGTCGACGCCGTGCTGCTCTACGCGCAGCGCGGCCATGGCCGCCGCTCGTCCTTCTATTCCGACTTCACCTTCGGCTGCTGGGGCCCCGCGGGCGAGCTGGTCCCCGTCGGCAAGGCCTATTTCGGCTTCACCGACGAGGAGCTCGCGCGGCTGGACCGCTGGGTGCGCGCCCATGCGGTCGACCGCTTCGGCCCCGTGCTCGTGGTCGAGCGCGCGCTCGTCTGCGAGCTCGCCTTCGACGCCGTCCAGCTCTCCAGCCGCCACAAGTCGGGCGTCGCGCTGCGATTCCCGCGCATCGAGCGCATCCGCTGGGACAAGCCGGCCGCCGAGGCCGACCGGGTCGAGGCGCTCGCCGCCCTCGCCGTCGCCAGCCAGGGCTAACACCGCGTTAACTATCCCGTGCCTAGGGTCGCGCTTTCCCCGGGGAGAAGGCTCGGCACGCATGGCCGCGGTCTGGAACGTCATCGAGCGAGGGATCGCGCTGCTGCGCGGCGAGGCTGCGCGCCCGCCCGCGCAGCCATCCGCCGCGGCCGGCCCCTTGCCCCCCGAGGCGACCGCGGCGCTCGAGTTGCTCGACAGCGGCCTCGCCATCCTGGACCGCGACCGCGCCATCGCCTTCGCCAACATGCGCTTCGCCGAGACGCTGCGCCTGCCGCCCGCGCTCGCGCGCGCCGGCCGCCACCTGTCCGGCGTCGTCGCGCATTGCGCGGCGCGCGGCGACTTCGCCGACACGCGCGGCGAGGCGGCGCTCGAGAAGCTGCTCGTCGCGCCGACCGCATTCGATCCCATGACCGAGGAACGACGCGGCAGCGATGGCGGCACGCTGCGCATCGAGGCCTCCGCCCTTCCCGGCGGCGGCGCCATGCTGGTCGTGTCGGACCGCTCGCGCCAGCGCCGCGCCGAGGACGAGCTCGCGGCAGGCCGCGAGCTGGTCGCGCGGCAGGGCGCCGAGCTGGTCGCGCTGCGCGGGCGCGTGGAGCGCCAGCGCGTGGCGATCGACGAGGAACGCGCGCGCGCGGTGCGCGCGGATTCCTCGAAGACCGACTTCCTCGCCACCGTCAGCCACGAGATCCGCACGCCGATGAACGGCATCATCGGCATGAACGCGCTGCTGCTCGAGACGCCGCTCGCCGACGAGCAGCGCCAGTTCGCCGAGGCCGTGCGCGAGAGCGCGGAGAGCCTGCTCGCGCTGGTCAACGACGTGCTCGACGTCGCCAAGCTCGAGTCCGGGCGCATCGACATCGAGACGATCGACTTCGGCCTCGCCGACGTGGTGGAGAGCGCGATCGAGCTCCTCGCGCCGCGCGCGCACCGCAAGGGCCTCGACCTCGGCGTCTACATCCATCCCGCTGCCCAGCTCGACCTGCGCGGCGACCCGACGCGCCTGCGCCAGGTGCTGCTCAACCTCGTCTCGAACGCGATCAAGTTCACGGAGCGCGGCTCCATAGAGGTGGACGTGCGCGCGCATCGCGGCGAGCAGGGCAAGGTGAAGCTGCGCATCGCGGTGACCGACACCGGCATCGGCATCCCCGCCGAGGCGCATGGGCGCATCTTCGAGAAGTTCGCGCAGGCCGACAGCAGCATCACGCGGCGCTATGGCGGCACGGGCCTCGGCCTGTCCATCTGCCGCCAGTTCGTCGAGATGCTCGGCGGCGAGATCGGCGTCGAGAGCGAGCCCGAGCGCGGCTCGACCTTCTGGTTCACCCTGCCCCTGGAGCTGGCGAGCCGCGCCGTGCCCGACCGGGCGGCCGCGCTGCGCGCGCTGGCCGGCCTGCGCGCGCTCGTCGTCGACGACGCCGAGATGAACCGCCGCATCCTGCGCCGCCAGCTCGAGGCGCTCGGCGTGCGCGTCTCCGAGGCCGTCGACGCGGTGGATGCCATCGCCGCGCTCGAGGCGGAGCGCTTCGACCTGGTCGTCGTCGACGAGCAGGTCGCCGCGCGGCCCGGCCGGGGCGGCATCGAGCGGCTGCGCGAGGCGGCGCGCGCGCACGCGCCGCGCATGGTCCTTGCGTCCTCCATCGGCGCGCTGCGCCCGCCCGGCGGCGAGAACGACCCGCGCCGCGGCTGCGACGCCATCCTCGGCAAGCCCGTGCGCCTGCACTCCGTGCGCGAATGCCTCGCGCGCCTCTTCGCCGACGCACCCGCCTCCGGCGCGCCGCACGCGGCGTCGCGCGGCCAGCCCGCCGCCGCCGCGGGCCCTGCGGCGCCGCGCGAGCATGTCGATGGCGCGCGGCTGCTGGTGGCGGAGGACAACCGCGTCAACCAGAGCCTGATGCGCGCGGTGCTGGAGCGCGAGGGCTTCGCGGTCGACATCGCCTCCACCGGCGCCGAGGCGGTGGAGATGGCCCGCCGCCAGCGCTACGACGCGATCCTGATGGACGTGCAGATGCCGGCCATGAACGGCGTCGAGGCGACGGCGCGCATCCGCGAGATCGGCGGCGATCGCGCCCGCGTGCCGGTGGTCGCCCTGACCGCGAACGCGATGCCCGGCGCGCGCGAGCACTATCTTTCGATGGGCATGGACGACTACATCGCCAAGCCGATCAACCGCACCGAGGTCATGGCGATCCTGCGCCGCCTGATCGTCGCCGCACCCGCCTCGGGCGAGGACGGCGCGTCGGGACCCGTCGTCGAGGCGAAGCCGGCCACCGAGGCGCCGGACCTCGAGGACGCGCAGGTCACCGCCATCCAGGCCGTGCTGCGCGCCACCGAGTTCCAGCGCCTGCTCGCGGGCTTCGTCGAGGGCGCGGAGCAGCGCATCGAGGCGCTGCGCGCGGCCGCCAGCGACCTCGGCGCGCTGGCGCGCGCGGCGCACGACCTCAAGGGCGTGGCGGGGAATTTCGGCGCGCGGCGCACCAGCCTGCTCGCCGCGGAGCTGGAGGCGGCCTGCCGCGACCGGCGACGCGGCGACGCGGAACGCCTGGTCGAGGAGGTCGCGGCGTCGTCCGCGCGGGCCTGCGCCGCCATCCGCGAACGCTACCTGCGCGCGGCGGCGGCGGGCTGAGCCCGGCCGCGGCTCAGCCCCAGAGGGCCGTGGTCGGCGGCGAGACCGTGCTGCCGGCGTAGACGAGGCCCGGGTCGCGGTCGCGCGCCAGCAGCAGCGGCCCGTCGACGTCGACCCACTCCGCGCCCTGCGCGACCAGGATCGCCGGCGCCATGGCGAGCGAGGTGCCGAGCATGCAGCCGACCATGACGCGCCGGCCCGCCGCGCGCGCGGCGTCGCGCAGGCGCAGCGCCTCGGTGAGGCCGCCGGCCTTGTCGAGCTTGATGTTGATCGCCTCGTAGCGCGCGCCGATCTCCGCCAGCGACGAGGTGTCGTGGCAGGATTCGTCGGCGCAGACGGGGACGGGATGCTCGACGGTGGAGAGGCCGGCATCCTTCCCCGCGGGCAGGGGCTGCTCGATCATCTCGACGCCGAGCCCGGCGAGCTCGCGCGCGAAGGATTCGTAGTGCGTGGCCGTCCAGGCCTCGTTGGCATCGACGATCAGCCGCGCGGCGGGCGCGCCGCGGCGCACCGCCTGGACGCGCGCGAGGTCGCCGTCGCCGGTCAGCTTGATCTTCAGCAGCGGACGGCCCGCGGCCGCGCGCGCCGCCGCCTCCATCGCCGGCGGCTCGTCCACCGACAGGGTGAAGGCCGTGGTCAGCGGGCGCGGCGCGGGCAGCCCCGCGAGTTCCCACACGGGCTTGCCCGCGCGCTTCGCCTCGAGGTCCCAGAGCGCGCAGTCCAGCGCGTTGCGCGCGGCGCCGGCGGGCAGCAGCGACTGCAGTTCCGCACGCCCCGCCCCGGCCTCGATCGCGGCGCGCGCGTCCTCGATCTGCGCGAGCACGGAATCGACGCTCTCGCCGTAGCGCGGATAGGGCACGCATTCGCCGCGGCCGCGCGCGTCGCCCTCGGCGATCGTCGCCGTGACGACGACGCTCTCGGTGCGCGCGCCGCGCGAGATGCGGAAGACGCCGCGGATCGGGAAGACCTCGCGGACGGCGCGCAGGCTGCGGCGGCTCATCGGATCTTCATCATCCGGTCGACGATCGGGCCCACGCCGCCGCGCGAGGGATCGACGCAGGGAAGGCCCGTGCGGTCCTCGATGCGCTTCATCGCGGTCGCCGCGGCGCGCGGCGTCATCTTGGAGGTGTTGAGCGAAACCGCGATGCACCTGGCCTTCGGGTTGGTCAGGCGCGCGTGCAGCACGTTGAGGTCGATCGCCTCGCGGATGTCCGGCAGCTTGTAGCCGGGCAGGCCGCGCATGTGCGGGCGGCCGAGCTCGTGGCACATGACGAGCGCGTCGGGCTGCGCGCCATGGATCAGCGCCAGCGTCACGCCGGCATAGGAGGCGTGGAAGAGCGAGCCCTGCCCCTCGATCAGGTCCCAGTGGTCGGCGTCGGCGTCGGGCGACATCTTCTCGACGCAGCCCGCGACGAAGTCGGAGACCACGGCGTCGATCGACACGCCGCCGCCGGCGATCAGGATGCCGGTCTGGCCGGTGGCGCGGAACGTCGCCTTGAGCCCGCGGGCGTGCATCTCCCGCTCCAGCGCGCAGGTCGTGTACATCTTGCCGATCGAGCAGTCCGTGCCGACGGTCAGCAGGCGCTTGCCGCTGCGCTTGCGTCCCGTCGCGATCGGGAACTCCTCCGTCGGGTGGCGCACGTCGTGGAGCCTGCGCCCGAGCTTGCGCGCCTTCGCGGCGATCTCGGGGATGTCGGCGAGCCGCTGGTGCAGCCCTGCCGCGAGGTCGAGCCCGGCATCCAGCGCGGCGTGCAGCGCCTTCATCCAGGCCGGGGAGAAGACGCCGCCGCGGTTCACGGCGCCGACGATCATCGTGCGCGCGCCCTTCCTCGCCGCCTCCTTCGGGGTCATGTCCGGCACCAGCGCGTCGGCCTTGCAGCCGGGCAGGCGCACCTGGCCCACGCAGCGCTCGGGATGCCACTGGGCGACGCCGATGGAGGTCTTTGCCGCGAGCGGGTCTCCCGCGTCGGCGAGGAACAGGAGGTAGGGCTGCTTGATCTCCACGGCGTTCATCCCTTCGATGGTCGGTGCGGCGATAGTGGCGGAAGCGGCGGCGGCTCCACAAGCGCGGAGGATGGCGTCGCGCGCGGGCGCAGCGGCTAGGATGGCGCCAGCCAGGGACGGAGGACGGGGATGGCAGGACGGCAGGCACGCAACGACAGGCTGCGCGCGGCGCTCGATGGCGGGCTCGCGCGCATCATGGCCGCGCACAGCCCGCTCTCGGCGACGCTCGCCGAGGAGGCGGGGTTCGACGGCGCCTGGGCCTCGGGCTTCGAGCTCTCCGCGCTGATGGGCCTGCCCGATGTCAGCCTCGTCAGCATGTCCCAGCACCTCGAGATGGTGCGCGCGATGGCGTGGCGCACGAGCCTCCCGGTCGTCGCCGACATCGACACGGGCTTCGGCAACGCGGTCAACGTCGTGCACGCCGTGCGCCTCTACGAGGAGGCCGGCGCGTCGGCGGTGGTGATCGAGGACAAGAGCTTCCCGAAGGTCACGAGCCTGGTGGCCGGCGGCAGGCAGGACCTCGTCCGCGCCGAGGAGTTCCAGGGCAAGGTCGCCGCGGCGGTGGCGACGCGCGCCGATCCTGGCTTCCTCGTGGTCGCGCGCACCGAGGCCCTGATCGCGGGGCTCGGCCTCGAGGAGGCGCTGCGCCGCGCGCGCGCCTACGAGGAGGCCGGCGCCGACCTCGTGCTGGTGCACTCGAAGTCCCGCACCCCCGACGAGGTGGAGGCCTTCGCGCGCGCCTGGGACGGGCGCTGCGGCCTCGTGCTGGTGCCCACGGCCTACCCGCAGCTCGACGAGCGCCGCATCCGCGCGCTCGGCACGGTGCGCATGGTGATCTACGGCAACCACGCGATCCGCGCCGCGGTCGCCGCGATGAAGGCGACCTTCGCGCGCATCGCGGCGGAAGGCGGCATCGCGGGCGTCGAGGCCGGCATCGCGTCCGTCGAGGAGGTCTTCCGCCTCCAGCGCATGGACGAGGTCAGGGAGATCGAGAAGCGCTTCCTGCGCTGAGCGGGCGCGGATCCTCGCAGGCGGGCCCGCCACCGATGACCGACGCGCCACCCGCCGCGGCGACGACCGCGGTCCCGCGCGGCCTCGCGCTGCTCGCGCTGCAGGCTGGCGTCGGCGTGGTCACGATCGACATCTCGCTGACGAGCACGGCGCTCCCATCCATCGCCGCGGCGCTGGGGACGAGCCCGGCCGCCGCGATCTGGATCGTCAACGCCTACTACCTCGCCGTCGTGGCCGCGCTGCTGCCGATGGGGGCGCTGGGCGAGATCCATGGCCATGGGCGTGTCTTCCGCGCGGGCCTCGTCGCCTTCGCGGCGGGCTCGCTGGCCTGCGGCCTCGCCTGGTCGCTGCCCAGCCTCGCCGCCGCGCGGGCCATCTCCGGGATCGGCGCGGCCGCGGTCGCCGCGACGACGCCGGCGCTGGTGCGCGCGCTCTACCCGCCGGAGCGGCTCGGGCGCGGGCTTGGCCTCTACGCGCTCGTCGTCGGCGTCGCGCTTGCCGCCGGGCCGATGGCTGCGTCGGCGATCCTCGCGCTCGCGCAATGGCCATGGCTCTTCCTCGCCGGCCTGCCCGTCGTTCTGGCCGTGCTCGCGGCGCCGTCCCGGATCCTGCCGCCGACCGAGCGCAGTGCACGGCGCCTCGACGCGATGGCGGCGACCCTGTGCGCGTGCATGTTCGCGCTGCTGCTCCTGGCGATCGCAGGCGTCGCGCATCGCGTCGCCTGGCCGGCGATCGCGCTTGCGGGCACGCTGGCCGCGGCCTGCGGGGTCGCGCTGTGGCGGCGCGAGGCCGGCGGCGCGGCTCCGATCCTGGCCCTCGACCTCTTCCGCATCCCCGTCTTCGCCCTCTCGGCGGCCACCTCCGTCTGCGCCTTCTCGATCCAGGGCGCGGCCTTCGTGGCGATGCCGCTGCTGCTGCAGGCGCGGCTGGGCTATTCGCAGGTCGAGCTCGGCCTGCTGGTGACGCCCTGGCCGGCGTCGGTCGTCGCCACGACCCTCCTGGTGGCGCGCCTTGCGGACCGGCTTCCGCCCGGCCTGCTGGGCGGCGCGGGGTTGCTGGCGATGGCGCCAGGCCTCGCGATGCTGGCGGGCCTGGGGCCCGGCGCGGGCCCGCTCGGCATCGCGCTGGCACTCGCGGCCTGCGGCGCGGGCTTCGCCTTCTTCCAGTCGCCGAACATGAAGGCGCTGATGGCGAGCGCGCCGCGCCATCGCGGCGGTGGCGCCGGGGGCATCCTCGCGACGGCGCGGCTGCTCGGCCAGTCGCTCGGCGCGGCGCTGGTGGCGCTGTGCCTGGGCGCGCAGGGCACCGACGGCCTCGCGACCGCCCTGTGGATCGGAGCCGGCCTCGCGCTATGCGGCAGCACGACGAGCTTCCTGAGGATGCTCCCCGCGCTGCGACGCGACGGGTGAAGGATCGCGATGTGGAAGCCGTTCCCGGTCGACGGGAATGGCGCGGCGTGGATAATGGAGGCGATGATCGTTACGCCACCGACACAGGAACGCGACCAGATCCTGCCACGCACATCCAGTTGAGCGAGGCGGTGCGCTCGACAAGACCTTGCCTTC
>JBEGVV010000203.1:0-6436 GCA_041178225.1 Pseudomonadota bacterium | reverse complement strand
TTAGGAAACCGCCGCTCTATCCTGCTGAGCTACGGGGTCAGCACTCGGCGCGAGGTTAGCCGAAGAGGCACGCGAGATGAAGGCCGCCATCGCGCCGCCATCTTCGCGCGCGAGCGTCGCGGCGCCCGGGATGGAGGCGCGCGGGACGCACCGCCGCGATCCCCGGGCCGCCGCGGAGCCACGTCCATGAAACCCGTCCCGACCATGTCGCGCCGCGCCGGCGCCTTCCTTGCCCTCGCGTTCCTCGCCCTCGTCGCCATGATCGCCGCGCCGGCGCCGTCCGCGCGCGGCGAGGAGAACCCGCGCCCATCGACGCGGCTGGAGACCGCGCATGGCCTGCTCGAGGTCCGCCGCGGCAGGGACGAGGCGGAATGCGAGGCGGCCGACGCGCATATCCGGTGCTCGCTGGCGATCCTCGGCGGCCGTGTCCTGTTCGCCGATTTCTGGATCGAGGTCGAGGGGATCCTGCCCTCGCCCGAGGAGCCGCGCCTCGTCTCGATCCTGGTCCATGGCGGCGGGAATTGCTGCCCGGCGATGGACGTGCTGCTCGACTTCACCGGGCCCGAGCTCGTCACACTCGAGGAATTCGGCCTGCGCGACGCCGAGGCCAGGGGCGACGGCACGATGGTCCTGCGCAAGGAGGATGGCGAGAACGAGCTCGGGGACCCGGTGGTGGGCGTCTACGCCTACGCCCCGGGAAGCGGGCGCCCGGTGCTGCTGCGCAAGCTCGTCGAGTACAAGCCCGCGACGATCGGCGAGAAGACCTATCCCTACGAGATCCTCGCCGACCTCGACCTCAGGAAGCCGATCCTCGATGCCATGGGGACCGCGAGCTTCGCGGCCTTCCGCCGCGACACCCTCGTCCAGACCCCGGTATCCGTCCTCGCCGGCCGCTACCTGAGCGGCGAAGGGTGCAGGCGGCATTCCTGCCCCAACGCGGGCGGGATGTTCATCATCGACCGCGTCAAGGAAACGGCGATCGTGCTGCACTACGACCACGACGTGCTCCCCAACAGGGGAAAGGTCCGCTACTGGGGCCCGTTCGACGCGATGAGCCAGGTCGAGGTCGAGGAGGTCGAGAAGTGGCTGCGCGACATCGGGGTCAGTTGGGCGAATGTCATGCCGGCCACGGATTGAATTGCATGCCCGCGCCTAGCCGCGCGGCGGCAAGCCATTCCAGCGCGACGCCGCGATGCCGAGCACCGAGGCCGACCCGTAGGCGACGAGGGCGACGGCGATGACCGCGAAGAGGTCGCCGACATCGCTGCTCCACCGCGACACGATCCAGCCGCCGATCGCCACCACGGCGAAGCGCAGCAGCGCCGCGCCGATCGGCGCGAGCATCCGCCCCGCGCCCTGCGAGGCGAAGTAGAGCGCGAGGCCGAGTCCGAAGAACGCATAGGCCGGGCCGACCCAGGCGAAGAAGCGGGCGGCGACGGCCATCGCCGCCGCGTCGTCGGTGAACAGGTCGGCGATCGCACCGGGCATCAGCGAGGCGAGGATGCCGAAGAAGCCGCAGAGGCCCGCGGAGAGCGCGCCCGCCGTCCAGGCCGCGCGGCGCGCGCGCGCCACCTCGCCCGCGCCGATCGCCGTGCCCACCAGCGGCACGGAGGCGATGCCGATCGCGAAGGCGATGGGGATCAGCAGGAACTCGAGCCGCACGCCGATGCCGTAGCCGGCCAGCGCCTCCGTGCCGAAGCCCGCGACGAGCCGCGTGAGCACGAGCACGACCGCCACCGACATCGCGGGCGAGAAGGCCGAGGGCAGGCCCACGCGCAGGATGTCGGCGAAGAGGCCGCGTCGCGGCGCCGTCCAGGCGAGGCGCACGCGCGCGCGGCCCGCGCGCAGCCGCGCGAGCAGGAAGGCCGCGCCCGCGCCATAGGCAAGCGCCTGCCCCAGCCCGATCCCCGCGAGGCCAAGCCGCGGCAGCGGGCCGGCGCCGAAGGCGAGCGCGGCGCCCAGCGCCACCTGCAGCAGCGCGACCGCGAGCAGCAGCAGCGAGGGCAGGCGCATGTCTCCCGTGCCGCGGATGACGGAGACGAGCCCGTTGCACAGCCACACCGCGACCGAGCCGGAGAAGAGCGCGAAGCAATAGCCGCGCGCGGCCTCGAGCGCGGCGCCGCGCCCGCCGAGCAGCGCGAAGAGCGTGGGCCCGAGCGACAGGAAGACGACGGAGAAGAGGATGCCCGCGCCGATCGCGATCAGCGCGGCGTGCAGCGCGAGCGCGGAGGCGCGGGTCTCGTCGCGCGCGCCCAGCGCCCGCGCCACGGCCGAGGACATGGCGCCGCCCATCGCGCCCGCCGACATCATCTGCTGCAGCATCACGAAGGGGAAGACGAGCGCCATGCCCGCGAGCTCGGCCGTGCCGAGCAACCCGGCATAGGCCGTCTCCGCCACCGCCACCAGCGCGGTCGCCAGCAGGCCGAACACGTTCGGCAGCGCGAGGCGCAGCAGCGTCGGCAGGATCGGGCGGTCGAGCAGCGGATGGGAGGGCATGGCGCCGGGGGTTCTAGCAGATGCGCGCGCGCCCGGCGTCAGGCCGAATCCGCCTCCCGCCAGGGCCGCGCATGGCCGAAGGCGCCGCGCCAGGAGCACGCGGCGGCACCGGCGCGCGCGCCCGCCTCGAGCGCGCCGGCGAGCGACGCGCCGCCCAGGTGCGCGACGAGGAAGCCCGCGATGAAGCCGTCTCCGGCTCCCAGCGTGTCGACGACGCGCGCCGGGGCGGCGGCGACCGCGCGCATCTCGTCGCCCGCGCGCGCCATCGCGCCAGCGGCGCCGCGCGTGACGACGGCGATGCGCGCCGAGCCGAGCCGCGCGAGCAGCGCCGCGCAGGCCGCGTCGTCGCGCCCTGGCGCGGAGAGGAAGGCGATGTCGACATGGCCGAGCGTCGCGGCGAGGCGCGCCTCGGTCCATTTCTCCGAATAGTCGTAGGAGACAAGCCGCGCGGCCTGCGCGATGCGCGCGATCTCGCCGTCGAGGTCGGAATTGCAGCTGGTGTGCACGAGGTCGTGCGCCGCGGCGAAGGCGAGGTCCTCCTCGCCAAGCGCGTAGCGCCCGCGCACGCCGGGCCGCGCGCCGAGGAAGCGCCGGTCGCCGTCCTCGTGGGCGATGCGCGCGCGGGCCGTCTCGCCGCCGGCGACCTCGCGCACGCGCGAGGCGTCGACGCCCTCGGCCAGCAGCGCCGCGCGCAGGATCGCGCCGCCCTCGTCTTCGCCCCAGCAGCCGAGATAGGAGGCGCGCGCGCCCAGTCGCCGCGCGAGCACGGCGACGTTCACCGCGTTGCCGCCGGGGAACTGCTCGCCCGACGAGACATAGGTGTCGATCGTGTTGTCGCCGAGGCCGAGGATGGCGGGCATGGCGCGCGCTCCGCCGGGGCTCAGTAGCCGCCCTTCCACATGTAGCGCCGCTCGCCCAGCGGCTTGCCGCGCAGGATCGAGAGGTTGGCGGAGATGCGCTTGAGCGCGGCCTGCAGCGCGTAGGGCGCGAGCAGCGGGCGCATCTCCGGCGCGATGCCGGGCATGGCGAGCTCGCGCGAGTCGTAGGCGAAGACGCGGTCGCTCTGCTTCTCGCAGAAGCGCAGCGCGCGCTCCGCGAGCGGGCGGCTCGGGTCCTCGCCCAGGATCACGACCAGCGGCGTGTCGCGGCGGACCACCTCGAAGGGCCCGTGGAAGAACTCCGCCGCCTCGATCGGGCAGGCATGCATCCACAGCATCTCCATGAGGATGCAGACGCCGAAGACATAGGCGTTGGTGAAGCACGGGCCGGAGGCAAGCAGGTAGACGACATGGTCCTCGCGCAGCGCCAGCGCGTTGGCGACGCCGCGCGCGTCGGCCGAGGTCGCGGCGTCGGCGAGCGCGCCGGGCAGGGCGCGCAGCGAGGCGAGCAGCGCCGCCTCGTGCGGCCATCCATCCCTCCCCGCGAGCAGCCCGCCGACCAGCGCCTGCGCGATCATCGCCATGCCGAGGAAGGATTCGGGCGTCTCTCCGATCAGGAAGACATGGCGCGCGAGGCTGGCGAGCGGCGAGGACGCGGACTGCGTGATGGCCACGGTGATGCAGGGCTTGTCCTTCAGGAACTCCGCCGCGGCCACCGTCTCGGGCGTCGTGCCCGACTTCGAGCCAAGCACGACCAGCGTGCGCGCATCGAGCCGTGGCGCGTCCTGCGCCACGAACTCGGCGGGGAAATGCCGCCGCACCTCGAGCGTCGGGCTGAAGCGCTCGATCCAGTATTGCAGGCCACGCATCGCGCGGTTGGGCGAGCCGCAGGCGAGGAAGACGACGCGGTCGATGCGCGGCGCGACCTCGCGCCCGAACGCCATCGCGCCGGGCAGCGCGTCGAGCGTGGCCTCGAGGTCGGCCACGAGCCGCGCACCGTCGAAGGCGGCGGGCACGAACCCGGGAGGCGGCGTTGGCGTCATGGCGATGTCCCCGTCGAGATGCGGCGCCATTCCTAGCGCCGCGCCGGCGTCGCGGCGAGCGCCGCGTGCCAGGCGGCGCGATAGGCCGCGAGGCCGGGGATCATGGCCGGGGCGACGACGCGAGGCGCAGGCTCGGCAAGCCTCATGCGGCTTCCGCGTCGCGCGAGCATCGCCGCGCCCAGCGCCACGCCATCGGCGTCGACGGAGACCTCGACGCGCGCCGGCGCACGCAGCGCGGCGAGCAGCGGGGGCAGCTCCGCGTTCGCGACATGCGCGCCATCGATCACGATGCGCGCAGCCGGGCCCGCGAGGTCGAGCGCGACGTCGAGCAGCAGGGCGAGCTGCAGCGTGGCGAGGGCGGCGGGGAAGCGCGGCGCCGGGCCGAGGATGCGACCCTCCTGCCCCGGGAAGGGCCCGCCACCGCCCGCGAAGCCGGGCAGCGCGAGCGTCATGTCGGCGATCGTCGCCTCGACCTGCTCGCGCGTCGCGGGCGGCGCGTCGCCCGCGATGGCCGCGTATTCGCGCCCGCCCATGAAGCGGCTGCAGCACACCGGGTTCCCCTCGACATCGACATTGGCGAGGGTGTCGCGCGCGGGGTCGAGCGCATCGAGCCGACCCGCCGCGCTGAAGCACACGACCCAGGTACCCGTCGAGGCGAGGGCGAGGTCGCGGCCCGCGGCGAGGTGGCGCGACCACGCGGCGTTGCTGTCATGCACGCCGCACACGATCCTGCAGTCGACCGGCACGCCAGTGGCCCGCGCGATCGCCGGGTCGATCCGGCCAAGCGACCGCCATGCGGGCGCGAGGGGCGGGAAGAGGCGCGACCAGCCCTGCGCCTCGACCAACGAGGAAAGCCGCGCGCGACGAGGGTCCCAGAGATGGCCGTGGCAGGCGAGCGACGTCACCTCGCTCGCGGCGTCGCCGCCAAGCCTGCGCGCCCAGAATTGCGGCAGCGCGAGGACCTGGCGCGCACGCGCGAATTCCGCCGGCGCTGCCTGCTGCTGCCAGAAGAGCTGGCGCCCGCCATTGAGGCCGAGCGGCAGGCGCGGCGTGAAGCATTCCTCGAAGCCGGGCGCGACGCGGTCATAGGCCGCGTCGATGTCCGCTGGCGGCGCCGCCTCGTAGTCCATGACCGGCAGGACCGGATCTGCACCATCCACCAGGGCGAAGCCGCAGCCATGCGTGGTCGCGACGATGGCCTCGATGCGCGCGCGCTGCGCGAACGCGCCGAGGCCCTCGACGAGCCAGCGCTCGATGCCCGCGACATCGATGCGCGGCCAGGGAGGGCCGTCGAGCGAATGGTTCGGCGCGGTCCTGCGGCCGGCCACGGCGCCCGCTTCGTCGACGAGGATGAGCTTCAGGCTCGTCTTTCCATGGTCGAAGACGGCGACATGGCCCGGCGCCGCCATCGGCGCGTTCCTCAGCGCGGGAAGGCGGCGGGAAGGCCGCCATCGACGGTCAGGATCGCGCCCGTCGTCTTGGAGAGCTCGCCACCGACGAAGGCGAGCGCCGCGGCGGCGATGTCCTCGGGCAGGATCTCGACATTGAGCAGCGTTCGCTTCGCGTAGTGCGCGGGCAGGTCCTCGACGGGGATGCCATAGGCCTTCGCGCGCCCCTCGGCCCAGCCCTGCGCCCAGATGCCGGAGCCGCGGATCACCGCGTCGGGATTGACCATGTTGACGCGCACGCCGTCCTTGCCGAGCTCGGCGGCGAGCAGGCGCGCCTGGTGCGCCTGCGCCGCCTTGATCGAGCCATAGGCGACGTTGCTCGGCCCGACCGCGATGCCGTTCTTGCTCGCGACATAGACGATGTCGCCCGGCAGGCGCTGCTGGCGGATGCGGCGCGCGAAGCCGCGCGACAGCAGGAACGAGCCGCGCGCCATCACCTCCTCCATCAGGTCGTAGTCGGCCGCGGAGAAGTCGGCGATGTCGCCGGAGATCGACAGCCCGGCGTTGTTGACGAGGATGTCGACGCCGCCGAAGGCGAGCGAGGCGGCGTCGAAGGCGGCCTCGATCGCCG
>JBEGVV010000202.1:0-3065 GCA_041178225.1 Pseudomonadota bacterium | reverse complement strand
GGGGAAGGAGGGAGCCATCGGCGCTCAAGTGGGATTCTCCGTGGCGTTCACGCCGGCTTCCTGAGTTTCGAGAAGGCGGCCAGCGCGCGGTCGCGCGCGACGCCATGGTCGACGATGCGCCCAGGGTAGTTCCGCCCGAGCTCGACGCCCGCGGCGCGCAGCGTGGCGGCATCGGCCTCCCAGGGGCGGTGGATGAACTTCGCCGGCAGCTTCGCGAGTTCCGGCACGAAGCGTCGCACGTAGTCGCCCGCGGGATCGAACTTCTCGCCCTGCAGGACGGGGTTGAAGACGCGGAAATACGGGGCCGCGTCGGCGCCGCAGCCGGCGACCCACTGCCAGGACGCGGCGTTGTTCGCGAGGTCGGCGTCGACCAGCGTGTCCCAGAACCAGTCCTCGCCATGGCGCCAGTGCACCATGAGGTCCTTCACGAGGAAGGAGGCGGCGATCATGCGCACGCGGTTGTGCATCCAGCCCGTCGTCCAGAGCTCGCGCATGCCCGCGTCGACGATCGGGTAGCCGGTGCGCCCGCGCTGCCACGCGGCAAGGCCGGCCTTGTCCTCGGCCCAGGGGAAGGCGTCGAAGTCGTCGCGCCAGTTGCGCTCCGGAAGTTCCGGGAAATGATGCAGCAGGTGCCAGGCGAATTCGCGCCAGAGCAGCTCGCTCACGAAATGGTCGGGGCCGGCGCCCTCGCGCAGCTTCGCAGCGTGCCAGAGCTGGCGCGGCGAGATCTCGCCAAAATGCAGGTGAGGGCTCAGGCGCGACGTCGCCTCGATGTCCGGCCGGTTGCGCTCCTCCTTGTAGCCGGCGATCGGGCCGGCGAGGAACGTCGCGAGGCGCGCCTGCGCGCCCGCCTCGCCAGGCGTCCACGACGCGCGCAGGCCGCCGGCCCAGTCCGGCGCGACGGGAAGCAGCGCCAGCGCCTCGAGCGGCAGGCCGCCGGGCATCGCCGCCGGACGCGCGAGGCGGCCCGGCGCGGGCAGCGGCGCGGCGGGCGCCGGCGCCGCGCGGCAGGCGCGCGCGAAGGGCGAGTAGACCTTGAACGGCCCGCCGGACTGCGTGGCGATGGTCCAGGGCTCGAAGAGGAGGCTGGCGTTGAAGCTGCGCGCCTCGATGCCGCGCGCCTGCAGGGACGACTTGATCGCCTCGTCGCGCGCGCGCGTCGCCGGCTCGTGGCAGCGGTTCCAGTAGACCGCGCCCGCGCCGGTCTCCGCCAGCAGCGCGTCGAGTTCGCGCGCCGCCGGGCCGACGCGCAGCACCAGGCTCGCGCCGAGCGCCGAGAGATCGCGCTCCAGCGACGCGAGCGAATGGTGGAGCCACCAGCGCGACGCGCCGCCGCGCTTCCACGCGCCGGCGCCCTCGTCGTCGAGGACATAGGCCGCGACCACGGGCGCGCCGCCTTCCGCGGCGGCGCGCAGCGCCGGGTTGTCGGCGAGGCGCAGGTCCTGCCGGAACCAGACGATGACGGGGGGATTCGACATGCGTGGGGCGGGCCGCTTCGGGGCTCGAGGGACGACGACCCGCGGCCGGGGCTGCGGAGGGAGCAGCATTAGCACGCCCCATTGGATTAGTACGGAAGCCCTGTCGGGGCGGATCACCCCTGCGCGGGAAGGCGCCGCGCCAGCTGCGCCTTCGCGACGAGGTGCAGCCTCTCGCGCCCGAGCATCAGGACCCTGAACCCGGCGCGGCCGAACAGGCCGCTGACCGCGTCGTCCATGCAGTCGAGGCCGCCCGCATAGGCGCCAAAGGCAGGCATGACCATGCGGCTCCCATCGGTGACGAAGCATGGCGCCGTGATCCGCCCGCCGCGCGTGTCGACGCTCGCCTTGGGATGGAGATGGCCGCAGACCTCGCCCGCCGCCGGCGCGGGCGAAGGCAGGTGGCGCAGCCGCAACGCGCCAAGCGCGAGCTCGCCCGCGACCTCGCCGCCCAGCCCGGCCGGGATCTCCGGGTCGTGGTTGCCCGCGATCCAGGTCCAGGGCTGCGCCGCCACCATGCGCCGCAGCTGCTCGCGATCGGCCTGGTCGAGGCGCGCGCCGGCCTCCGCGTCGTGGAAGCTGTCGCCAAGGCAGGCGACGCGCCGCGGGCGGAAGCGCCGCAGCGCGCGCGCCAGCCGGTCGAGCGTCGCGCGCGTGTCGTAGGGCGGCAGGAACTGGCCGCGCCGCGCGAAATGCGAGCCCTTCTCGAGGTGCAGGTCGGCGACGACCAGCGTCGCGCTCTCCGGGTGGAAGAGCGCGCCGGAGACGTCGGCGAGCAGCGCGGTGTCCGCGAGGGTGATCCGTGCGGTCATCGCGCGAGCCTAGCAGGAGTCGCGGCGCGGCCGGCGCGCGCTCAGAGCAGGCGCGCCTGCGCGGCCGCGGCCGGCCCCGCCGTCGCCTCGTCGACCAGCGCCTGCGCGACCTCGTCGAGCAGGTCGTCGCGCGCCGCCCCGGAGACGGTCTCGCGCCCGATCTCGAGCAGCACCGGCACCGCGAGCGGGGACACGCGGTCGAGGCGGCGCACCTCGATGCGGCCGCGGATGCGGGCGAGGAAGTCTCCGAGCCGGCGGATGTCCGCCATGCCCGAGGCGGCCTCGGCGCGCGTCGCGCGCAGCAGGACATGGCCGGGCTCGTGGCTGCGCAGCACGTCGTAGACGAGGTCGGCGCTGAACGTGACCTGGCGGCCGCTCTTCTCCAGCCCGGGATGGCGGCGCTCGATCAGCCCGGCGACGATCGCGACGTTGCGGAAGGTCCGCCGCAGCATCGAGGATTCGGCGAGCCACTCCTCGAGGTCGTCGCCGAGCATGTCCTCGCCGAAGAGCGCCGCCACGTCGCGCGGCGGCGACAGGCTCCACGCCGCGAGCACGTAGTCCGTGGCCACGAAGCCGAGCGGCCGCAGCCCCGCGCGCTCCATGCGCCGCGTCAGCAGCATGCCCAGCGTCTGGTGCGCGTGGCGCCCCTCGAAGCAGTAGGCGACGAGGAACGACTTGCCGCCGCGCGGGAAGATCTCGACCAGCAGGCCGTCGGCGCGCGGCACGACCGAGAAGACGCGCTGCAGGCGCAGCCACTCGCGCACCTCGGCCGGCAGCT
>JBEGVV010000201.1:0-36602 GCA_041178225.1 Pseudomonadota bacterium | reverse complement strand
ATCAGCTTGTCGGCGGCCAGCACGTGCACGAGGCCGCGACCGCGCCCGTCGACGCGCAGCAGGTCCGAGACGTCGAAGGAGGGCAGGCCCACGAAATGGTCGGCGCCCTGCGCCTCGAGCGCGAGCAGCCCGCGCTGGATCGCGCCCACCGAGGCCGCGGTCACGTTGCCATAGGTCTGGCGGATCTCGGCGCCGCGCTCGGCGAGGTCGGCCAGCAGCGCGCGCAGGTCCTTGAGGTCATCGAGCAGCAGGCCGTTGTCGTCGGCGAAGCTGAAGGCGATCTGGAGCACGCCGGCCTGGGTCTCGTTGAGCTCGAGCAGCCGGCCAAGCAGCATCGGCCCCATCTCGGAGACCGAGGCGCGGATCGGGTGGCCCTGCTCGCCGAGCAGGTCCCAGAACACGGTGGGGGCCGCGCCGAAGGCGAAGCCCTCGACGCCGAGCCTCGTCGCGCGCTCGGCGAATTTCGGGTTCTCGGCCCCGGGCCGGGCGAGGCCCGCGAGGTCGCCCTTCACGTCGGCCATGAAGACGGGCACGCCCGCGGCGGAGAGGTTCTCCGCCATCACCCGCAGCGTCACGGTCTTGCCGGTGCCGGTGGCGCCGGCGATCAGCCCGTGGCGGTTGGCCAGCGGCAGGAGGAGTTCGTGCGGCTTGCCGCTCCTCGCGACCAGGACCCCTGGAGCCTGCGACATCTGCGGGCGTGCCTCCCAAGCTGCTGCAGGCGGCGAGGCGCCGCCCGCGGCCGCATCAGGCGGCTTCGCCCGATTTCGGCTTCGCCTTTACATACGCCACGGCGCAATGCGCGGCGCAATAGGGCTTTCCGACCAGCGCGCGCTCGCCGCAGAAATGGAAGTCGCCATCGCCGGGATGGCCGACGGGCCACATGCAGCGCTGGTTCGAGAGCTGCAGCGGCGGTGCCTCGACGCGGGCCCGGGCCGGCGCCGGCTGCGTCGCCGGCGCGGCCGCGGGCGACGCCTGCCTGGCGGGCGTCATGGCTGCGGTCTGCGGCAGGGCGGACATGGCGAGGTTGCGGGTCGCGCGCGGCACGCGCGGCGTCGCGGGGCGGATCGCCATGCGGCGGATGGGTGAGGGCCGGGAGGCGAGGCGCAGCCTGTGCGCCTTGCCGACGACGGCGTTCTTGGAGATGCCCAGGAGCTTGCCGATCTCGGCGGTCGAAAGCCCCTCGTTCCAGAGCTTGGTCAGCTCCGAGATCCGATCGTCGGTCCAGTCCATGCCCCACCTCCGCGCTATCGATTGTGGCCGGCTGGGCGCCGACAACAAGATATAGAGGCATTATCCGGGCCGCCGCTGTCAAGCGATCCGCCGGATGGAAGAAATCCGTTTTGATTCAATCACATGGGCGTTTCGACGCCGTGCCGGGCGCCGCCATGCCCCGAGTTTTCCACAATCGGGCGCGGCTGGACGGAAATTCAGGGTTGCCTCCGACCGCCGGGATTTGGCACTAAGCCGGTCCGCTCACGAATTGTTGCAGCCTGTGACATGGCTGCGGCCAACCAGGGAGACGCCGCCATGACGGAAGTTCCGCCGCAACGACGCCCCGGAGACCCGGCCGGAGCCGGGACCGCCCCCGCGCAGCCCTCCCGCCGCGGCTTCCTTGGCGGCCTGCTTGCCGCAGGCGGCTTCCTCGTCGCGGGCGGACAGGCCCAGGCCTCGGCACCGCGCAGCCTGCTTCCCGAGCGCCGGCTCGCGATCGTCCATCCCCACGCCGGGGAAGGCTTCAGCGGCATCTACTACGCCGATGGCCGCTACCTGCCCGAGCAGATGGCACGCATCCGCCGCATCCTGCGCGACCAAAACGACGGCTCGATGCCCGAGCTCGACGCGAGGCTCGTCGACCTCATGGCGCGCATGCAGCGCACGCTCGGGTCGTCGGAGCCGCTGCAGATCGTCTCTGGCTATCGCTCGCCCGCGACGAATGCCCGCGCCCGCCGCCGCGACGGCCGGGTCGCCCGCAACAGCCTCCACATGCACGGCCAGGCCGTGGACATCCGCGTGCGTGGCCATTCCCTGTCGCAGCTGCGCCGCGCCGCGCTCTCGCTGCAGGCCGGCGGCGTCGGGACCTACCCGAACCGCGACTTCGTGCATATCGACGTCGGCCCGGTGCGCAGCTGGGGCTGATCGCCCGGCTGCGCGCGCGCCACTCCTCTGCGCGCTGGCGCCGGCATCGGCGCCGGGTGTAGACCCGATGGCGCTGACGGAGCGCCCGCATGCTCTACGCCTTCATCCGCAACGGCTCGCTGGTCGAGCGCATCGAGGTCCTCGCCGGCCATGACGTGCCGGCCGACGCCTTCTGGCTCGATCTCTTCGAGCCTGGCGCCGACGAGGTCGCGCGCGTCGAGGCCGCGCTCGAGGTCTCGCTGCCCTCGCGCGAGGAGATGAAGGAGATCGAGCCCTCCTCGCGCCTCTATCTCGAGGGCGGCGGCGTCTACATCACCGCCACCGTCCTCAACCGCGCCGACGACGCCAATCCCGGCGCCGACCCGATCACCTTCGTCCTCTCCCGCCAGCGCCTCGTGACGCTGCGCCACGTGGACCCGCGGCCGGTCGCCACCTATGCCACGCGCATCGCGCGCCAGCCCAATGCCTGCGCGGGCGCGGAGGATGCGCTGGTCGGGCTGCTCGAGGCCTTCATAGACCGCTTCGCCGACATCCTCGAGCGCGTCAGCCTCGACCTCGACCAGACCAGCCGCTCGATCTTCGATTCGTCGCCCTCGCGGCCCGGCGGCGAGCGCGACCTGCAGGCGGTGCTCAAGACGCTCGCGCGCAACGACGACCTCGCCTCCACCGCGCGCGAGAGCCTGCTGTCGATCTCGCGCGCCATCAGCTTCCTCGCCGTCGTCGCCGATGGCTGGCCCAAGAAGGAGGCGAAGGACCTCAAGGCGCGGCTCAAGACCGCGACGCGCGACATCTCGTCGCTCGCCGAGCACGCGGCCTTCGAGACCAGCAAGGTCAACTTCCTGCTCAACGCCACGCTCGGCATGATCAACATCGAGCAGAACCGCATCATCAAGCTCTTCTCGGTCGCCGCGGTCGTGTTCCTGCCGCCGACGCTGGTGGCGAGCCTCTACGGCATGAACTTCCGGCACATGCCCGAGCTCGAGTGGGACTACGGCTACCCGATGGCGATCTGCGCCATGATCCTGTCCGCGGTCGTGCCCTACCTCTTCTTCAAGGCGAAGGGCTGGTTCTGAGGCCCCTCAGGACGGCGGCGCGAAGAGCGCCTCGACATCCGCCTCGTCCATCGGCTCGCCGGACAGCGCCTCGCCCTCGAGCAGCGCCTGCGCGAGGGCGCGCTTGCGCCCCTGCAGCTCGAGGATCTTCTCCTCCACCGTCCCGCGCGCGATGAGCCGGTAGGCGAAGACCGCGCGGCGCTGGCCGATGCGATGCGCGCGGTCGATGGCCTGCGCCTCGGCCGCCGGGTTCCACCACGGATCGTAGAGGATGACCGTGTCGGCCGCGGTGAGGTTGAGGCCCGTGCCGCCCGCCTTGAGGCTGACGAGGAAGACGGGGACCTCGCCGTCCTGGAAGCGGCGCACCGGCGTGGCGCGGTCGGTCGTCGCGCCGGTCAGCACGACATGCGCGATGCCCGCGGCGTCGAGCGCCTCGCCCACAAGCGCGAGCATCGAGGTGAACTGCGAGAACACGATGGCGCGCCTGCCCTCGGCCAGCAGGGAGGGCAGCATCTCCATCAGCCGCTCGAGCTTGGCCGAGCCGGCGTCGCGCGCGCCGCTGGCGAGGCGCAGCAGGCGCGGGTCGCAGCAAGCCTGGCGCAGCTTCATCAGCGCGTCGAGGATGACGACATGGCTGCGCGCGAGGCCGCGCGCGGCGATCTCCTCGCGCACGCGCCCGTAGGCGGCGAGGCGCACGCTCTCGTAGATGTCGCGCTGCGCCTGCCCGAGCTCGAGCATCTCGAGGATCTCGGTGCGCGGCGGCAGGTCGCGCTCGACCGCGTCCTTGGTCCGCCGCAGCAGGAAGGGTCGCACGCGCCGCGCCAGCGCGTCGCGCCGGCGCGCGTCGGCGAGCTTCTCGATCGGCCCGCGGAAGTCCCTCGCGAAGCGCCGCCGGTCGCCGAGCAGCCCGGGATTGAGGAAATGCATGATCGACCAGAGCTCGCCGAGGTTGTTCTCGAGCGGCGTGCCGGTGAGGCAGAGGCGATGGCGCGCCTGCAGCGCGTGCGCGGCCTGGGTCGCGTGGGCCAGCGGGTTCTTGATCGCCTGCGCCTCGTCGAGCACCACGACGTGGAAGGCGCGCTGCGCCAGCACCGCGCGGTCGCGCGCCAGCAGCGCGTAGGACGTCACGACGAGCTCCGCGCCGTCGATGTCCCGCTCGCTGCGCGCGCCGCCATGCCAGAGCGCGACGCGCAGCCCCGGCGCGAAGCGCGCGGCCTCCAGGCTCCAGTTGGGCAGCAGGCTGGTCGGCGCGACCACCAGGCTCGGGCGGTCGGCGCGCCCGGACTCCTTCTCGGCGACGAGATGGGCGAGGGTCTGCACCGTCTTCCCGAGGCCCATGTCGTCGGCGAGGATGCCGTTGAAGCCCGCCTCGCGCAGGCATTGCAGCCAGGCGAGGCCCTGGCGCTGGTAGGCGCGCAGCTCGCCCGCGAAGCCCTCGGGGATCCGTGCCTCGGGCAGGGACGAGGGATCGGCGAGCCGCCGCGCCGCCTCGCGCAGCCTGTCGCCGCCGACCCATCGCGCGCGTGCCGCGCGCTCGATGGCGTCGAGCGACGCCGCGCGCGCGCGCGACAACCGCGCCCGTCCCCCGGCCTCCAGCCGAGGGTCGCTGCCGAGCAGCTCCGAGAGGGCCGCGAGGAACGGCACCAGCCGCGCATGCGCGATGCCCGCCCGCCGCCCGTCGTCGAGCCGCACCGCGGCGACGCCCTCGCGCGCGGCGAAGAGGCGCATCGCCTCCGCGCTGCCCAGCCGCGCGACGGCGTCGTTGAACTCGCCGAGCAGGCCCAGCAGCGCGGGGAGCAGGTTCACGCGCCGCCCGTCGACGACGGCGCCGAGCTCGAGGTCGAGCCAGTCGAGGCCGGAGCCTTCGCGCAGCTCGAGGTCGAGCTCGCCCTCGAGCTCGAGCAGCCGCCAGGGCCAGTCCGCGGCGAAGGAGACGTCCCAGCCGAGCTCGCTCCAGCGCGCCATGGCGCGGCCGAGGAACTCCTCCGCGAGCGCGCCATCGACGCCGGCGCCCGCGATCCAGCAGCCGCGCTGCGCCTCGGAGAGGCGGTACTGGTCCGCCCAGCCGGCGGCCGGCGACATCCCGAGCCGCGCCAGCTCGCGCCGCGCGGTGGCCTCGGCCTCCACGTCGCGCTCGACCAGGATCGTCGCGCCGTCGCGGTTGATCGCCAGCACTCCCGCCCCGCCGCCATCGGGCACGACCTCGCCTTCGTAGGCGAAGGACAGCGCGCCGAGCACCACGCGCGCCTGGGCGTCGAGCCGCTCGGCCGGGGCGAGGTGGCGGCGCAGCGTCGCGCTGGAGAGGAAGAGGCGGATGCGCGGCCGTCCGCCGACGCGCCGCAGGCCGGCGTCGGTGGGCGGCAGCAGCTCGGGCCGGTCGGGAAAGCGCCGGCGCAGCTCGGCGGCGAGGAGCGGCGCCGCCTCGGGCGGCACGCCGGGCGCCGCGACGAGCGCCGCGAGAATGGCCTCGGGCATGCCCTCGCCCTCGATCCTGCCGACCAGGCCGGCGGCGAGGTCGACGTAGAAGGGCGGCGAGACCGGGACCACGCGATCGACGCCCTCGCCCTCGAAGCCCAGCCGGAGCTCGCTCCCCTCCTCGTCCCCGGCGTCGTCCCCGACCCCTCCGGCGCGCGCGCGCCAGGCCGCGCGCACGGCGCGGCGCGGTCCGGCGGCAAGGGCCGGGCCGCCAGGCTCCTCCCAGCGGCAGCCGCCGGTCGCCAGCATGTCCTCCAGCAGCCTGCCGCTGCCCGGGCCCGCCACGACCGTGCCGTGGCTTGCGTGGAAGCGCGCGCGCAGCGCCTCGCGATGTATCGCCGAGAGGATCGCGACGTCGGCCTCGGACATGAAGCGCGGTGGCTGCGGCAGCACCGCCTGCGCGGGCTGGCACGGGACGGCGCGCGCGGCATCGACGCCGCCATCGGCGCGCACGCGCACGCTCACCGGCTGCACCATCAGCGCGTCCTGCGCGCCCGCGCGCCGCACCGAGAGCACGTAGAGCACGCGCTGGCGCGTCGCGGCGCGCTGGCCAGGGCTCGCGGCGTCGAGGGCGCCGAGCCAGGCCGCCACCGCCCGCGGCAGGCCCTGCGCGCTCTCCGCGGGCGGCACCCCGCGGGACGCCGGCAAGGCCCCGGCAGGCTGGCGCAGCAGCGCGTGGAGCGCGCCCGCCGCGTGCTCGCAGCCGCCGCCCGACGGACAGTCGCAGCGGCTCGACAGGCGCAGGCGGCCGGCGACGCGCGCGAGGCGAAGCTCCACCTCGAAGGCGCGCCCGCGCGGGTCGATCGCGCGCGCGACGACGCGGCGGCCATCGGGCGCGACCTCGACGACCTCGATCCGGCCCTCGCGCTCGAGCGCCGCGCCACGCGCCGCGGCGACGTGGCCGAGCGCGCTGCGTATCTCCTCGGCGCGGGGTGGCGTCAGGCGCTCTTCTGTCAGGGGGGTGCGCTCCGATGCGAAGGATCAATTACAGCATGCGGGGCGTGTCGAGGAAGCACGGGCTCGACAGCGCCCTGCGGTCATGCAGGATGCGCATGGGGGACGACAGGCGCATGCGCATCACAGCCATCGACACGATCCGGGCCGCGCAATGGCCGCACCTGGCCTGGGTGCGCGTCCATACCGACCAGGGCCTGGTCGGCCTCGGCGAGACCAGTTTCCACGCCGAGGCGGTCTGCGGCTACGTGCACGAGGTCGCGGCGCCCTACCTGCTCGGCCGCGACGCGCGGCGCATCGACCTGCACCACCGCATGCTGTCGCGCAGCCTGATGGCGCTGGTCGGATACCAGGGCTCGGGCGCCGAGATCCGCGCCATCTCCGCGATCGACATCGCGCTCTGGGACCTGCTCGGGCAGGCCGCCGGCATGCCGATCCACGCGCTCCTCGGCGGGGCGTGCCGCGACGAGATCCGCGTCTACAACACGTGCAACGGCTACCGCCCGGGATGGAAGCGCCGACCCGGCGATCCCGGCGAGGGCTACTGGCGCCTGCTGCCCGCGGGCCGGCCCGAGGGGCCCTACGAGGACCTCGAGGGGTTCATCAATCGCGCCGACGAGCTCGCCGAGAGCCTCCTCGAGGAGGGGATCGGCGCGATGAAGATCTATCCCTTCAACGCCGCGGCCGAGGCGAGCGGCGGCCTGCACCTCTCCGCCGCCGACCTGCGCGCCGCGCTCGAGCCCTTCCGGCGCGTGCGCGCGCGGGTCGGCGACCGCATCGAGATCATGGTCGACTTCCACTCGCTGTGGAACCTGCCCCAGGCGAGGCGCATCGCGCGCGCGCTCGAGGAGTTCGAGCCCTCCTGGCTCGAGGACCCGATCAGGATGGACAATGTCGACGCGCTCGCCGACTACGCGGCCTCGACGCGCATCCCCGTCTGCGGCAGCGAGACGCTGGGCACGCGCGCCGAGTTCCGGCAGGTGATCGAGCGCCGCGCCGTCGGGGTCGTGATGTTCGACGCGGCCTGGGTCGGCGGCATCTCCGAGGCGCGCAAGATCGCGGCGATGGCCGAGACGCACCACCTGCCCGTGGCACCGCACGACGCGACCGGGCCGGTCACGCTGGTCGCGGGCAACCACGTGGTCATGAACGCGCCCAACGGCCTCGTGCAGGAGATCGTGCGCTCGTTCTACTCGACCTGGTACCGCGACATCGTCGAGGAACTGCCGGCGATCGAGCGCGGCATGATGAAGCCGCTGCAGGGACCCGGGCTCGGCACGCGGCTGTCGCGGCGGTTCCTCGCGCGCGAGGACCTATCCACCAGGACCAGCGCCGCCTGACCGGCGGCCAACCACCAGGAGGACGGAATGGGACGTCTCGAGGGCAAGGTCGCGATCGTGAGCGGCGCGGCCGGCGGCATCGGCGCCGCGGCGGCGCGCCGCTTCGCGGCGGAGGGCGCGCGCGTCGTGCTCGTCGACCGCGACGCCGGTCGGCTCGAGGCGCAGGCCCGCGCGATCGGCGAGGCGGCGAGCCATGTCGTGGCCGACGTCTCGAGCGAGGACGACACGCGGCGCTACGTCGCCGCGGCGGTCGAGCGCCATGGCGGCTTCGACGTGCTGCTCGCCAATGCCGGCATCCTCGGCCAGGTGAAGCCGATCGCCGACTACCCGGTCGACGTGTTCGACGCGGTGCTGCGGGTGAACGTGCGCGGCGTCTGGCTGGCGCTCAAGTACGCAATGCCCGAGCTCGCGCGCCGCGGCGGCGGCTCGATCGTCGTCACCGCCTCGACCGCGGGCGTGCGCGGCAGCGCCGGCCTCTCCGCCTATGTCGCGAGCAAGCACGCGGTGGTCGGCATGATGCGCACCGCCGCGCTCGAGGGCGCGGCGAGCGGGATCCGCGTCAACAGCGTGAACCCCTCGCCTGTCGAGACCGCCATGATCCGCGAGCTCGAGTCCGGCATCGACCCGGCCTCGCGCGAGGAGGCGCGCCGCTACCTCGAGAGCCGCAGCCCCCTGCGCCGCTACGCGGAGGCGGAGGAGGTCGCGAGCCTCATGCTCTTCCTGGCGAGCGACGAGTCGCGCTTCGTCACCGGCGGCGTCCACATGATCGATGGCGGTCGCACGGCGATGTGACGCCGCGCGCGACGAAACGCCGCGCGTCCCGGGCCGTGGCGCGCGGGGCGGGTCCGTTGGCCCTCGCCGCGGCGCTCCGCTATAACCCCAGCGCCGCGACGAGGGCCGAGGACCAGAGCCGCCATGCTGCAGACGCCACCCCGCCGGGGCTCGATCAGCCGCGACACGCGCGAGACCCGCATCAGCGCCAGCGTCGACCTCGACGGCACGGGCGCCTACGACGTGCGCACGGGGATCGGCTTCCTCGACCACATGCTCGAGCAGCTCTCCCGCCATAGCCTGGTGGACCTGAAGCTGCGCGCCGAGGGCGACCTCCACATCGACTTCCACCACACCACCGAGGATTGCGGATACGTCGTCGGCGGCGCGATCGCCCAGGCGCTGGGCCAGCGCGTCGGCATCCAGCGCTATGGCGACGCGCTGGTGCCGATGGACGAGACGCTGACGCGCGTCGCGATCGACCTCTCGAACCGCCCCTTCCTCGTCTGGCGCGTCGCCTTCAGCCGCCCGAAGCTCGGCGAGATGGATACCGAGCTGTTCAGGGAGTTCTTCCAGGCCTTCGCCCAGTCCGCGGGCGCGACGCTGCATGTCGAGACGCTCTACGGCGAGAACAACCACCACATCGCCGAGAGCTGCTTCAAGGGGCTGGCCCGCGCGCTGCGCGCGGCGGCCGCGATCGATCCCCGCAAGGCCGACGCGGTGCCCTCGACCAAGGGCACGCTGGGCGCGTGAGCGGCACGTCATGGCCAGGCTGAAGCTCTACACGGTCCACCTGCGCACCTGGTCGGCGGCGCCCGACCGGGAGGCGGTGCTCGTGCGCGAGGGCTTCTGCTGGCCCGCCTTCTTCTTCTCCGTCCTCTGGGCGCTGTGGCACCGCATGTGGTTCGCCGCGGCCGGGCTCCTCGCGCTGACGCTTGGCCTCGCCGTGCTCGACGACCTGCTGGAGCTCGACGGCTTCGCGGCGGAGGCGATCGGCCTCGCCGCCGCCGTGCTGGTCGGCTTCGAGGCCAATGACTGGCGCCGCGACGCGCTGCGCCGGCGCGGCTATGCCGAGGCCGGGGTCGTCGCGGCCCCGGACCGCGAGGCGGCGGAACACCAGTTCTTCGCCCGGCGCCCGGCCCCGGCCGCCTGAGCCATGCGCGTCGCGATCGTCGATTTCGGGTCGGGGAACCTCCGCTCCGCGGCGCGCGCGCTGGAGCGCGCGGCGCGCGACGCCGCCCTCGCCTGCGCGGTCGACGTGACCGCCGACGCAGCCGCGGTGGCCGCGGCCGACCGCATCGTGCTCCCTGGCGACGGGGCCTTCGCCGATTGCCGCCGCGGGCTCGAGGCGCTGCCCGGCATGGTCGAGGCGCTGGCGCTTGCCGTGCAAAGGCGCGGCGTCCCGTTCCTCGGGATCTGCGTCGGCATGCAGCTGCTCGCCACGCGCGGGACCGAGCATGGCGTGACGCCGGGCCTCGACTGGATCGCGGGCGAGTGCGTGCGCCTCGCCCCCGCCGATCCCCTCCTCAAGGTCCCGCACATGGGATGGAACGAGCTCCTGCCGCGCCGCGCCCATCCGCTGCTGGACGGGATCGACGCGGGCGCCCATGCCTATTTCGTCCATTCCTTCCATGTCGTCGCGCGCGACCCGGCGGATGTCGTCGCGACGACATCCCATGGCGGCGACGTGACCGCGGTCGTCGCGCGCGCGAACATCGCGGGCACGCAGTTCCATCCCGAGAAGAGCCAGGCGACGGGCCTGCGCATCCTCGCCAACTTCCTGCGGTGGCGCCCGTGATCGTCTTCCCCGCGATCGACCTCAAGCAGGGCCGCTGCGTGCGCCTGCTGCGCGGCGAGATGTCGGCCGCCACCGTCTTCAACGACGATCCCGCCGACCAGGCGCGGCGCTTCCTCTCCGCCGGCGCGCGCTTCCTGCACGTCGTCGACCTCGATGGCGCCTTCGCGGGTCGCGCGGCCAACGCGCCGGCCGTGGAGGCGATCGCGGCCGAGGCGCGCCGCGCGGGCGCCGACCTGCAGCTGGGCGGCGGCATCCGCGAGGACGCCGACATCGAGCGCTGGCTCGCGACCGGCGTGACGCGGGTGATCGTCGGCACGCGGGCGCTGCGCGACCCCGCCTTCGTCGACGCGGCGTGCCGGCGCTGGCCCGGTCGCGTCGCCGTGGGCATCGACGCGCGCGGCGGGCGCGTCGCTGTCGAGGGCTGGGCCGAGACCTCCGACGTGGCCGCCGAGGCCCTGGCGCTGCGCTTCCGCGACGCGGGCGTCGCCGCGATCGTCCACACCGACATCGAGCGCGACGGCGCGCTCGGCGGGGCGAACGTGGAGGCCAGCGCCGCGCTGGCGCGCGCGAGCGGGCTCCCGGTCGTCGTCTCCGGCGGCATCGCCTCGCTCGACGACCTGCGCGCCGTCGCCGCGCGCCGCCGCGACGGCCTCGTCGGCGCGATCACGGGGCGTGCGCTCTATGACGGGCGCATCGACCTCGCCGAGGCGCTCGCGCTTGCCGGGCACGTGGAGGCGCAGGCGCGCGCATGCTGAAGGTGCGGATCATCCCCTGCCTCGACGTCCAGGGCGGGCGGGTCGTCAAGGGCGTCAACTTCGTCGACCTCGTCGACGCCGGCGACCCGGTCGAGCAGGCACGCGTCTACGACGCGGCGGGCGCGGACGAGCTCGCCTTCCTCGACATCGGCGCGAGCCACGAGGACCGCGACACGATCCTCGACGTGGTCGCGCGCACGGCCGACCAGTGCTTCATGCCGCTGACCGTCGGCGGCGGCGTGCGCAGCCTCGCCGACGTGCGACGGCTGCTGCTCGCCGGCGCCGACAAGGTGTCGATCAACACCGCCGCGGTGGCGCGGCCGCAATTCGTCTCCGAGGCCGCGGAGAAGGTCGGGAGCCAGGCGGTCGTCGTGGCCATCGATGCCCGCCGCGCGGGACCGGGGCGCTTCGAGGTCTTCACCCATGGCGGCAGGAAGGCGACCGGCCTCGATGCCGTGGAGTGGGCGCGCGAGATGGCGCGGCGCGGCGCGGGCGAGATCCTCCTGACCTCGATGGACCGCGACGGCACGCGGCAGGGCTTCGACTGCGAGCTCACCCGCGCCGTCAGCGACGCCGTGCCGGTGCCGGTCATCGCCTCGGGCGGCGTCGGCGCGCTCGGGCATTTCGTGGACGGCGTGCGCGAGGGCCATGCCAGCGCCCTGCTCGCCGCGTCGGTGTTCCATTTCGGCAGCTTCACCATCGCCGAGGTGAAGGCGAGCCTCGCCGCCGCGGGCATTCCCGTGCGGCCGGCGGGCTGAGCCTCACGCGCCCGCGACGAGCCCCGCGTCGCGCAGCCGCCCGATCTCCGCCGCCGGCAGGCCGAGCACGCCCGCGAGCACCTCCTCCGTGTGCTCGCCCAGGCGTGGCGCCGCCGGCACGGGCGCGCGCGCCTCGCCGCGATAGCTGGCCGCCGAGCCGGGCGTGAGGTGGCGCGCGCCGCTCGGATGCGCGACCTCCTCGAAGACGGGGTTGGCCGCGGAGAGCGCGGGCTCCTCGGCGAGCGCCTGCGCGACGCTGCGATAGGCCGACCATGTCGCTCCCGCGGCGTCGAGCCGCGCGCCAAGCGTCGCGAGGTCCAGCCGCGCGACCAGCGGCGCGAGGATCGTGGAGATCGCCTCGCGATGGACGAAGCGCGCGCCCTCGTCGCGCGCGAGCGCCGCGCCCGTGCGTGCCTCCAGCGCCGCGATCGCGCCAGCGGCGCCAAGCGCCTCGACGATCGCCGCCCATTGCCGCGCCGTGAGCCCGACCAGCATGACGCGCCGTCCATCCGCGGTCGCGAAGTCGCGGCCGAAGGCGCCGAAGAGGTCGTTGCCGATGCGCGGCCGATCCATGCCCGACAGCGCCACCTCCGCCACGTGGCCGAGCCGCGCGAGCGTGGAGAAGGCGACGTCGGAGAGCGGCAGCACGACCTGCGCGCCCTCGCCCGTGGCCGCGCGCCGGCGCTCCGCGGCGAGCAGGTTGGTCGCGGCGAGCGCGCCCGCGACGAGGTCCCAGGCCGGCAGGACGTGGTTCACGGGCCCGGCCGCGTCGGCAGGCCCCGTCATCATCGGGTAGCCCGTCGCGGCGTTGACCGTGTAGTCGACGGCCTGCGTGCCATCCGCCCATCCGCTCACGCGAACGGACACCAGGTCGCGCCGCCGCGTCGCCAGCGCCGCGTGCGCGAAGGCGCCGCGATCCGGGAGGTTTGTGACGAAGAGGCCGATGCGCGCGACGAGCTCGGCGGCGAGCTCGCGGCCCTCGGGGCGCGCGATGTCGATCGCGACCGAGCGCTTCCCCTTGTTGAGCCCTTCCCAGTAGAGGCTTGCGCCCGATGGCGCGAGCGGCCAGCGATGTCGATCGGGCCCGCCGCCGACGGGATCGATGCGGACCACGTCGGCGCCGAGCTCGCGCAGGTAGAGCGCGCCCGTTGGCGCGGCGATGAAGCTCGCGAGCTCGGCGACGCGCATGCCTTCGAGGATCGGATACATCCGCGGAGGCTAGGGGCGCGCGGCGCGCGCGCGCAACCGTCTTCGCGACAGCGCTATGGACGCGACGCGGACGATGGTCCAGTCTGCGAAACGCATCCGCATCCGGAAAAGAGAGATGGACGATCGCAACGGATCGCAGCCAAGCGCGGTGATCGATCGCCTCTTCGAGGTGATCGAGTCGCGTCGCTCCGCAGACCCTTCCACGTCGCATACCGCGAAGCTCTTCGCGAAGGGCACGCGCAAGATCGCGCAGAAGGCGGGCGAGGAGGCGGTCGAGCTCGTGATCGAGGCGGTGCGCGGCAAGCGCGATCGCATCGTGGAGGAAAGCGCGGACCTGATGTATCACCTGCTCGTGCTGTGGGCCGACGCGCGCGTGCGCCCGCAGGACGTCTGGCAGGAGCTCATGCGGCGCGAAGGCATCTCGGGCGTCTCCGAGAAGGCCGCGCGCGGCGAGGAGTGACGAGGATGGCCTACGACCAGTCGAACGTCTTCGCCCGCATCCTGCGCGGGGAGATCCCGTGCCGGAAGGTCTACGAGGACGCGCATGTCCTCGCCTTCCACGACATCCAGCCACAGGCGCCGGTCCACGTCCTCGTGATCCCGCGCGGCGCCTACGTGTCCTGGGACGACTTCCACGAGAAGGCCAGCGACGCCGAGCAGGCCGCGCTCATGCGCGCCGTCGGCGTGGTCGCGCGCATGGCGGGCGTCGCGGCCACCGGCTATCGCGTGATCTCGAATTGCGGCGACGACGGGCACCAGGAGGTGCAGCACCTGCATCTCCACGTGCTCGGCGGTCGCCCGATGGGACGAATGGTGGCGAGGACGGAGTAGGGTCCTCCTTGCCGCTTGGGTGTCCGCGCCTCGGCGCGACCACCCGTCCCCCCTTGGCAGCGAGGGGGGACTTCGCCAACGGAACCCCCTTCCCGCGAAAGCGGGAAGGGGTGTTCTAGCCGGGCTTCGTCTTCTTCTTCCAGGCGCAGAGATCCGCCACCGCGCAGGACGGGCATTCCGGCCGCCGCGCCTTGCAGGCGTAGCGGCCATGCAGGATCAGCCAGTGATGCGCATGCAGCCGGTAGAGGTCCGGCGTTACCTTGTCGAGCTTGCGCTCGACCGCCTCGGGCGTGCGGCCGCGCGCGAGGCCGGTGCGGTTGCCGACGCGGAAGACATGCGTGTCCACCGCGATCGTCGGCTCGCCGAAGGCGATGTTGAGCACGACGTTCGCCGTCTTGCGCCCCACGCCGGGCAGCGCCTCGAGCGCCGCCCTCTCGCGCGGCACCTGCCCGCCATGCGCCTCGACCAGGATGCGCGACAGCGCCATCACGTTCCTCGCCTTGGCATTGAACAGGCCGATGGTGCGGACATGGCCGCGCAGCCCTTCCTCGCCGAGCTCGAGCATCTGCGCGGGCGTCGACACGACGCGGAACAGGCCGGCCGTCGCGCGGTTGACGCCCGCATCGGTCGCCTGCGCGGAGAGCACGACGGCGACGAGCAGCTGGTAGGCGTTGGAATGGACGAGCTCGGTGCGCGGCTCGGGATTGGCCGCCGCGAGGCGGCGATAGAACTCGGCGACGTCGGCGGGCTTCATGCGCGCGTCATAGCCGAGCGCGGCCGCGGCCGGAAGGACCTGACGCAGGCGCCTGCCCGCGCTAGGTATTGGCCATGCACCCGCCGGAGGCGAAGCCCGGGCAGCCCCTGCTCGAGCTCGTCCTGACCCCGCATCGCAGCCTGCCCCGCAGGGGCTTCGCCGTCCTCATGGCGGCGCTCGTCCTGTTCAACCTGGTGGCCGGCCTCGTCTTCCTCGTCGTCGGCGCATGGCCCGTGATCGGCTTCCTCGGGCTCGACGTGCTGCTGGTCTGGCTGGCCTTCCGGATGAACTACGCGCGCGCGCGCCAGTCCGAGCGCATCGTGCTCCATCCCGACCGCATGTCGATCTGGAGGCGGGACCACTGGGGCCGCGAGCAGGTGGTCGAGCTGCAGCCCTACTGGCTCAGGGTCCGCGTCGTGCGCCACCAGGGCGCGGTGTCGCGCCTGCTCCTGGCGAGCCACGGCCGTCGCCACGTGATCGGCCAGTTCCTGGCGCCCGACGAGCGCGAGCGCCTGGCGCTGCATCTCGACGACGTGCTGGTGGCGCTGCGCGAGGGCCGGCCGCTGCCCGCCCCGCCATCCCATCCCTCGCCGGCGATCACCTTCACCACCTGAAGGGCGCCGCCCGGCGGCCCCGTCCTCAGAGGCCGAGGACGTCCTTCATGCCGTAGAGCCCGGGCTTGCGGCCCGCGAGCCAGAGCGCCGCGCGCACCGCGCCGCTCGCGTAGATCCCTCGGCCATGCGCCTTGTGCACGAGCTCGACGCGATCGGCGGCACCGCAGAACATCACCGAGTGGTCGCCGACCTCGCCGCCGCCACGGGCGACGGAGAAGCCGATCGTGCCCTCCTTGCGGGGCCCGGTATGGCCGTCGCGCGCGCGCACGCCATGGCTGGCGAGGTCGACGCCGCGCCCGCGCGCCGCGGCCTGGCCGAGGCCGAGCGCGGTCCCGGACGGCGCGTCGATCTTGTGCCGGTGGTGGATCTCGAAGATCTCGATGTCGTAGTCCGGCCCCAGCGTCGCGGAGACGCGCTCCGTCAGCGCCATCAGCAGGTTGACCGCGAGGCTCATGTTCGGCGCCTTGACGATCGGCGCGCGTGCGGCCGCCTCGGCGATCGCGCGCTCGTCCTCGGGGCCGAAGCCGGTCGTTCCGATGACGAGGCCCTTGCCCGCCTCGGCCGCGAGGCGCGCATGCGCGACGCTCGCGGCGGGGACCGTGAAGTCGATCACGACGTCGCTCGCGGCGAAGAGCGCCGCCGCGTCGGCCCCGATGCGGGTGTTGGTCGGCCCGGCGCCGGCGAGCTCGCCGGGGTCCCTGCCGATCGCGCCGCTGCCCGGGGCCTCCGTCCCGCCCGACAGCGCGGCGCCGCGCGTCGCCGCCACCTCGCGCACGAGCATCTGGCCCATGCGGCCCGCCGCCCCGACGATCCCGATGCGTGCCGTCATGTCCGCGTCCCTCCGATGGCCTCGCGCGCGCTCAGTCGCGCAGGTCGTCCCACAATTCCTTGACCTTGCTGAAGAAGCCAGCGGATTCCGGGCTGGTCTTCTCGGTCGTGCCCGCCTTCTCGAACTCGCGCAGCAATTCCTGCTGGCGCTTCGTGAGGTTCACCGGCGTCTCGATCGCCGTCTCGACGAAGAGGTCGCCGCGCTGCTGGCTGCGCAGCACGGCCATGCCCTTGCCGCGCAGGCGGAACGCCTGGCTCGACTGCGTGCCGGCGGGGATGTTGACCCGCGAGCGCGAGCCGTCGATCGAGGGTACCTCGATGGCGCCGCCCAGCGCGGCCGTGGTCATCGGGATCGGCACGCGCACGTGCAGGTCGTTGCCGTCGCGGCGGAAGAGGTCGTGCGCCGACACCGAAAGGAAGATGTAGAGGTCGCCCGCCGGGCCGCCGCGCGAGCCGGCCTCGCCCTCGCCCGCGAGCCTGATGCGCGTGCCGTCGTCGACGCCGGCCGGGATCGAGACGCTGAGGCTGCGCTCGCGGCGCACGCGTCCCTCGCCCGAGCAGGCGCGGCAGGGCTTGTCGATGGTCTGGCCGCGGCCCGCGCAGGTCGGGCAGCCGCGCTCGACGGTGAAGAAGCCCTGCTGGCTGCGCACCTTGCCGTGGCCGCGGCAGGTCGTGCAGGTGACGGGCTTGGCGCCCTTCTCCGCGCCGCTGCCGCTGCAGGCCTCGCAGGCGCCGAGGCTCGCGACGCGGATCGTGGACTGCTTGCCGCGATGCGCGTCCTCGAGCGTGATCTCCATGTTGTAGCGCAGGTCGGCGCCGCGGCCCGCGCCGCCGGCGCCGCGCCGGCCGCCCATGAACTCGCCGAACATCTCGTCGAAGATGTCGGCGAAGCCGCCGCCGCCGCCGAAGTTGAACTCGAAGCCGCCATTGCCGCCGGGCCGCGCACCGCCGCCCTGCTCGAAGGCGGCATGGCCGAAGCGGTCGTAGGCGGCGCGCTTCTGCTCGTCCTTCAGGACGTCGTAGGCCTCGTTGACCTCGCGGAACTTCTGCTCCGCGGATGCGTCGCCCGGGTTCCGGTCCGGGTGGTGCTGCATCGCCAGCTTGCGGAAGGCCTTCTTGAGGTCGTCCGCGCCCGCATCCTTCGCGACGCCGAGCACCTCGTAGAAATCGCGTTTGGCCATCTTCGTCCCGGTCGCGTCTGCCTGGGTCCCTCAATGCGAGCGGCGCGAGAGCCTTCGCTGTCGCGCCGCCGCTTCCTCTTTCTCCGGACGGTTCGCCGCTCAGTTCGGCTTGCGCCCGCCCTTCTTGTCGTCGACTTCCTCGAAGGTGGCGTCCACCACCTTCTCGTCCTGCTGCGGCTTCGCGCCGCCCTCGGGACCGGCGGTGCCGGCCGCCTCGGCCTGGCTTGCCTTGTACATCGCCTCGCCGAGCTTCATCGCCGACTGCAGCACGGCCTGGGTCTTGGCCTGGATGGCGTCGGCGTCCTCGCCCGCGACGACCTCCTTGAGCGCCGCGATGTCGGCCTCGACGGCCGACTTCTCGGTGGGCGAGAGCTTCTCGCCATGCTCCTTGAGGTTCTTCTCGGTGTCGTGGATCGCCGCGTCGGCGCGGTTGCGCGCCTCGACGAGCTCGCGCTTGCGCTTGTCGGCGGCGGCGTTCGCCTCCGCGTCCCTCACCATCTTGTCGATGTCGGCGTCGCTGAGCCCGCCGGAGGCCTGGATCTTGATCTGCTGTTCCTTGCCCGTGCCCTTGTCCTTGGCGCTGACATTGACGATGCCGTTGGCGTCGATGTCGAAGGTGACCTCGATCTGCGGCATGCCGCGCGGCGCGGGCGGGATGCCGACGAGGTCGAACTGGCCGAGGTTCTTGTTGTCCGCGGCCATCTCGCGCTCGCCCTGGAAGACGCGGATCGTGACCGCGGGCTGCGCGTCCTCGGCGGTCGAGAAGACCTGGGACTTGCGCGTCGGGATGGTTGTGTTGCGGTCGATCAGGCGCGTGAACACGCCGCCCAGCGTCTCGATGCCGAGCGACAGCGGCGTCACGTCGAGCAGCAGGACGTCCTTGACCTCGCCCTTGAGCACGCCGGCCTGGATCGCCGCGCCGATCGCGACGACCTCGTCCGGGTTGACGCCGCGATGCGGCTCGCGCCCGAAGAACTGCTTCACCGTCTCGATGACCTTCGGCATGCGCGTCATGCCGCCGACGAGCACGACCTCGTCGATCTCGGAGGCCTTGAGGTTGGCATCCTTGAGCGCGGCGCGGCAGGGCTCGACCGTCTTCTGGATCAGGTGGTCGACCAGGCTCTCGAGCTTCGCGCGCGTGAGCTTGATGTTGAGGTGCTTGGGCCCGGTCGCGTCGGCGGTGATGAAGGGCAGGTTCACCTCGGTCTGGACCGCGGAGCTGAGTTCGATCTTCGCCTTCTCGGCGGCCTCCTTGAGGCGCTGCAGGGCGAGGCGGTCGCCGCGCAGGTCGATGCCCTGCTCCTTCTTGAACTCGGCCGCGAGGTAGTCGATGACCGCGCTGTCGAAGTCCTCGCCGCCCAGGAACGTGTCGCCGTTGGTCGACTTCACCTCGAAGACGCCGTCGCCGATCTCGAGCACCGAGACGTCGAAGGTGCCGCCGCCGAGGTCGTAGACCGCGATCGTACCGGACTTCTTCTTCTCGAGGCCGTAGGCGAGCGCCGCCGCGGTCGGCTCGTTGATGATGCGCAGCACCTCGAGCCCGGCGATCTTGCCGGCATCCTTGGTGGCCTGGCGCTGGGCGTCGTTGAAATAGGCCGGGACGGTGATGACCGCCTGGGTGACGGTCTCGCCGAGATAGGCCTCGGCGGTCTCCTTCATCTTCTGGAGCGTGAAGGCCGAGACCTGGGAGGGGGCGTAGCGCTGGCCGCGCGCCTCGACCCAGGCGTCGCCGTTGTCGGCCTTGGCGATCTTGTAGGGGACGAGGCCCTTGTCCTTGGCGACCATCGGGTCGTCGAAGCGCCGGCCGATCAGGCGCTTGATGGCGAAGAGCGTGTTCTCGGGGTTGGTCACCGCCTGGCGCTTGGCGGCCTGGCCGACCAGCCGCTCGCCGTTCTCGGCGAAGGCGACGATCGACGGCGTCGTGTTGGCGCCCTCGGCGTTGGGGATGACCTTGGGCTGCGCGCCTTCCATGACGGCGACGCAGGAATTCGTGGTGCCGAGATCTATGCCGATGACCTTGCTCATGAGCCTCGTCCTTCCTTGTGCGGCGGGTCACATGCCGGGGCCCCGTTTGGGCACCCCGGCCCTGACCCCCGGAAAGCCGCGATCGGGCGCGTCCAGCGCGACGACCGCAGCGAGGGTGGGGGTTTCGCGCGCGTATATAGGAGCCACCCCCATGGGCCGCAACAGCGCCCGGCACGACGGACGCCTAAAAGAATCAGTTTTAGTCAATTGAATCTTCACCCTTGCGTTGCGGATCCCTTGACTCCTTGCGGGCAGGGGCATTTATTCGACCGCATCCAGTAGGAGGTTTTCGTCAGGTCGACAGAAGGTCGATGGAAGGACGATCAAAATGAATACACCCCGCCTCTCCGACATCATGCCCGCGACCGCGTTGAGCAACGCGCCCGCCGGCATGAGGCCGATGTCCCCCGCCGAGCGTCCCCAGGTCCCCGCCACGCGTGAATCGTCGCAGGGCGGCGCCGGCGTGCCCGATGGCGCGCGCCGGCGCGTCGACGAGGAACGCCAGCGCATCGACCCGTTCAGCAGCGCGGACGAGAATGCCAGCCGCGCCGAGGCGCAGGCCCGCGCCGAGCCGCGCATCGGGAAGCGCGTCGGGTATTTCGACGGATCGACCATCATCTTCGTCGATCTCGTGGACCAGAAGACGCAGCGCGAGCTGCTGAGGATCTTCGGACCGAGCCAGCCGCCAAAGGGCGACCCGAAGGATCCGGAGGAAGCCAGCCGCGCCTACGAGACCGCTTCCGGGAACCGGCGCCGCGAGCAGTCGACCGGGCTCAGCGCCTGACGGCCGACCGGCGCCCTGGCGCCGGCCTATCCACGCAAGACGGCCGGGACACCCGTTCCGGCCGTCTTGCTTTCCGCTGCCTCGCGCAGGTTCTCACGCCGTCGTGTCGACCGTGGACCCGCCCGCGCCGCCCTGTGCCGGCGGCTTGGCGACCACGACAAGGGCCGGCCGCAGGATGCGGCCATGCAGCGTGTAGCCCGCCTGGACGACCTGGACGACCGTTCCCGGCGCGTGGTCCGGGCTTTCCGCCTGGGCGATCGCCTGGTGCAGGTTGTGGTCGAAGGCCTCGCCCGCCGGCGTGACGCGCTTGATCCCGTTGCGGTCGAGGATCGCCATGAACTCGCGCTCGGTCAGCTCGACGCCCTGCGCGAACTGGTCGAGACCCGCGTCTGCGCCGCGGGCCGCGGGCGTCAGCGTCTCCAGCGCGCGGCGCAGGTTGTCGACGACGCTGGTGAGCTCGCGCGCGAAGGACGACAGGGCGAACTTCTCGCGCTCCTCCGCCTCGCGCTGCACGCGCCTGCGGGTGTTCTCCGCCTCGGCCACCGCGCGCAGCGCCTGGTCGCGGAGCTTCGCCCGCTCCGCTTCCGCCTCGGCCAGCTGCGCCTCGAGGGCCGCGATGCGCGCCGCGGCCTCGTCGGCGCCCTGCGCGCCGGCCGGTTGCGCGTCGCCGGGCGCCGCCCCGGCGCCCGTGCCGGTTGGATCCTGGGTCATTGGACTGGGTGCTCCCCTCGTGACTTGCCGCGTTCAGCCGATCAGGCGGCCTATCACGCGCGCCGTGTAGTCCACCATGGGGATGACGCGCGCGTAGTTGAGCCTCTGCGGCCCTATGACGCCGATGGCGCCGACGATCTCCGAGCGCCCGTTGCGGTAGGGCGCGATCACCATCGAGCAGCCGGCGAGGTCGAAGAGCGCGTTGTCGGCGCCGATGAAGATCCTTACGCCGTCGGCACCCTGCGCCGCCTCGAGCAGCCGGACCATGGTCTCGCGCGTCTCGAGCGCCTCGAACAGCATGCGGATGCGCTCGAGGTCCTCGAGCGCGTTGACGTCCTCCAGCAGCCGCGCCTGGCCGCGCACGATCAGCGAGCCGGTGCGCGCGTCGCCGGTCCATGTCGCGAGCCCCGCCTCGACCACGCGGCCGGCGAGCTCGTCGAGCGCGGCACGGTGGTCGGCGAGCTCCTGCAGCACGTCCACCCGCGCCTCGCCGAGCGTGCGACCGGCAAGGCGCGCGCTGAGGAAGTTGCTCGCCTGCGCGAGCTGCGAGGGCGTCAGGCCGGGCGGCACCTCGATGACCCGGTTCTCGACCAGGCCGCTGACCGTGACCAGCACGACGAGCGCGCGGCCGGGGCCGAGATTGACGAACTCGACATGCTTGAGCGCCTCGTCGCCCTTGGGCGCGATCACGAGGCTGGCGCAGCGCGAGAGGCCCGCGACGGCGGCGGAAGCCTCCTGGAGCGCCTGCGGCAGCGAGCGCCCGGCCGCGGCGCATTGCGCATCGATCGCCGCGCGCTCCTCCTCGCCCAGCGCGCCGAGCTCGAGCAGGCCGTCGACGAAGAGCCGCAGGCCGACGGCCGTGGGCAGCCGGCCGGCCGAGGTATGCGGCGCGTAGAGCAGGCCGAGCTCCTGCAGGTCGGCCATGACGTTGCGGATGGTCGCGGGGGAGAGCGACGCGCCGAGCCGGCGCGCGAGCGTGCGCGAGCCGACCGGCTCGCCGGTGGCCACGTAGGTCTCCACGATTTCCCGGAAGACCTCGCGACTGCGCTCGTTCAGGGCCGCGATCGTCGCCTGGGTCTGCGCCGGGTGCAGGAGCCCGCCGGGCTTGACCATGTTCATGCGCGCGAATCTAGGAACCGGCCGCGCGGGCGTCAACGCGAGGCGGCGGCTATGGACTTTGCGCTGCCTCCTCTCTAAGCGTGGGCGCGCACCATCCCTCCAGAGACAAGCGGAAACAGCATGCGCCCCTCGGGCCGTTCGGCCGACCAGCTTCGCGACGTCCGGCTCGAGCCGGGCTTCTCCCGCCATGCCGAGGGCTCCTGCCTCGCGCGCTTCGGCGACACGCATGTCCTGTGCACCGCGAGCGTCGAGGAGAAGGTGCCGCCCTTCCTGCGCAACAGCGGCAAGGGCTGGATCACCGCCGAGTACGGCATGCTGCCGCGCTCCACCCACACGCGCACCGACCGCGAGGCCGCGCGCGGCAAGCAGTCGGGCCGTACCCTCGAGATCCAGCGCCTGATCGGCCGCAGCCTGCGCGCCTGCGTCGACCTCGGCGCGCTGGGCGAGCGGCAGGTCAAGATCGACTGCGACGTGCTGCAGGCCGATGGCGGGACGCGCACGGCCGCGATCACCGGCGCCTGGGTGGCGCTCCACCAGGCCGTCGCGCGCATGCGCAAGGCCGGCCAGCTCGCGCGCTCGCCGCTCGTCGGCCAGGTCGCGGCGGTGTCCTGCGGCATCTTCGCGGGCGTGCCGGTGCTCGACCTCGACTACGACGAGGACTCCAAGGCCGACGCCGACGCGAACTTCGTCCTCGCCTCCGACGGCAGGATCATCGAGGTCCAGGGCACGGCCGAGGGCGCGCCCTTCTCCCAGGAGGACTTCCTCGCGCTGATGGCGCTCGCGCGCGACGGCATCGGGCGCCTGATGGCGCTGCAGCGCGCGGCCGTCGGTCCCGAGGGCTGAGGGGGGCCGCGGCCATGGCGCGCCGACTCGGCCCGGGACGCCTCGTGATCGCGTCGCACAACCCCGGCAAGCTGCGCGAGATCGCCGACCTGCTGGCGCCCTTCGGCATCGAGACGGTGAGCGCCGGCGCGCTCGGCCTGCCAGAGCCCGACGAGACCGGCGACAGCTTCGAGGCCAATGCGGCGCTCAAGGCGCATGCCTCGGCGCAGGGAAGCGGGCTGCCCGCGCTCGCCGACGATTCGGGCCTCGTCGTGCCGGCGCTTGGTGGCGACCCCGGGATCTACTCGGCCCGCTGGGCCGGGCCCGGCAAGGATTTCTCCCTCGCCATGCGCAAGGTCGAGGACGGGCTCGCAGGCAAGCCGGACCGCCGCGCGCATTTCGTCGCCGTGCTCGCGCTCGCCTGGCCGGACGGGCATTGCGAGTGCTTCCGTGGCGAGGCCCATGGCCGGCTGGTCTGGCCGCCGCGAGGCACGCGCGGCTTCGGCTACGACCCGATGTTCCTGCATGACGGCCAGTCGCTGACCTACGGCGAGATGGACCCGCAGGCAAAGCATGCGATGAGCCATCGCGCCGTCGCCTTCGCGAAGCTGGTCTCCGCCTGCCTCGCATGAGCGGCGGCGCATGAACGCGGACGCCCCGGCCTTCGGGATCTATGTCCACTGGCCGTTCTGCGTCGCCAAGTGCCCCTATTGCGACTTCAACAGCCATGTCCGCGCGTCGGTCGACGAGCGGGGATGGCGCGAGGCGCTGCTGGCCGACCTCGCCGGGCAGGCGGGCCGCGCGCGGGGGCGCGAGGTCACGAGCATCTTCTTCGGCGGCGGCACGCCCTCGCTGATGGCGCCCGCGACGGTGGGCGCCGTGCTCGACCGCATCGCGGCGACCTGGACCCTGTCCCCCGACGTCGAGGTGACGCTCGAGGCCAATCCCGCCTCCGCCGAGGTGGCGCGCTTCCGCGACCTGCGCGCGGCGGGCATCGGGCGCGTGTCGATCGGCGTGCAGTCGCTGGACGACGCGGCGCTCGCCATGCTGGGCCGCGCCCATGGCGCGGACGAGGCGAGGCGCGCGATCGCCGCGGCGGCCTCGACCTTCGCGCGCCACAGCTTCGACCTGATCTACGCGCGGCCAGGCCAGGACCCGGCGGCTTGGCGCGCGGAACTGGCCGAGGCGCTGGCGCTCGCGGGCGACCACCTGTCGCTCTACCAGCTGACCTTCGAGCCCGGCACGCGCTTCGAGCAGCTGCGCCAGCGCGGCGACATCGTGCCGCTCGACCCGGAGGTCGCGGGCGCGATGTACGAGGAGACGCAGGAGATCCTCTCGGCGCATGGCCTGCCGGCCTACGAGGTGTCCAACCACGCGCGGCCCGGCGGCGGCTCCCGGCACAATCTCGGCTACTGGCGCTACGAGGACTACCTGGGCCTGGGCCCCGGCGCGCATGGGCGCCTGACCGTGGATGGCGCGCGCCGCGCGACGCGCGGCGAGCGGGCGCCGGAGAGCTGGATGGCGCGCGTGGCGCGGCAGGGCGACGGGCTTGCGGAGGACGTCGTCGTCGCGCCGTCCGACGCGGCGCGCGAGGCGCTGGTGATGGGGCTCCGCCTCGCCGAGGGGATCGATCCGGCGCGCTTCGCGCGCTGCACGGGCGTCGTGCTCGAGGACGCGCTCGACCCGCGCGGGCTCGCGCGCGCGATCGAGGGCGGCTTCGTCGCCCGCACGGCGCGCGGCGGGATCGCCGCGACGCGCGCGGGGCTGCAGGTGCTCGACGCCGTGCTGGCGGAGGTCGCGCGCTGAGCCGCCGGCTCAGGCCGGCAGGAGCAGCGCGATGCTGAGCGCGAAGCCCAGCACGTAGGTGCCGAGCGCGCCGACGAAGCGCGCGGGATTGGCCCTGTCGAGGCTCGGCCAGGCCACGAGCCCGACGACGATCAGGTAGCGGCAGGCCGTCGCGCCGGCCATCGCCCAGGCCACCCACGCGGCATGGCCACGCGCGCCATGGGCGAGGAAGAGCACGGCGAGGAAGGGCGCGAACTCCGCCGTGTTGGCATGCGCGCGCACCAGCTTGTGGAGCAGGTCGCGCGGGTCGTCGTCGTGGCCGGAGCCACGACGACGCGCGAAGCGCGCCCTCGACACCGCGAACCCCAGCCCGAACAGCAGCAGCCCGAGCGCCGCCGTGCAGGCCAGGGAAGGCGTGCCGAAGGCTTGGGTCACTTCGACTTCAGGATGTCGCGGATCTCGCCCAGCAGGACGACGTCGGCGGGCGGGCCCTTCGGCGCGGGCTCGGGCTTCGGCATGATCTTGTTCGCGGCCTTGACGATCAGGAAGACCGCCCAGGCGATCAGCACGAACTTGATCACCGCGTTGAGGAAGAGGCCGAAGTTGAGCGTCACCACGCCCGCGTCCTGCGCCGCCTTCAGCGTCGGGGCGATCTTGTCGCGGCCGGTCAGCTGCAGGAACCAGCTGGAGAAGTCGATGCCGCCGAGGATCGGCCCCAGCAGCGCCATGATGATGTCCTTCACGAGCGAGTCGACGACCGCGGTGAAGGCGGCGCCCATGATGAAGCCAACCGCGAGGTCGAGCACGTTGCCGCGCGCGATGAAGGACTTGAATTCGTTGATCACGCCTTTCCTCCCGTTCCGGTTCCCGCAAGCGCCGCGGCGAGGCGGCGGATTGCACCGGTTCGGACCTATCATGTCCCGGCAGGCGGGTAAAACCCCGCGCGGGCGTCAGTTGGCGGGGCGCTCGAAGCCTGGCGGCGCGTCCTCGACGACCTTCGGCCCGGCGCGGTCGAACTGCAGGACCGGCAGCAGCCGCCTGTTGGTGCCATCGGGCTCCAGCCGGAAGACGCCGTCATAGCCCTCGAATCCCGAGGCGCTGTTGAGGATGGCGAGCATGCCCGTCTCGCTGCCCTCGCGGATGGCGGCCACCGCGAGCGCCGCGGCGTCGTAGCCGAGCGAGGCCAGGAGCGGGGCCTCGCGCTTGAAGGCGTCGCGGTAGCGCTTGAGGAACTCCTCGCGGCGCGCGTTGAGCGGCGCGGCGATGTGCGCGCCGTGGAGCGAGGCCTCCCTGCGCAGCCGCTGGTCGTCCCAGAAGACCGTGGCGATCAGCACCAGCTTCTCCTTCGCGCTGATGTCGTAGTAGGGCACGAAGCTTGCGGAGATGATCAGGTTGTCGCCGTTGCCCGCGACGAGCACGGCGTCGATCCGGTCGACGCCGTCGGCCACCTTCTTCACCGCGGCGGAGATCGCGTTCATGTCCGCGCCATGGCGCTGGACCGCGGCGACGGTGCCGCCGGCCGCGCGCACCGAGGCGCGGAGGGCGTCCTCCACGATCTGGCCGTAGATGTCGTCCGGGGCGACGAGCGCGAAGCGCCGCGCACCCTTCGTCGCCGCGAAGCCGACCAGCCGCTCGACCTGGTTCTGGGGCAGCATGCCGAGCACGTGCGCGCCCGGCACCGCGGAGCTGGCGTTGTTGGTGAGGCTGAGGACCGGCACGCCCGCCGGGCGCGCGACCTCCGCGACCGCCGCGACCTCTCCGCCGAGCAACGGTCCCACGATGAGGTTCGCGCCTGCCGCGATGGCGCTGCGCGCGGCCTCGCGCGCGCCATCGGGCGTGCCGCCGGTGTCGCGGGCGACGAGTTCCACCGGCACGCCGCTGCGCGAGTCGCCAAGGGCGAGCTGCACCGCGTCGAGGATGCTCGTTCCAAGCCCGCCATTCGGCCCGCTGAGCGGCAGCAGCGCCGCGATCTTCGCCTCTCCGGGGGCGATCGCGCGCGTCTCCTCGGCCGCGGTGCCGCTGCCGGGTGGCGGCGCCGGGGGGATGTTTCCCGGCGGCGGCGGTGGTACGACCGCCGCACCCGCCGGCCTGCCTCCCGCGCCCGCTTGAGATGGCGCCGTGTCGGCCGGTACCGTCGACGCGCAGGCGCCGAGCAGCGCCAGCGCTGCGGCCGCGACGAGCGCGGCGAAGGGGCGGCGCGTCCGCCATCCTCTGGAAGATTGGGTCATGGTCATGCCGTCCAACGCTGCATCGCCGCCGGAAACCCCGCGGGGCGGCGAGACTATCGACGCAGGTGGCGGGAGTAAATTGCCAGCCGGGCTCTACCTCGTGGCGACGCCGATCGGGAACCTCGGCGACGTCTCCGCGCGCGCGATCGCGACCTTGCGCGCGGTCGACCGGATCGCGGCCGAGGACACGCGCGTGGCCCGCCGGCTGCTCTCCGCGCTGGGCATCGCCGCCCCGCGCCTCGAGCGCCACGACGACCACAGCGACGAGGAGGCCTGCGGACGCCTCGTCGCCGCGATCGCCGGCGGGGAGGCCGTCGCCCTGGTCAGCGACGCCGGCATGCCGGTGATCGCCGACCCCGGCTTCCGCCTCGTGCGCGCCGCGCGGGCGGCAGGATTGCGGGTCACGGTCGTGCCCGGCCCGTCCGCGCCGCTCGCGGCGCTCGCGCTCTCGGGCCTGCCCAGCGACCGCTTCCTCTTCGCCGGGTTCCTGCCGTCGCGCCGCGGCCCGCGCCGCGCCGCGATATCCGGGCTCGCCGCGATCGAGGCGACGCTCCTCCTGCTCGAGGCGCCGCAGCGTGTCGCCGAATGCCTCGCCGACCTCGCCGAGCTGCTGGGTGGCGCGCGCGACGCCGTCCTGGCACGCGAGATCACCAAGATGTTCGAGGAGGTGCGCGCCGGCACGCTCGCCGAACTCGCGGCGCACTACGCCGCCGGGCCCGACCCGCGCGGCGAGGTCGTCCTGGTCGTCGGCCCGCCGGTGGCGGCGGCGGCCCCGGTCGCCGACGAGGACGAGATCGACCGCCGCCTCGCCGAGGCCCTCGATGGCGGGCTCAGCCTGCGCGATGCGGTGGAGGCGGTGGCCGGCGCCACGGGCACGAGGCGGCGCGAGGTCTATGCCCGCGCCCTGGCGACGCGGCGCGGCCCGGGGGCGTGAGCCGCTCCGGTCGCGGCGAGGCCGCGCGCCGGCGCGGCGCGCGGGCCGAGCGGGTTGCCGCCCTCGTCCTCCGGCTCAAGGGCTTCGCGATCCTCGCGCGCGGCCATCGCGCGCCGCAGGGCGAGATCGACATCGTCGCGCGCCGCGGCCGGCTGATCGTCTTCGTCGAGGTCAAGGCGCGCGGCGACCGAGACCTCGCCGCGCAGGCGCTGCGTGCGCGCCAGCGCGCGCGCATCGCGCGCGCGGCCGCGGGCTTCCTCGCCGCCCGGCCCGGGCTGGCGGGCCTGGAGGCGCGCTTCGACGCGATGGTCTTCGGCGCATGGCCGTGGCCCCGCCACGTGGTCGACGCTTGGCGCGACTCGCCATGAGGGCTTAGATCCCCGCCGATGTCCGCCGGCGCGCCGCCTCCGGCGTGGCGCGCCCGCCGCGCGACGCCGGCCATCGCCCTCGCTGGGCTGATGCTCCTCCCGCTGGCCCTCCTCGCGGGCTGCGGCGTCGTCGCCGGCGCGGCCGCCACCGGCGGTGTCGTGGCCATGCAGGAGCGCGGCGTCGACAGCGCCGCCAGCGACCTCGGCATCCGGCTGGAGATCAACCGCCGCTGGCTCGCCCACGACCTCGCGATGCATACCCGCCTCGGCCTGCAGGTCTGGGAGGGACGCGTCGTGGTGGGCGGCGCCGTCCCCGGCCGCGCCCAGCGCGACACCGCGATTGCCCTCGCGCGCGGCGTCCCCGGCGTGCGCGAGGTGATCGACGCGGTCGAGGTCGGGCGCACGCGCGACGCCGCGCGCTTCCTTTCCGACACCCAGATCGAGAAGGAGATCGACCTGCGCCTGCTGCTGGCGCGCGACGTCGAGTCGATCAACTACTCGGTGCAGTCGGTGTTCGGCACCGTGCACCTGATCGGCACGGCACGCAGCCGCGACGAGCGCGTGCGGGTCGGGGTGCTGATCCGGCAGGTCGGCGGGGTGCGCCGGCTCGTCGACCATGTGCGCGTGCGCGGCGAAGCGCGGAGCTTGCGCCACCCGGCCGCATCGCCATGATGTCGCCATCTCCCGACCCCCAGCATCGGTCGTTCGGAAGGAAAGGAATTCCATGCGCCACGCAGGCCTCCTCCCCAGCCTCGTTCCGGCGATCGCCGCCCTCGCCCTTGCCGGCTGCATCGAGACCGCGGTGATCGGCGGCGCGGCCGTCGGGTCCACGGCCCTCCAGGACCGCGGCATCAAGGGCGCGGCCGCCGATCTCGGCATCCGCTCGGAGATCAACGACCTCTGGTTCAAGGACGAGCATGGCCAGGTCCTGATGCGCGACCTCAACCTGCAGGTCCAGGAAGGCCGCGTCCTCGTGTCGGGCGAGGTTGCGAACGCGGACATCAGGGCGCGCGCGGTGCAGCTCGCCTGGAAGGCGTCGGGCGTGCGCGAGGTGCTGAACGAGGTCGAGGTCGGCAACAGCGGCGGGCTGCGCACCTACTGGACCGACAGCAAGATCGTGCGCGAGCTCGAGGCGAGGATGCTGCTCGAGAAGGGCATCACCTCGCCGAACTACTCGGTCGAGTCCTACAACGGGACCGTGTTCCTGATCGGCGTCGCGCAGGACCAGACGGAGCTCAACCGCGTGCTCCAGCTGGCCCGCAACATCTCCTCCGTGAAGAAGGTCGTGAACCACGTCCTGCTCAAGGACGATCCGCGGCGTTTCCGCGCGCCGGCATCCTGATCGCATGGGCGCGTTGCCGGATCCCGCCACGCTCCTGCGCGACCTGGTCGCGGCGCCCGGCCCGGAGATCGACATCGCCCGCGCGGCGCTCGCCTGCGCCGCGCTCGACCGCCTGGCGCGCGGTGGCGCGGCGCTGGACCTCGCGCCCTATCTCGACCATCTCGACGGGATGGCCGCGGACATGCGCGCGCAGGGCGATGGCACGCCGCCCGCACTGCTCGCCGCCGTGCTGGCCGGCGACCGCGGCTATCGCGGCGACCGCGACAGCTACGACGACCTCGCCAATGCCGACCTCGCGCGCGTGATCGACCGGCGCCGCGGCCTTCCCGTCGCGCTCTCCATCCTCTGGATGCACGCGGCGCGCGCGCGCGGCTGGCGCTGCACGGGCGTCAACATGCCGGCCCATTTCCTCCTGCGGCTCGAGGTCGGCGGCGCGAGCTGGATCGTCGATCCCTTCGCCGGCGGCGCGACGCTCGACGCGCGCGACCTCGACGCGCTGGTGGCGCGCGTGCGCGGCCCCGGCGCGCGGCCGCGCGCGGAGGACCTCGCCGCGGTGGACGACCGCTCCGTCCTGCTGCGCCTGCAGAACAACATCCGCCTGCGCCTGCGCGAGGTGGGCGACGCGCAGGGCGCGCTCGACGCGACCGGCCGCATGCTCGTCGTCGCGCCGCGCTCGACCGAGCTGTGGATGGAGGCGAGCGGGCTCAACGCCGAGCTCGGTGCGTATCGCGCGGCGCTCGACTGCCTCGACAGCGCCATGGCGCTTGCCGAGGCCCCCGCCGCGCGCCAACGTATCGCCGCCGAGCGCGCCCGCCTCGCCGGCCGCCTCAACTGAGCCGGCCGCGCGGCGGGCGCGGTCCTTTCCGCCAGCAGCCGAGGCCGGTCCAGATGAAGCTCACCGTCGCGATCCAGATGGACCCCATCGAGGGGGTCAACATCGACGCGGACTCGACCTTCGCCCTCGCCGAGGCCGCGCAGCGCCGCGGCCATGTCCTCTGGCACTACCTCGTGCAGCATCTCTCCTTCCGCGAGGGGCGGCTCGTGGCGCGCGCGCGGCCGCTCCAGGTGCGGCGCGAGCGCGGCAACCACGCCACGCTCGGCCCCGCGGAGGCGATCGACCTCGCGCAGGTGGACGTCGTGCTGATGCGCCAGGACCCGCCCTTCGACATGGCCTACATCACCGCGACGCACCTGCTCGAGCACGTGCATCCGCGCACGCTCGTGGTCAACGACCCCGCCGAGGTGCGCAACGCGCCCGAGAAGCTCTTCGTCACGCATTTCCCCGACCTGATGCCGCCGACGCTGATCACGTCGGATCCCGCGGAGATCGCGGCCTTCCGGCGGGAGCATCGGGACATCATCGTCAAGCCCCTCTTCGGCAATGGCGGCGCGGGCGTCTTCCATGTCCGGCCCGACGACGAGAACCTCAACGCGCTGGTGGAGATGTTCACCCAGCGCTCGCGCGAGCCGCTGATCGTGCAGCGCTACCTTCCCGAGGTGCGCGCCGGCGACAAGCGCATCATCCTCGTCGATGGCGAGGTGGGCGGCGGCCTGCTGCGCGTCCCGGCCGAGGGCGAGGCGCGCGCCAACCTCCATGTCGGCGGCCGGGCCGTGAAGACCGGGCTCACGCGCCGCGAGCACGAGATCTGCGAGCGCCTCGGCCCGGTGCTGCGGGAGAAGGGCCTCGTCTTCGTCGGCATCGACGTGATCGGCGACTACCTGACCGAGATCAACGTCACCTCGCCGACCGGGATCCAGGAGATCGGCCGCTACGACGGCGTCGACCTCGCGGGGCGCATCTGGGACGCGATCGAGCGTCGCGTCGGCGAGGGGCGCGCGCGCCGCTGAGGCGCGTCGCGGCGATGCGCGCTCACGCGTCGCAGCGTCGCCACCGCCCGACATCGAGGTGGAAATGCGTTCGATGCAGCGTGTCGGAGCGCGGCGTCAGCACGAGGTGGAAGACGCTGCAGGCCCCGCGCGCCACGTCGCGCAGGAAGGCGCCGCGCGGGCCGCGCTCGTCCCAGTGGCGCGAGACCGTGACCTGCGTGCCGTCGGCGAGGTCGAAGCCCGCGATGTCGATGGCGCGGCCCAGCGCATGCTCCGAGAGCCTGCCGCGCGCGTCGCCGTTGCGCGCCCGGCAGGCATAGCCGCCGAAATGGCGGATGCGCACGACGTCCTGGCGGAAATGCCGCTGCGCGGCGGGCTGCAGCACCTCTGCCTCGAGCCGCAGGAGATGCGTGGCGGTGGCGCAGCCCAGCTGCACGGGCTGGTCGAGGGCGATCCTGCCGCGCTGCAGCCGCACCGCGTCGACGAGGCGGCACTCGCCGGGTCCCTCGCGGTCGGGCAGCGCCTCGAAGACGGCGCCGGCCGCGCGCAACTCGGCGGTGCAGCTCGGCCCGGCGGCGCGCTCGGCCGGCGGTGGCGGCACGTGCTCCGCCGCGCAGCCGGCGAGCAGGCAGCCGGCAAGGATGGCTGCCGCCCTGGAGAGGCTGGCGGGTGGTCTCGGTCTCACGTGGCGGCCTTGCGCGAATCGGTCGGGCCGCGACTATACGGCCGGGCCCGGCCCCACTTATCCATTTCCGTCGTTAGGACTACTACGTTAATGTCCGTGCGCGTTCAGGGGCTGGCACCGCCCCGGGTTGGCCATCCGCTCGCGGTGGCCGGAGCTTCGAAAGGCACAGCATGAACAGCGCCAGCAGCTTGCCGCGCCGTCGCGGCAAGCTTCCCGACGGCAAGCCCGATCCCGTCGACACCCATGTCGGGCTGCGCCTGCGCCTGCGCCGCACGCTGATCGGCATGAGCCAGGAGCAACTCGCCGCGGCGCTGAACATCACCTTCCAGCAGGTCCAGAAATACGAGCGCGGCGCCAATCGCATCTCCGCCTCGCGCCTCTACCAGGCCAGCCGCGCCCTCGGCGTCCCGGTGGCGTGGTTCTTCGAGGAACTGAGCGAGGAGGCCGCGGCGGCGAGCGCGACGCCCGAGGTCCTCGCCGGCGAGAAGGACGCCAGCGATCCCGACCGCAGGCTGCTGCGCCGCGAGACCCTGGAGCTCGTGCGCGCCTACTACGGCATCAACGACGTGCGCCTGCGCCGCCGCCTCTACGAGATGGCGAAGGCGATGCGCGGCTGAGCCTCCGCCCCCTGCTTCCGGACTACACCACCGCTGCTTCCTAAGCGCGCGCCCCGTCCTCGCGGGCTCGCGGCACGATCGCGCCTCCCCGGGACGGAGGCTCGCCCATGCATGCGCGCGCGACGACGGTCGCCTTCGCCGGCATCGACATCGTCGATGTCGACGTGCAGGTCCATCTCGGCGGCGGGCTGCCCGCCTTCCTGCTGGTCGGACTGCCCGACAAGACCATCGCGGAGAGCCGCGAGCGCGTGCGCGCCGCGCTGGCGGCGATCGGCCTCGCGCTTCCCGCGCGCCGCATCACCGTCAACCTCTCGCCCGCCGACCTCCACAAGGAGGGCAGCCACTACGACCTGCCGATCGCGCTGGCGCTGATGATGGCGAGCGGGGTCCTCGATCCCGGCCTCCTCGCGGGCTTCGCGGCGATGGGCGAGCTCGCCCTCGATGGCCGCCTGCGCGCGGTGCCGGGCGTGCTGCCCGCGGCGGTCGCCGCCGCGCAATCCGGCCGCGGCATCGTCTGCCCGGCGGAGAGCGGTCCCGAGGCCGCGTGGTCGGGCGCGGCGGAGATCGTCGCGGCGCCGAGCCTCGTCTCCGTGGTGAACCACTTCAGGGGCGTGCAGCGTCTCAGCGCGCCGGCGCCGCTCGCGCCCGCGCGCGGCGTCGATCTCCCCGACCTCGCGGACGTGAAGGGCCAGGAGGGGGCCAGGCGCGCGCTCGAGGTCGCGGCGGCAGGCGGCCACAACCTGCTTTTCGTCGGCCCTCCGGGCGCCGGCAAGTCGATGCTCGCGCGCCGCCTGCCGGGGCTGCTGCCGCCGCTCGCGCCCGCCGAGGCGCTGGAGGTCTCGATGGTCCATTCGCTCGCGGGGCTCCTGCATGGCGGCGGCCTCGTCGCCGCGCGCCCCTTCCGCGACCCCCATCATTCCGCGAGCGTCGCGGCGCTGGTCGGCGGTGGCGCGCGCGGCCGGCCGGGCGAGGTCAGCCTCGCCCATGGCGGCGTGCTCTTCCTCGACGAGCTGCCGGAATTCCAGCGCGGCGCGCTGGAGGCGCTGCGCCAGCCGCTGGAATCCGGGCGCGCCGTCGTCGCGCGCGCAAATGCGCATGCGAGCTATCCCGCGCGCGTCCAGCTCGTCGCAGCCTGCAATCCCTGCCGCTGCGGCCACATCGCGGATCCCTCGCGCGCCTGCGGTCGCGCGCCGCGTTGCGGTCGCGACTACCTCGCGCGGCTCTCGGGCCCGCTGCTCGACCGCATCGACATGCAGGTGGAGCTCGCCCCGGTGCCGCCGCAGGCGCTGGCCGCCGCGCCAGCCGCCGAGCCGAGCGCCGCCGTGGCCGCGCGCGTCGCCCGCGCGCGCGAACGCGCCGCCGCGCGCGGCGCGGCGCTTGGCCTCGCGCCGGACCGCGCGGCGTCCAACGCCTTGCTCGACGGGCGCGCGCTGGAGCAGGCCGCGCAGCTGGACGACCCGGCGCGCGCGCTCCTCGCCCGCGCAAGCGAGCGCCTCAAGCTCTCGGCGCGCGGCTACCACCGCGTGCTGCGCGTGGCGCGCACGCTGGCCGACCTCGACGGCAGCGCGCGGCTCGGCCGCGCCCATGTCGGCGAGGCGCTGGCCTATCGCCGCTCGCCCGGGCTCGAGGCCTAGCCGCGCCCGGCGAGCCTGGCCAGCGCGCGCGCGAGGATCCCGGCGGGGCTGGAGAGTTCGTCGAGCAGCGAGAAATGGTCGTGGCCCGGCAGCGGCACGAAGGCGCCATCGAGGCCCGCCGCGCGCCAGGCCGCGTAGTACTCGACCGACTGGCGCTGCAGCTCCGAGAGCTCGCCACCACCGGCCGTGACGAGCAGGCGCCCGGCCTTCTTGGGCAGGGCGTGGATCGGCGAGCAGCGCCGCGCCTCCATCACGTCCATGCCGAGCGCCTTGTTGAGGTAGGACAGGCGGATCGGCTCGAGGTCGAAGAGCCCGCTGATCGCGAGGCCGCCGGCGACGCGCGGGTTGCCCATCGCGATGGCGGTCAGGTGGCCGCCCGCCGAATGCCCGCCGACATAGAGCCGGTTCGGGTCGCCGCCGAGCCGCGCGAGGTTGTCGAGCAGCCAGTCGGTCGCGCGCCGGATCTCCTGGCATATCTCGGGCATGCGCTTGCCCGGCGCCAGCGTGTACTCGACGTTGGCGAAGTTGATGCCGTGCGCCAGCACGCCGGCGGCGAGCTGGAGGGAGCTGCGCTTGTCGTTGAGCTGCCAGTAGCCGCCATGGATGAAGGCGAAGGTCGGCGCGCCGGGCCTGCCGCAGGGCACGAAGTCGAGCACCTCGCGCGGCCCGTCCCCATAGGCGAGGTCCGCCTGGTGCGGCACGCGCGCGCGCAGCTCGTCGCTGCGCGCCGCCCAGCCGCCGACATAGGCGGCGCGCTTTTCCGGCCCGACATGCGCGCTGTTGTTGTAGGCGGCGTCGAGCGCTGCCTGGTCGAAGTCGCCATAGACGAGGGGCATGGGCTGTCTCCGTTCGCGGGCCTGTTCCGCCGGAGCCTAGCGCAGGTCGGCCGCGCCGCGCAGCCGCCGGGCCATGCGCGGACGGGCTGTTCGCGGCGCGTGGCGGCGGTCTAGATTCCCGGCAGGAAGCCCTTCGGAGGAACGACCATGAAGCTCGACATCAACGGGCAGGTACGCGAGGTCGACGTCGATCCCGACATGCCGCTGCTCTGGGTCCTGCGCGACACGCTCGCGATGACGGGGACCAAGTACGGATGCGGCATCGCGCAATGCGGCGCCTGCACGGTGCATGTCGACGGGGTCGCGACGCGCGCCTGCGCCACGCCCGTGGGCGCGCTCGAGGGCGCGAGGATCACCACCATCGAGGGGCTCGGCGCGCAGGGCCAGCATCCGCTGCAGAAGGCGTGGATCGAGGCGCAGGTGCCGCAATGCGGCTTCTGCCAGTCCGGCCAGATCATGCAGGCCGCGTCGCTCCTGCAGGAGAACCCGAAGCCCAGCGACGCGGAGATCGACGCCGCGATGGCGGGCAACCTGTGCCGCTGCGGCACCTACCAGCGCATCCGCGACGCCATCCGGCGCGCGGCCGGCGCCTGAGCGGGAGGATCGGCCCATGACCGTAGCCATCGACCGTCGCCGCTTCCTCGGCGCCACCGGCGCCCTCGTCGTCGCCTTCGCCCTGCCCGCCGCCACGGCGCGCGCGCAGGCCACCGGCGCGCCCGCGGGCCCCGGCAACCTCACCGCCTTCATCGAGCTGCGCCCCGACGGCCATGTCGTGCTGTGGTCGCCGACGGTCGAGATGGGCCAGGGCACGCAGACCGCGCACGCGATGATCATCGCGGACGAGATGGGCGCGGATCCCGCGCGCATCTCGGTCGAGGTCCCGCATCCCTCGGACCCGTTCCGCCGCGAGCTCCCGGGCTCGCGCGCCATGGGCTCGGGCGGGTCGTGGGGCGTGCGCTACTGGTACGAGCCGCTGCGCAAGGCCGCCGCGCAGGCCCGCGAGATGCTGCTCGCCGCTGCCTCCGACAGGCTGGGCGTCCCCGCGGGCGAGCTCGTCGCCGATGGCGGCAAGGTCTCCCACGCCGCCTCCGGGCGCAGCCTCGGCTTCGGCGAGCTCGCCGCCGCGGCGGCCGCGAAGCCGGTCCCGCGCGACGCCGCGCTCCGGCCCGAGGCGCTGCACAGGTATGTCGGCAAGGGCATCGCGCGCCTCGACACGCCGGCCAAGGTCGACGGCTCCGCGCGCTTCGCGATGGACCTCAAGCTGCCGGGGATGGTCTACGCCTATGCGGTCCTGAGCCCCGTCTTCAAGGGCGACGCGGAGGGCTTCGACGCCACCGAGGCCAGGAAGATCAAGGGCGTCATCGACGTGGTGAAGGTCCCCGGCGGCGTCGCCGTGGCGGCGGACAACAGCTGGACCGCGATGAAGGCC
>JBEGVV010000200.1:0-32035 GCA_041178225.1 Pseudomonadota bacterium | reverse complement strand
CGAGGCGAGGTTCGCGGCGTAGGTCAGGTTGTCGACGTTGAGCACGCGCAGGCCCAGCTCGCCCGCGAGGTGCCGGCAGAGGGCGGAGCCGATGAAGCCGGCGCCGCCGGTGACGAGGATCTTCATGCCGCGATGTCCCGTTATGGCCCGCGGACGCGGGCACCCGACGGGCCGGATGCTCGGCGAACAAGCTTAATATCGGGCTAATGACCCCGTCGGTCCGGGGTTCCGGGGGCGCGTCGCCGCTTGTCCCGCAATGCCCGAGGCGGCAAGTTGCGCGGCATGGAGATCTGCCGCGACCTTCCCTCGCTGCGCGCGGCCTGCGCGGCCCTTCGCGCCGGCGGCCGCCGGCTCGGCCTCGTGCCGACCATGGGCGCCCTGCATGCGGGCCACGTCTCCCTGCTTGCGGCGGCGCGCGCCGCCGGGGCTGGCGCGGTGGCGGCGTCGATCTTCGTCAACCCCCTGCAGTTCAACGCCAGCGACGACCTCGCGCGCTACCCGCGCGACGAGGAGGGGGACCTCGCGAAGCTTCGCGCGGCGGGCTGCGACCTCGCCTGGCTGCCTCCCGTGGACGCGATGTACCCGCCCGGAAACTGCAGCACGATCGAGGTCGCCGGTCCCTCGCGGGGATTCGAGGGCGACGCGCGGCCCGGGCATTTCCGCGGCGTGGCGACGGTCTGCGCCAAGCTCTTCCTGCAGACCGGCGCCGACATCGCCGCCTTCGGCGAGAAGGACTGGCAGCAGCTGCAGGTGGTGACGCGCATGGCGCGCGACCTCGACATACCGATCCATGTCCAGCCCGTGCCGACGATGCGCGAGGCCGACGGGCTCGCCATGTCGTCGCGCAACCGCTTCCTGAGCCCGCCCGAGCGCGCGATCGCGCCGCTCCTGTACCAGGTCATGGGCGACGCGGCCCGCGGCATGGCGGGCGGCGCGCCGGTGCCCCGCGTGCTCGCGGCCGGGCGGGAGAGGCTCGTCGCCGCCGGCTTCGCGCCCGACTACCTCGCGCTGGTGGCGGCGGAGAGCCTCGAGCCCCTCGACGCCCTCGACCGCGCGAGGCCGATGCGGCTGCTCGCGGCCGCGCGCCTCGGCGCCGTGCGCCTCCTCGACAACATGGCCGTCGCGGCCTGAGGGCCCCTCAGGCGGCCTCGCGGCGCGGGGCGATGGCGCAGGCCTCGGCCAGCAGCGCATAGGACCGCCGCCGCGCGGCCGCGTCGTGGCAGATCGACACGACCATCGCCTCGTCGACGCCATAGGCGGCGACCAGCTGCTCGAGCTGCGCGCGCGCCTGTTCGGGCGCGCCGACGATCTGGCGGCGGCGGTTGCGCTCGACGACGGCGCGCTCGCGGTCCGTGTAGGGATAGGCGAGCGCCTCCTCCACGGTCGGGATGGGCCCGAGCTCGCCGCGCTCGAGGCGCAGCCGCCAGAGGTCGCGCGAGCTCGCGAGGCGCTGCGCCTCGGCCTCGGTGTCCGCGACGAGGACGAAGACGCCGATCGAGCCCATCGGCGCGCCGAGCGCGCGCGACGCGCGGAAATGGGCGCGGTAGAGGTCCATCGACTCGAGGCCGCCCTGCGCGGTGATGAAATGCGCGTGGCTGAAGGCGAGGCCGAAATGCGCGGCGAAGCGCGCGCTCTCGCCCGACGAGCCGAGCACCCAGAGCTCGGGCATCGTCGGCCCGGCGGGCTGCGCCTTCACGCTCGCGAAGGGATGGTCGACGGGCATGCTGCCCGCGAGCCAGTCGACGAGGTCGGCCATGCGATGGGGGAACTGCTCGATGCCATGCGCATGGGGCCCGGCCTGGAGCGCCATCGCGGTGCGGCCGTCGGAGCCCGGCGCGCGCCCGATGCCGAGGTCGATGCGCCCGGGATAGAGCGCCTCGAGCACGCGGAACTGCTCGGCGACCTTGAGCGGCGAGTAGTGCGAGAGCATCACGCCGCCCGATCCGACGCGCAGGTTCCTCGTCTCCGCGGCGATGCGCGTGATGAGGATCTCGGGCGCGGTGCCGGCGAGCCCGTCCGAGGCATGGTGCTCGGCGACCCAGTAGCGGTGGTAGCCCAGCGCGTCGCAATGGCGCGCGAGCTCGATCGTCTCGCGGATGGCCTCGGCGGGCGTGCCGCCGGCGCGGATGGGCGACTGGTCGAGGACGGAGAGCTTCATGGCACGCATCCTCCTGCGCTGCCCCGCGCCCGGCAAGCCCCTCGGCTCAGGCGCCTGCCCGCGCGCCCCGCGCCGCGGGCAGCGCGAGCGACAGCAGCGCGCAGGCGACCAGCATCGCCGCCGATCCCCACAGGCAGGCGACGAGCCCGCCAGCCGCGGACAGCAAGCCCGAGGCCATGGTCCCGGCGAGGCGGCCCGCGGCGTTCGCCGCGTAGTAGAAGCCGACATCCTCCGCCGTGGCGTCGCGGCCGGCATAGGCAAGGACGAGGTACGAGTGCACCGCCGAGTTCGCGGCGAAGACGAGCCCGAAGAGCGCGAGGCCCGCCGCGAGCACGATGCCCGCGTCCCATGTCCCGCTGGCCAGCGCCGCCGCCATCGCGGCGGGCACGACCGCGAGCGCCGCCGCGAGCAGCCGTGCCGCGGGCACCTCGCGCGACAGCCCGTCGGCGCTGCGCGGGATCGCCGCCGGCGCCGCGGCCTGCGCGAGCCCGTAGCAGATCGTCCAGCCGGCGAGCCATGCGCCCACCGCGGCCATGCTCCAGCCGGTGGCCTGGAGATGCAGCGGCAGGCCGAGCGCGAACCACGCGTCGCGCGCCCCGAACAGGAACAGCCGCGCGGCCGAGAGCCGGTTGATCGCCGCGTCGCGCGCCAGCAGCGCGCGCAGCGAGCCCGAGGCCCGCGCCTTGCCGAGCAGCGGCGGCAGCCCGGTGGCGGCGAGCGCGAGCGGGCATGCCAGCATCGCGGCGAGGATCCATAGCGCGGCGCGGAAGCCCGCGGCCTCGAGCAGGGCCGCGCCGAGGAAGAAGCCGATCCCCTTCGCGGCGTTCTTGCTGCCCGTGAACCAGGCGACGAGCCTCATCAGGCGGCCCGGGGTGGCGCCCGCGGAGAGGCGGATGGCCGACTTGCCGGCGGTCTTCGCGAGGTCCTTCGCGATGCCGCACATGCCCTGCGCCACCGCGACCCATGCGATCGACGCGCCCGCGCCGAGTTCGGCCGGCATGGCGGACAGGGCGAGCAGGCCCGCGACCTGGAGCAGCAGGCCGGAGACGAGCATGCGTGGCATGCCGAAGCGCGTCGCCAGCCACCCGCCCGCGAGGTTCGCCACGATCCCGGCGGCCTCGTAGAGCAGGAAGAGCAGCGCGATGGCGACGGGCGACATGCCCGCCTTCGCGAAATGCAGCAGCACCAGCATGCGCAGCGCGCCGTCGCCCAGCGTGAACCCCAGGTAGGTGCCGGTGACGACGAGGTAGTTGCGCATTCCGGCGTCGCGGCTCATGCCCCGGCGCGCCCGAGTATGCAGGCGAGGTCGACCATGCGGCAGGCATAGCCCATCTCGTTGTCGTACCAGGCATAGACCTTGAGCAGCGTGCCGTCGGTGACCAGCGTCGAGGCCGCGTCGACGATCGCGCTGCGCGTGTCGCCCGCATAGTCGGCCGAGACCAGCGGCCTTGCCTCGAGGCCGAGGATGCCGGCGAGCGGCCCCGCCGCCGATGCGGCGAAGAGGGCGTTGGCTTCCGCCGCGCTCGTCGGCCGCGCCAGCTCGAAGACGCAGTCGGTGAGGCTGGCGTTGAGGATCGGCGCGCGCACGGCGTGGCCGTCGAGCCTGCCCTTGAGCTCGGGGTAGATGAGCCCGATCGCCGTCGCGCTGCCCGTGGTCGTCGGCTGGAGCGACAGCATGGCGCTGCGCGCGCGCCGCAGGTCGCGATGGGGCGCGTCCACCACGACATTTGTGTTGGTCGGCGCGTGGATCGTCGTGATCTGCCCGTGGCGTATCCCCAGCGCCTCGTGCACGACCTTCACCACCGGCGCGAGGCAGTTCGTCGTGCAGGAGGCCGCGGTCACGATCTCGTGGCGCGCGGGATCGTAGAGGTGGTCGTTGACGCCGACGACGACGTTGAGCGCCGAGGCATGGCGCACGGGCGCCGCGACCACGACGCGCCGCGCGCCGCGCGCGAGGTGCCCGCGCAGCGTCTCGGGCGAGAGGAAGCGGCCCGTGCATTCAAGGACGACGTCGACGCCCAGGTCGCCCCAGGGGATGTCCTCCGGTCGCGCATGGGCGGAGAAGCCGATCCTGCGGCCGCCGACGACGAGCCCGTCCTCGCCGCTGGCCTCGGCCGCGGCCTCGCGCCACGGGCCCTGCACGCTGTCGAAGGCGAGGAGATGCGCGCAGGCCTCGCTGCCGCCCTTCGTCTCGTTGGCATGCACGACCTCGAGCCGGTTGCCGCGCCGCGGGTCGCCGGCGGGCCGCGCCACGCCCCCCATCGCCGCGCGCAGCGCAAGCCGCCCGATCCTGCCCATGCCGTTGATGCCGACCCTCATCGCATGTCCTTCCGCGCGGCGCGGGCCCATGCAGGCGGGGCGGCGCGCCGCGGCCGGCCCCTGCCCGATCTATAGTCGAAACATCGGCCGGGTAATGCGAAGTTAGCGTGACGGTCGGCCTCCCGAGGCCGGGCCTGGCGGCATGGAACTGGAGCAGGCGACGATGGAAGGCTTCGATACCGTGATCTCGGGGGGCGACGTCGTCGACGGGACCGGCGCGCCGCGCCGCCGCGCCGATGTCGGGATCCGCGACGACCGCATCGTCGCGGTGGGCGACCTGTCGGCGTCGCGCGCCGGGGCGCGGATCGACGCCACGGGGCGCTGCGTCGCGCCGGGATTCATCGACGCCCACACCCATGACGACAACATCGTCTTCGCGACGCCCGACATGGCGATGAAGGTCAGCCAGGGCGTGACGACGGTCGTGGCCGGCAATTGCGGGGTCAGCCTCGCGCCGCTGCGCCTGGACGGCCCGCCGCCGCCGCCGCTCGACCTGATCGGCGACCGCGCCGACTACCGCTTCGCGCGCTTCGCGGACTACATGGCCGCGCTCGACGCCGCGCCGCCCGCGACCAACGTCGTCGCGATGGTCGGCCACTCGACGCTGCGCGCGGGCGAGATGGACCGCTTCGACCGCGCCGCGACCCCGGCCGAGATCGAGGGCATGGCGCGCCGCCTCGACGAGGGCCTCGCCGCCGGGGCGATCGGCCTGTCCACGGGCCTCTTCTACCCGCCCGCGCGCCATGCGCCGACCGAGGAGGTGATCGCGCTTGCCCGCGTCGCCGCGCGGCACGGCACGCTCTACGCCACCCACATGCGCGACGAGGGGGAGCACGTCATCGAGGCGATCCGCGAATCCATGCGCATCGGCCGCGAGGCCGGCCTGCCCGTGATCCTGTCGCACCACAAGGTCGCGGGCATCGCGAACCATGGCCGCACGGTGGAGACGCTGGCGCTGATCGACGAGGCGCGGCGCAGCCAGCCGCTCGGCTTCGACGTCTATCCCTATGTCGCGGCGTCGACGGTGCTCAGCGTCGAGCGCGTGCGCGTCGCCTCGAAGACCCTCGTCACCTGGTCGCGCAGCGTCGAGGGGGTCTCTGGCCGCGACCTCGCCGAGATCGCCCGCGAATGGGGCGTCTCGCCCGAGGAGGCCGTCGGCCGCCTGCTGCCCGCGGGCGCCGTCTACTTCCTGATGGACGAGGCCGACGTGCAGCGCATCCTGCGCCACCCCGAGGCGATGATCGGCTCGGACGGCCTGCCGCACGACGCGCATCCGCATCCCCGGCTCTGGGGCAGCTTCCCGCGCGTGCTTGGCCACTACAGCCGCGAGCTCGCGCTCTTCCCGCTGGAGGAGGCCGTGCGCCGCATGACCGGCCTGACCGCCGCGCGCTTCGGCCTGCGCGACCGCGGCGAGGTCAGGCCCGGCGCCTTCGCCGACCTCGTCGTCATCGATCCCGCCTCGATCGTCGACCGCGCGAGCTTCGAGGCGCCGAAGAAGCCCGCGGCCGGCGTCGAGACGGTGGTCGTCAACGGCCGCGTGGTCTGGCGCGACGGCGCGCCATCGGGCGCGCGGCCCGGCCGGGCGCTGCGCCGCGGGCAGCTCGACGCGCCGATGCGCGACTGGCGCCCATCGGCGTGACGGCGGGGCAGGGACCTGGGGAAAGAGGCATGGAACCGAACGAGCTCTGGCGATGGGACGCCACCGCCCTCGCGGCGGCGATCCGCACGTGGCGCGTCTCGAGCCGCGAGGTGGTCGAGGCCCATCTCGCGCGCGCCGACGCCGCGAACCCGGCGATCAACGCCGTGGTCGACCGCATGGACGAGGAGGCGCTGCGCGCCGCCGACGCGGCCGATGCCGCGGTGCGCCGCGGCGAGGCGACCGGCCCGCTGCATGGCGTCCCGGTGACGGTGAAGATCAACGTCGACATGGCCGGCCGGCCGACGACCAACGGCGTCGTCGCGTTCCGCGACGCGATCGCGCCTGGCGATTCGCCGGTCGTCGCGAACTTGCGCGCCGCGGGCGCCATCGTGGCGGGCCGCACCAACACGCCGGCCTTCTCCTACCGCTGGTTCACGGAGAACGACCTCCACGGCGAGACCTTCAGCCCCTGGGGCCGCCACGTCACGCCGGGGGGCTCCTCGGGCGGCGCCTCCGCGGCGGTGGCGGCGGGCATCTCCGCCCTGAGCCACGGCAACGACTATGGCGGCTCGATCCGCTACCCGGCCTATTGCACGGGCGTGTTCGGCATCAAGCCGAGCTTCGGGCGCGTGCCGGCATTCCGCCCGGCCCTCGCCGAGGAGCGGCCGCTGACTGGCCAGCTGATGTCGGTACAGGGTCCGATCGCGCGTGGCGTCGCCGACCTGCGCGCAGGCCTGTGGGCGATGGCGGCGGGCGACGCGCGCGACCCCTGGTGGGTGCCGGCGCCGCAATGCGGGCCGTCCCCCGCGCGGCCGATCCGCGTCGCGCGGCTGCCGGCGCCGGGCGCCGCGCCGCAGGTGGTCGCCGCGCTCGATCGCGCGCAGTCCTGGCTCGAGGACGCAGGCTATGTCGTCGACGCCGCGCCCGGTGCGCCCTCCGTCGACGCGGCGGCGGAGAACTGGCGCGCGCTGGTGGGCAACGAGTGGCGCCTGCTCGCGCAGGGCGACATCGAGAGGCATGGCGACGCGGGCGTGCGCAACGTCGTGCGCGCGACGACGGGCCTCGTGCCCGAGCTGGACTACGCGAGCTACCTGAAGGCGCTCGCGCGCCGCACCTGGCTGCTGCGCGAATGGACGACCTTCCTCGCGCGCTGGCCGCTCGTGCTCTGCCCCGTCTCCGACGTGCCGCCGATGCCGCCGGGCTCCGACCAGGGCGGCGTGCCGGCGATGGAGGGCATCATGCATGTCCAGCGCTGGCAGTACGCGTTCAACCTCCTCGGCCTTCCGGGCATCGCCTGCCCGACCGCGGTGGAGGCGCGCGTGCCGGCAGGCGTGCAGATCGTCGCCGGCCGGTTCCGCGAGGACCTGCTGCTCGACGCGGCCGAGGTGCTCGAGGCGCGCTGCGGCCGCCTCGCGCCGATCGACCCGGCGCGCTGAAGGGGCGCGGGCCCGGCTTGCTCAAGTCCTTCCTCTCCTCTCCTGCCGGCACGCGCGTCGTCTCCGCGCTCGTCGCCGCCTATGTGCGCCTCGTGCTGGCGACGACGTCGTGGCGCATCGAGGGGCGCGAGCACATCGATGCCCTGCTCGACGCGGGAGGCCCGGTCGTCGCGGCGTTCTGGCACGGGCGCCTCGGCGCGATGACGGGGCTCTGGCGCCTCCTGGGGCGCGGCCGCAGGCTCGCGGTCCTGAGCTCCACGCATCGCGACGGGCGCATCAGCGCGGCGACGATGCGCAGGCTCGGCCTCGAGGTGATCGACGGGTCCTCGCGCCGGGGTGGCACGGATGGCCTGCGGCGCATGATCTCGTGGGTGCGCGGCGGCCGCTGGGCGGCGATCACGCCGGATGGCCCGCGTGGCCCGCGCATGCGCGCGCAGCCGGGCGTCCTGATGATGGCCCGCGTCTCCGGCGCGCCGGTCCTGCCCGTGGCGTTCTCGACGACGCGCGGGCGGACGCTGGGCAGCTGGGACGGGATGCTGCTGCCGCTTCCCTTCGGTCGCGGCGTCTATGTCGTCGGCAGGCCGATCTCCTTGCCGCGCGAGGCGAGCGAGGAGGAACTCGAGGCGCTCCGGCTCGAGGTGGAGGCCGCGCTCACCGAGGTGGCGCGCGAGGCCGACCGCCTCTGCGGGCGCGCCACGCCCGAACCCGCGCCGCCGCGCTGAGCGGCGGGCGCGGGCGCCGCCTTGCGTCAGGCCTCGTCCTCGCTGACGCCGGCCGACCACGGGCTCATCACGTCGCCCACGCCCATGCGCGTGTCGCCGTCCTGCAGCACGACCTGCGGGCAGGCATAGCCGCCCGGATAGGCGGTGTACTCGATGGTGCGCGTCGGGAACCTGGCCGAGAGCGCGGCCTGGACCTCGGGCGCGAGGCGCGGGTCCATCGTCACCATGTCCGGGTCCGAGACGTCGATGCGCGGATGGTGCGCCGCCGCCTCGAGGTCGAGGCCATGGTCGACCAGGAAGGAGCACATCTGGAACACGGCGGGCAGGATCTTGCGCCCGCCCGAGGCGCCGGTGGCGAACCAGGCCTTGCCGTCGCGCCTGGCGATCACCGGGCACATGTTCGTGAGCGGGCGCTTGCCCGGCGCCATCGAGTTCGGGCGCCCGGGGCGCGGGTCGAACCACATCACGCCGTTGTTCACGAGCACGCCCGTCTCCGGCAGGACGAGGCGGCTGCCGAAGAGCGACAGCAGCGTCTGCGTGATGGCGATCATGTTGCCGTGGCGGTCGACCGCGCAGAGATGCGTGGTGTGCGTCGCGCCCTTGCTCTCGTCGCCCATCTTCTCGAGGCGCTCGGCGTAGGCGCGGCGCAGCGCGTCGGCATAGGCGAGGAACGCGGCCGCGCCCGGCCCCTTCTCGACGCCGCCCGCGGGCAGGTTCTCGAGCACGCGCTTGAAGGTCGGGCCGGCGGTCAGGCCGCTGGCGAGCGCGACCTGCGCGCCGTTCCAGGACACGTCGATCGGGTCGCGCAGCACCGCCTTGCAGGCCTTGAGGTCCTCGGCGTCGATCGGCGCGCCGACGGCGCGGAAGTCCTCGATCAGCCGGCGCGCGAGCTCGCCCTCGTAGAAGTCGCGCGGGCCCGCCGCGGCGAGGCGCTCGAGCGTGCCGGCGAGGCCGGTGATCACCTGGCGCTTCACCGGTCCCGCGATGCTGGTGACCGCGGGCAGCCCGTCGGGCAGGTAGATCGCGGCGGAGCTCGGGTAGCGGCGCAGCACCGAGGCCTCGCCCGCGATCTTGAGCGTCGTCCACCAGTCCGCGGGCAGCCCCGCCTTCGCGTGGCCGATGGCGGCCTCGAAGAGCTCGGCCCAGGGGCGCGTGCCCCAGGTGGAATGGGCGAGGCGCCAGCCCTCGACGATCGAGGGCACGACCATCGAGAGCGGCCCGTGGACGTTCCGGTCCTCGGCCACGCCCGGCCAGCCGAAGAGGTCGGCGGCCTGCGCGCCCGTCAGCGGATAGCGCGACGGGTCGAGGTTGCGCGAGGCGACGGGCCCGCAGTCGATCACCTGCGTGCGGCCGCTCTTCGCGTCATGCACCATCATGAAGCCGATGCCGCCGAGGCCGGAGTTCCATGGCTCGAGCGCTGCGAGGCAGGCCGCGGTGGCGATCGCGGCGTCGATCGCCGAGCCGCCGCGCTTGAGCACCTCGGCGCCCGCGCGCGCTGCATGCATGTTCTGGCTGGCGACGACGCCGCCACGCCCGCGCGCGACGGGCTTGCGGACGATCCAGTTCTGGACCTTCGGATTGCTCATGCGACCACCTCAGTTGAAACGTGCTGGCGAATAGGGGGCTGGATCGATGTCGGGCGCGGCCCCGCCGACGATGTCGGCGGCGAGCTTCCCGCTCCCGCAGGCGAAGGTCCAGCCGAGCGGGCCATGGCCCGCGTTGACGAAGACGCCCGGCACGCGCGTCGCGCCGACGAAGGGCGAGCCGTCCGGCGACACGGGGCGCAGGCCCGTCCAGAACGTCGCGCCCTTGCGCCCGGCCTGGCCGGCAAGGTCGGGCAGCACCGCCGTCGCGGTGCGCAGCACGTTGCGCGCGCGCCGCTCGTTCATCTCCGGGCTCCAGCCCGCGAACTCGGCGGTGCCCGCGATGCGCAGCACGCCGGCGAAGGGCGCGATCGCGATCTTGAGCCCGTCGTCCATGATCCCCATGCGCGGGGCGCCGTTCCATCCGTCGAGCGGGACGCTGGCCGAGTAGCCCTTCACCGGGTTGATCCAGACCCTCAGGCCGAGCGGGCGCGCAAGCGCCGGCGTCCAGGCCGCGGCCGCGAGCAGCAGCGCGTCGGCCTCGACGCGGCCGCGATCGGTGCGCAGCGCCGCGAAGCGCCCGCCCTCGGTCTCGATGCCCTCGACGGATTCGCCGTAGCGCCAGTCGATGCCGCGCGCCGCGCCGAGCGCGGCGAGGGCGCGCGTGAAGGCATGCGCGTCGCCGTACTCGTCGTCGGGATAGAGGACGCTGCCGGCGAGCTGGTCGCCGACCTGCGCGAGCGCGGGCTCGCGCTCCAGCGTCGCGGCGCGGTCGAGCACGGCGTGCGGCACGCCGAAGGGCGCGATCATGCGCGCGAAGCCGGCCTGCGCCTCGACCTGCGCCTGGTCGCGGAAGATCTTCATCGTGCCGTTGGCGCCGAACGGGTAGTCGATGCCGGTGGCCGCGCGCAGCGCGCGCAGGTTGGCGAGGCTGTACTGGGCAAGGGTGGCGCAGGCGAGCGTGTTGCGCTTCCAGGCCTCGTGGCGCGAATTGGCGAGGAAGCGCAGCCCCCAGCCGACCATCCCCGGCACGGCCGAGGGGCGCAGCAGGAAGGGCGAGTCCTCCTTGCCGAGGTAGTGGAGCAGCTTCGCCACGATGCCCGGCGCGTTCCACGGGTCGGGCTGGCTCGGCACGACGAGGCCGCCATTGGCGAAGCTCGTCTCGAGGCCCGGGCCCTCGCGCCGCTCGACGACGGTCACGTCGTGGCCGGCCTCGCGCAGGTACCAGGCCGAGGAGACGCCGGAGAGCCCGGCGCCGACGACGACGACGCGCATGGGGTCAGTCCATCCGCGGGAAGACGGGCGGCGCGGCGCGCTCGTAGGCGCGCGCCACGCGCAGCACCATGGCCTCGCCGTACATGGGCCCGACGACGTGCAGGCCGACCGGCAGGCCATCGGACGCGAAGCCGCAGGGCACGGACGCGGCGGGCTGGCGCGTCATGTTGAACGGGTAGGTGAAGGGGCTCCAGTCCATCCAGGTCCGCTGGCCCGGCTCGCTGAGGTCCTGGCCCGCGGCGAAGGCGGGGATCGGCATCATCGGCGTCACGAGGACGTCGAAGCGCTCGTGGAAGGCTCCCATCGCGCGGCCCATCGCCATGCGCGTCGCGTCGGCCGCGTACCAGTCGTCGATCGACACGCCCTCGCCGATCTCCATCATCGCGACGAGGCCGGGATCGAGCTGGTGCAGGCGATCGCGCGGCAGCAGGCGACGCAGCCGCGCCGCGGCGCTCGACCACATGGCGAGCATCGCCTCGGCATGGTCGGGCAGGCGTGGCTCGACCTCCTCCACCTCGGCGCCGATCGCTGCCAGCGTGCGCACCGCGGCCTCGACGCGCGCGGCGACGTCGGGATGGACGCGCGCGCGGCCGTCCAGCGTGCGGCTGTAGCCGATGCGCAGGCCACGCACGCCGCCCTCGATGCCCTCGAGCCAGTCGCGCCCGTCGAAGGGCAGGCCCGTGGGGTCGCGCGGGTCGGGGCGCTGGAGCGCGTTGAGCATCAGCGCGGAGTCGCGCACGCAGCGCGTCAGCGGTCCGATATGCGAGACCGCGCGGAACGGGCTCGCGGGATAGGCGGGCACGCGCCCGAAGGTCGCCTTGATGCCGAAGACCCCGGTGAAGGCCGCGGGGATGCGCACCGAGCCCGCGCCGTCCGAGCCCTGGTGCAGCGTCCCGAAGCCGCAGGCCGCGGCGACGGCCGCGCCGCCCGAGCTGCCGCCCGGCGTGCGCTCCGTGTTCCAGGGGTTGCGCGTGATGCCGGTGAGCGGCGAATCGGTCAGGCCCTTCCAGCCGAACTCGGGCGTGGTGGTGAGGCCGATGAAGACCGCGCCCGCCTCGCGCAGCGCGACGACGGGCGAGCTCTCCTCGGTCGACGGCGCGGGGTCGATGGCGCGCGAGCCGCGCTGGTTCGCCCAGCCGCGCACCGGCGACAGGCCCTTGATCGTCGTCGGCACGCCGTCGATCGGCGAGAGCGGCCTGCCCTCCGCGTGGCGTCGCTCGGAGTCGCGCGCCATGGCGAGCGCGCCGTCCTCGTCGACGAGGGTGAAGGCGTTGAGGCGCGCGTCATGGCGCCGGATGCGGGCGATCGCCGCGCGCGCCGCCTCGACCGGCGACAGCCGCCGCGCCGCGAAGGCCGCGCCGAGCGCCTCCGCCGTCATCTCGCATGGATCGCTCAAGGGCTCCCCCCGGGGGCTCGCTGGCAATTCCAGCGCATCCTAGACCGCCGCTCGCGCCGCGCGGAAGGTTCGCGCGCGCGGGTTGATGTGCCTCGGGCAGGCTCCCATATCGGCTCGCATCCGGGGCGCCCGTCGCGGGCCCCGGCCAACCGCTTGCCTCGCAGAGGGAGCCCGCATGCCCCGCCTCCAGATCTTCAACCATCCGCTCCTCCTCGGCTTCGAGGAGTTCGAGCGCACCCTCGACCGGATCGCGAAGTCCGGCGACGGCTATCCCCGCTACAACATCGAGCAGCGCGGCGAGAACGGCATCCGCATCACGCTTGCCCTCGCCGGCTTCTCCGCGGCCGACCTCAGCGTCCATGTCGAGGACAACCAGCTCGTGGTCCGCGGCAGGCAGGAGGAGCCCGAGGGCCGGGTCTATCTCCATCGCGGCATCGCCGCGCGCCAGTTCCAGCGCAGCTTCGTGCTCGCGGACGGGCTGGAGGTGACCGGCGCCACGCTCGACAGCGGCCTTCTCAACATCGACCTCGAGCGCCCGCCCGCCGCGACGCGCGTGCGCCGGATCGAGATCCGCGACATGGAAGCCCCGGCGCGCAAGCCCGGCGCGAACTGAGGGAGCGACGGATGCGCATGGACGACGAACCGGGGCGCGATTTCATCCGCCTCTCGGCCGAGGACTTCGCTGCGCTGGGCATCGACCAGGTCGCCTATGTCCGGGAGAGGCCGGAAGGCGGGGGCCTGCGCTTCGAGATCCACGCCGCCGATGGCGGCACGGTGGCCGCGGCGGCGACGCTCGACCTCGCCTACGCGGCGGTGCTGCAGAACGGGATGGTGCCGGTCAGCGTCCACTGACCGGCGGCGCGCGCGTTCAGGCTGCGGAGGCCTGCTGCTCGACGAGCAGCGCGTAGAGCGCCTCGCGCGTCTCCGAGCCGCGCAGCTTCTCGCGCATCTGGCGGTCGCGCAGCAGCCGCGAGACGCGCGCGAGCGCCTTGAGGTGGTCGGCCCCAGCCGTGCCAGGCGCCAGCAGCAGGAAGATCAGGTCCACGGGCTGCTCGTCGATCGCCTCGAAGTCGATCGGCCGCTCGAGCCGCGCGAAGACGCCCACCAGCCTCCTGAGGTTGGGCAGCTTCCCGTGCGGGATGGCGACGCCGTCGCCCACGCCCGTCGTGCCCAGGCGCTCGCGCTCGAGCAGCACGTCGAAGATCGCGCGCTCCTGCTCGCCGGTCAGCTCGGCGGCGCGCCGCGCCAGTTCCTGCAGGGCCTGCTTCTTGCTGGTCGCCTTCAGCGAGGCGACCACGGCGGCCGGCGTCACGAGGTCGGTGATTTCCATGGTCTCTGCTTCTTGTCTGGCCGGGCGCGACGGGCCGTCAGTCGCGGGGAAGGGGCCCGGCGTCGATCCAGCCGATCGAGCCGTCGGGGCGCCGGTGCAGGACGCCATAGCCGCCATGGCTGCTGTTGCGGAAGAGGAGGACCTGCTCGTCCGCGAGGTCCATCCGGAGCACCGCCTCCGGCAGGCTCAGCGTGGCGACCTGGTGCATGGTCTCGGCGATGATCGCGGGCGCGCCATGGGCGCGGTCCTCGGCGCCGCCATCGTCGAGCGCCACGCGCGCGGCGTCGACGAGGTAGCCCTGGGCGCTCGCGGGTTCGCCGGCGTCGCGCTCGGCGAGGCGGCGGCGCTCGACCAGCCTGCCCTTGTAGCGCGTCAGCCGCGTCTCCAGCCGGTGCACCGCGGAGTCGAAGGCGGCGTAGGCGTCGGCCGCCTCGCCATGGCTCTGCACGACCATGCCGCGGGCGGGATGGACGACGATGTCGGCGCGGAAGAGGTGGCGCACCCGCGCGAAGCCCACGCGGCCCTCGAGCGCCTGGCCGAAATGCTTCTCGACGACCGCGGCGAGGCTCGTCCCGACATGGGCGGTCAGCGCCTCGCCGATGTCGAGGTGCTTGCCGCTTATGGAAAGCTGCATCGCAGGAGCCGTTTCGTCTCTAAGCTTCGCGGAGCGGGGGTCGGGGGGACCCCCGGTCTCGACGGGCGCGGGGTATAGGCTTCCGTCCCGGGGAAGTCAATTTCGCGCGTTCGCGTTGCGTTCCGCCCTAGAGGCCGAGCGCCTTCTCCCTGCGCCGCTGCACCGAGGACGGAATGTGCAGGGCTTCCCGGTACTTGGCGACCGTGCGGCGCGCGATGTCGATGCCCTCGGCCTTGAGGATGTCGACGAGCGCATCGTCCGAAAGCACCTTGGCCGGCGCCTCCGCGTCGATCAGCGCGCGGATGCGGTGGCGCACGGCCTCGGCCGAGTGGCCCTCGCCGCCGGCCGTGTCGGAGATCGACGAGGTGAAGAAGTACTTGAGCTCGAAGACGCCGTGCGGCGAGGCGAGGAACTTGTTGGTCGTCACGCGGCTCACCGTCGACTCGTGCATCTCGATGGCGGCCGCGATGTCGCGCAGGACCAGCGGGCGCATGAACTGGACGCCATGGGCGAAGAAGGCGTCCTGCTGGCGGACGATCTCGCTCGAAACCTTGAGGATCGTCTGGGCGCGCTGGTGCAGGGACTTCACCAGCCAGTTCGCCGATTGCAGCTGGTCGGCGAGGAACTCCTTGTCGCCGCGGCCGCGCAGCCTGCCGTTCACGCGCGCGTGGTAGCGCAGGTTGACCAGCACGCGCGGCAGCGTGTCCTGGTTGAGCTCGATGATCCAGCCGCCGCCCGATGCCGGCCGCATCAGCACGTCGGGGATGATCGGCTGGGCCGGCGCGCCATCGAAGCGCTGCCCGGGCTTGGGGTCCAGCGCCCGGATCTCCGCGGCCATGTCGGCGAGGTCGGCGGCGTCGACGCCGCAGGCCTTGAGCAGCGCCGGGATGTCGCGCCTCGCGAGCAATGGCAGGTTGTCGAGGAGCGCCTCCATCGCCGGGTCGAGCCGGTCGCGCTCGCGCAGCTGCAGGGCGAGGCATTCGCGCAGCGATCGCGCGCAGATGCCCGGCGGGTCGAAGCGCTGCAGCCGCGCGACGACGCGCTCGACGCGCTCGACCGGGCAGCGCAGCGCCGCCGCGAGCTGCGCGACGTCGGCCTGCAGGTAGCCGGCCTCGTCGACCTGGTTGACCAGCTGCTCGGCGAGGATGCGGTCGACCGGGTCGCGGATCTCGACCGCCACCTGGTCGAGCAGGTGCTCGCGCAGCGTCTTGGCGCGCGTCAGCGTGTTCTCGAAGGCGAAGTCGCCGTCGTCGAAGTCCGCGCCGCCGCCGCCGCCGCCCATGCGCGCCCCGGGGCCATCCCAGCCACCCGGGTCGGGCGAGTCGCCAGGCCCCTCGTCGAAGCTGTTCGAGAAGTCGGCGTCGAGCGGGGCCTCGTCGCGCGGCGCGGCGTCCCCGCCCGCGGGCGAGGCGCCGCCGCCGCCCGCGATCGGGTCGAGGATCGGCGCGGCCTCGCGCAGGTCCGTGGCGCGCTCGGCGGGCTCGGCGGGGCCGTCCGGGTCCTCGCGCTCGAGCAGCGGGTTGCGCTCCAGCTCGGTCTCGACGAAGGCGACCAGCTCGGCGTTGGACAGCTGCAGCAGCTTGATCGCCTGCTGCAGCTGCGGCGTCATCACCAGCGCCTGCGACTGGCGCAGGTCGAGGCGCGGCCCGATGGTCCTGCCTGCTGGCGGCGGCATGGCGGTCAGCGCGCGCCCGCGCTCACAGCGAGAAGCGCTCCCCGAGATAGACGCGCCGGACATTGGCGTCGCCGACGATCTCCTCGGGGGAGCCTTCCATCAGGACCTTGCCGTCGTGCAGGATGTAGGCGCGGTCGACGATGTCGAGCGTCTCGCGCACGTTGTGGTCCGTGATCAGCACGCCGATGCCGCGGTCCTTGAGGTGCTTGACCAGGTCGCGGATGTCGCCGACCGCGATCGGGTCGATGCCCGCGAGCGGCTCGTCGAGCAGCATGAAGCTTGGCTGCGAGGCGAGCGCGCGGGCGATCTCGGTGCGCCTGCGCTCGCCGCCGGACAGCGCCAGCGCCGGCGTGCGACGGAGGTGCGAGATGGAGAACTCGGCCAGCAGGTCCTCGAGCATGGCCTCGCCGCGGACGCGGTCCTTCTCGACGACCTCGATCACGGAGCGGATGTTCTGCTCGACCGTGAGGCCGCGGAAGATCGAGGCCTCCTGCGGCAGGTAGCCGATGCCGAGCCGCGCGCGCCGGTACATCGGCAGCCCGGTGACGTCGACGCCGTCGAGGCTGATCGTCCCGTAGTCCGGCGTGAGCAGGCCCGTGATCATGTAGAAGCACGTCGTCTTGCCGGCGCCGTTGGGCCCGAGCAGGCCCACCGCCTCGCCGCGCTGGACGCGCAGGCTGGCCTCGCGCACGACCGGGCGCTTCTTGAACTGCTTGCCGAGCTTGGTCGCGACGAGGCCGCGATTGTCCGCGACCAGCGTCGGGCCCGCGGAAGGCGCGGCTTGCGGGGTCTGGCTCGTGCTCATCGTCTCTGCGTCCCTTCGCCCTGCCGGTCGGGCACGAAGAGCCCGCGCACGCAGGACGATCCCGTGCCGGGCCTGCAGCCCAGCTTGTAGAGGCCGTTGTTGAGGTTCAGTTCGAGGAAGTCGCCATTCGCCTGGCTCGAGCCGCGCGTAAGCTTCACCGCTCCCGTCAGCAGGGCGAGGCCGGTCTTCGCGTTGTAGACGCCCTTCTCGCCCTGGGCGATCTCGCCCGGCGTGGTGACGATGACGTTGCCGAAGGCCTCGACGCGGTCGAGGCGCTGGCCCGATCCCGCCTCGCCGGGCAGCGCCGCGGCGCCCGGCTGGCGCGGCGGCGCGGCGGGGCGTGGCTGGCCCTGCGGCGCGGCCGGCGGCGCATCCTCGAAATAGGCCGCGAGCGTGTCGCCGGCGATGCGCCGTCCGTCGCGGCTCGCCACCAGCGCGTCGCCGCGCGCCACGGCCATGCGCTTCTGCTCCCAGTACTCGATGCTCTCGCGCGCCGTGATCTCCTGCTCGGGCGTGACGATGCGCATCGACCTGCCCGTCAGCACGACGATGCCGCTCGCGACGTCGTAGACGCCGTTGTCGGCGAAGGCGCGCTGCGTCGCGGTCGTCAGGCGCACGGACCCGGTCGCCGTGTAGCGGTAGATCTCGGTGCCGCCGCCCTCGGGCTGGCGGTAGAAGGCGGTCAGCACCTCCGCCTCGATCGTCTTGTCGCCCTGGGTGATGCGCGCCGCGCCGCGCGCGACGTAGCGCATGTTCTCGCGGTCCCACTCGATGCCGTCGCGCGCGACGATCTCGACCGGCGGGCCGCCGGCCGGCAGCGGCGACTGGGCGCGCGCCGGCGCCTGCGGCAGGGCCGCGAGCAGCGCGGCGGCGAGGAGGAGGACGCGCGCGCTCATCGCGGCACGATGCCTGGCCGCGACTGGCCTGGCTCCTGCGGGAAGAAGACGATGCGCGATTCGCCGAGCAGCAGGATGCGCGCGCCCTTCGCCTCGAGGCGGAAGCCCTCGCCATGCAGCTCGGTGTCCGGGCCCTGGCCGTGCACGGGCGCGTCGCCCTCCGCCTCGCCGGGCGCGAAGAGCACGCGCGCGCGCGCGGTGCGCAGCTGGTAGCCGCGGTCGTGGAAGAGCGACACGTCGCCCGCCAGCTCGAGCGTCTCGGCCGCCTTGTCGTAGGTGCCCTGGCGCGCCTCGACCGCGATCCACGAGCCCGCCGAGAGCAGGATGTCGCCCTTGGGCTCCTCCAGCTCGGTGAGCGGGCTGCCGCTGGCGCCCTGCGTGGCGAGGCGCGCGGTCACCGTGAAGGGCTGGTTCTGCGCGTCGATGCCGACATAGCGCGGCGACTCCATCTTCAGGTTCTCGAGGTCCTCGGGCTTGACCACGACCTTCGGGATCGCGAAGCGCTGGTCGTCCGGGCTGAGGCGCGACCACATCAGCACGAGCATGACCAGCGCCACCGCGGCCGCCGGCAGCAGGATCTTCAGCGACACGACGACCTGGCTGCGCAGCGCGCTGTGGCGCGGCGCGATGCGCGGCACGACGCTGCGCAGGCGGCCGCCGCGCCGCGGCGCCGGCGCCGCGGCAGGCTGGGGCGGCTCCGCCGCGGGCATCGCGGTCCCGCTCACGCGACGCCCGCGCGCAGGAGGTCGTGCATGCGCACGATGCCTACCGGCCGGTCGTCCTCCACGACGACGAGCTGCGTCACCTTGCGGTCGTTCATCGTGCCGAGCGCCTCCGCGGCGAGCGCGGCCGGGCGGATCGTCTTCGGTGCCTGGTTCATCACCTGCTCGACGTGGCGGTTGAGCAGCTGCGGGCTCATGTGCCGGCGCAGGTCGCCGTCGGTGACGATGCCGCAGAGCCGCCCGGCGGCATCGACCACGACGGCGCAGCCGAAGCCGCGCGCGGTCATGACGATGAGCGCGTCGGTCATGCGCGCGCCGAGCTCCACGATCGGCATGTCGGCGCCGCCGTGCATGAGGTCGGCGACGCGCTGCAGCTGCTTGCCGAGCTTGCCGCCGGGATGGAAGACGCGGAACTGCTCGGCCGTGAAGCCCTTGCGCCCGAGGAGCGCGACGGCGAGCGCGTCGCCGAGCGCGAGCATCGCGGTCGTCGATGTCGTCGGCGCGAGGCCCATCGGGCATGCCTCGGGCATGCCGGGCAGGATGAGCGCGACATCCGCGGTCTGGGCGAGCGTCGAGCCCGCGCGCGCGGTGATCGCGACCAGCGGGATCGCGAAGCGGCGCGAATGGGCGAGGAGGTCGGCGAGCTCCGGCGTCTCGCCCGAGTTCGACAGCGCGAGGATCGCGTCGCCCTCGGCGATCATGCCGAGGTCGCCATGGCTCGCCTCGCCGGGATGGACGTACTGCGCGGGCGTGCCCGTCGAGGCCAGCGTCGCGGCGATCTTGCGCCCGACCAGCCCAGACTTGCCCATGCCCGAGACGACGACGCGGCCGGTGGTCGCGGCCAGCAGGTCGAGCGCGCGGGTGAAGCTGGCATCGAGCATGCGGCCAAGCTGCGCGAGTGCCTCGGCTTCGGCCGCGAGCACGCGCCGGCCGGCCTCGAGGTCGGTCGCCGACGCCCCGGCCCCGGCCGTCGCGGCCTCCACCGTCCCGGCCGTCATGCCACCGGCCCCGCGAGAGGGCCGGGCCGCGCAGGCGCGGGGGATGCGATTCGCTCGATCATGGCGGCAAACTGGCCCCGGCGTTGCTTGAGAGCAAGAACTATGCCGTGGATCCGTTAAAGAACGTCAAAGGCCGGCCGGCCAATGCGTCCGCTCAATGGGCGAAGATGTCGGTCTCCGCCCAGCCCATGAGGTCGAGCCGCGCGCGCACGGGCAGGCAGGCGAACAGGTCCTGCGCCAGGCCGGCGCGGCCTTCGCGCGCCAGCATCGCGTCGAGGCGCTGCCTGATCGCGTGGAGGTGGATGACGTCGGCGGCCGCGTACTTCATCTGCGCGGGGCTGAGCTCCGCGGCCCCCCAGTCCGAGGATTGCTGCTCCTTGCTGAGCTCGACGCCCAGGAGGTCGCGCGCGAGGTCCTTGAGCCCGTGCCGGTCGGTGAAGGTCCGCACGAGGCGCGAGGCGATCTTGGTGCAGTAGACGGGGCCCGGCATGACGCCGAGGTTGTGCGAGACCGCGGCGAGGTCGAAGCGCGCGAAATGGAAGATCTTGAGCACCTTCGGGTCGCCGAGCAGCGCGACGAGGCGCGGCGCCGCGTAGGGGCCGCGCGCGAAGCGCACGAGATGGACATGCCCGTCCGCGCCGCAGAGCTGCACGAGGCACAGCCGGTCGCGCATCGGGTTGAGGCCCATCGTCTCGGTGTCGATCGCGATCGAGGCCCCGAAGTCGAGGCCGGCGGGCAGGTCGCCTTCGTGCAGTTCGATCGACATGGTTCCTCGGCGCGAGAAGGTCTTCCGCGGCGTGAGAGGGCGCTCGCCCGGAGACGGGGATTCGCGGCGGACGCGCCGGCGATCCCTCGCGGGATCGTCGGCGCCCCGTCGCTACGCGGCTGGTGCCCGAGAGAAGACTCGAACTTCCACGACCTTGCGGCCACTAGAACCTGAATCTAGCGCGTCTACCAATTCCGCCACCCGGGCCCGCGCTCGCCCTCGCCGGCCTTTCGGCCGCCGGAGCGGGGCGTTCAGTAGCCAAGCGGCGCGGGCGCGTCAATCCAATGTCGCATGGCCCGCGTCGAATCCGCCGGGCCGCCGGCCGTCCTTGACCGTCCGCAAGAGGGGGCTATAAGCGGCGGCATCGAGTTCGAGGGGAGTGCCCGATGCGGAATGCAGCGCGCCGAGTGACGGTCTTCGGCGGTTCGGGGTTCGTCGGCCGCCATGTCGTCCGCCGCCTCGCCGCGCGCGGCGACGTCGTGCGCGTCGCGGTGCGCGATCCCGTCGCGGCCGCCTTCCTCAAGCCCATGGGCAATGTCGGCCAGGTCGTGCCGATGCGCGTCGACATCGCCGACGCGGGCGCGGTCGCCGAGGCGCTGCGCGGCGCGGACGCCGCCATCAACCTCGTCGGCATCCTGAGCGAGACCGGCCGCCAGCGCTTCGACGCGGTGCAGGGCGAGGGCGCCGAGCGCCTTGCCGCCGCCGCGCGCGCCGCCGGCGTCGCGCGCTTCGTGCAGGTCTCCGCGATCGGCGCCGACGCGGCGTCCGATTCCGCCTATGCGCGCAGCAAGGCGGCGGGCGAGGCGGGCGTGCGCCGCCACTATCCCGACGCGCCGATCCTGCGCCCGTCCGTCGTGTTCGGCCCGGAGGACGATTTCTTCAACCGCTTCGCCCAGCTCGCCCAGCTCGCGCCCGCGGTGCCGCTGGTCGGCGGCGGGCACACGCGCTTCCAGCCCGTCTACGTGGGCGACGTGGCGGACGCCGTGCTGCGCGCGCTCGACTCGCCCGAGGCATCGGGACGCATCTACGAGCTTGGCGGGCCGCGCACGATGACCTTCCGCGAGGTGATCGAGTTCGTGCTCGCGCAGACCGGCCGCAGGCCGGCGCTCGTGAACCTGCCCTTCGGCATCGCGTCGATCCTGGCCGCCATCATGGAGAAGCTGCCCGCCCCGCAGCTGACCCGCGACCAGGTCCGGCTGCTGCGCCGCGACAACGTCGTGGCGGAGGGCGCGCCCGGGCTGCGCGAGCTCGGCATCGAGCCGACGCCGGTCGAGTCCGTGGTGCCCGGCTATTTGGAGATCTACCGCCGCGGCGGGCGCTTCGCCGCCGGCCGCGCGGCCTGAGCGCGGCGGCCAGGCCGTGGCGCCGCCGCTCGTGGTCGTCGCGCCGAAGCCGCGGCGCAGCCTGCTCTTCGTGCCGGGGCTCCGCCCCGGGCTGATCGCCAAGGCGGATGCGGCGGGCCCCGACCTCGTCTGCGTCGACCTCGAGGACGCCGTCGCGCCCGACCGCAAGGCCGAGGCCCGCGCCGCCACCTTCGCGGCGCTCGCGGCGGGCCCCGCGACGCGCGCGGAACTGCTGGTGCGCGTCAACGGGCTCTCCACGCCCGCCGGGCTCGAGGACCTGCTGGCGCTGCTGCGCGCGCCGTCGCCGCCCGCAGGCATCATGGTGCCGAAGACGCGCGCCGCCGCGGAGATCCGCGTCCTCGACGACATCGTCTCGGCGGTGCCTGCGCTCGAGCACCTCAGGCTGCACGTGATCATCGAGGCGAATGACGGCCTCGCCGACGCGCAGGCGATCGCGCGCGCGAGCCGCCGCGTGGCCTCGCTGCTGTTCGGCGCGGTCGACATGTCGGCGGAGCTGCGCTGCGCCAACGCATGGGAGCCGCTGCTCTATGCGCGCGCGCGCGTCGTGCACGCCGCCGCATCGGCGGGCATCGACGTCCTCGACGTGCCGTTCCTCGACCTCGCCGACGACGAGGGCCTCGCGCGCGAGGCCGCCGCCGCCGCCGCGATGGGCTTCGGCGGCAAGGCGGCGATCCATCCGCGCCAGCTCGCCGCCATCCACGCCGCCTTCACGCCGACGGCCGAGCAGCTGGAGCGCGCGCGCCGCGTCGTCGCGGCCTACGAGGCGTCGGAGAGCGGGCTCGTCGTCCTCGACGGCAGGCTGGTCGAGCTTCCGGTGGTGCGCGCGATGTACCGGCTGCTCGCCGCGGCCGGCTGAACGCGCGCCATCGTCGCGCCGCGGTTGACATCGATTCCGCGTTGCACCATGTTCCCCGCCACAGAGGTCTCGCGATTGCGCAAGACCGTTCGTGGCCGCGACAGGCCCCGTCCGTTCGTTTCCGAGAAACGCCTCACACTCGTCTTTCCCATCTGCGCACGGGGCGGACAACAAGCGCCCCCCGCATGCGGCGCGCGCCCGATGGCGCGCGCTCCCCACCAGGGGCGCAGCAAGGACTCCATCAAGTGACCGACCAGACCTTCGCTTCCCTCGGCGTGTCCGAGACGCTCCTGCGCGCGCTCTCCGCCGCGCGCTTCGAGACGCCAACCCCCATCCAGGCGCAGGCATTGCCCGTCGTGCTCTCCGGGCGCGACGTGCTGGGCATCGCCCAGACCGGCTCCGGCAAGACCGCGGCCTTCGCGCTCCCGATGCTCCAGCGCCTCGCCGGCCTGCGCGCCCAGCGCCCCGGCGCGCCTGCCGGCCTCATCCTCGCGCCGACGCGCGAGCTCGCCATCCAGATCGCCGAGACCATCTCGCGCCTGGGCGGCGGCACCGGGCTTCGCCACTGCGTCATCTGCGGCGGCGTGTCGGAGAACCGGCAGATCGAGCAGCTGCGCCGCGGCGTCGAGATCGTCGTCGCGACGCCGGGCCGCCTGATCGACCTCGCGCGCCAGAACCACGTGCGGTTCGACCATGTCCAGGTCTTCGTCCTCGACGAGGCCGACCGCATGCTCGACATGGGCTTCATCCGCGACGTGCGCCGCATCGTCGCGGCGCTCCCCGCCCAGCGCCTGTCGCTGCTCTTCTCGGCGACCATGCCCGCCGAGGTGGCGCAGCTCGCGGCCGGGCTCCTGCGCGAGCCCGTGCGCATCGACCTCGCCCCGGCGAACGTCACCGTGGACCGCATCGACCAGCGCATCCTGATGGTCGATGCGTCGCGCAAGCGCGCGGTGCTCCTGCGGCTGCTCGAGGACCCGGCCTGCGCGCGCGTGCTCGTCTTCACGCGCACGAAGCACGGTGCCAACCGCGTCGCGCGCCAGATCGAGGAGCACGGCATCCCGACCGCCGCCTTCCACGGCAACAAGTCGCAGAATGCGCGCCAGGCGGCGCTCGGCGCCTTCGCGCAGGGCCGCATCCGCGTGCTCGTCGCCACCGACATCGCGGCGCGCGGCATCGACGTGCCGAACATCAGCCACGTGATCAACTTCGACCTGCCGGTCGAGGCCGAGAGCTACGTGCACCGCATCGGCCGCACGGCGCGCGCCTCCGCCGACGGCTGCGCCGTGTCGCTCTGCGCCCCGGACGAGCGCGGCGAGCTGCGCGCGATCGAGCGCCTGCTCAAGCGCTCGCTGCCCGTCGAGGACGGCAACCACCTCGCGGCGGGCATGCCCGAGCCCGCGCGCACGGCGCACCAGGCGCCGCGCGACGAGCAGCGCGGCCGCCGCCCCGACCACCGCGGCGGCGATCGCCGCGATGGCCGCGGCGGGCGCCACAACGGCCGCCGCGCGGCCTGACCGCAAGCAGGGAGCCAGACATGGCGAAGGAAGATCTGCTGGAATTCGAAGGCGTCGTCGCCGAGGTGCTGCCCGACGGGCGCTACCGCGTGCGGCTGGAGAACGGCCACGAGGTGGTCGCCTACACGGCCGGGCGCATGAAGAAGGCGCGCATCCGCACCCTCGCGGGCGACCGCGTGACGGTGGAGATGACGCCCTACGACCTCGACAAGGGACGCCTGGTGTTCCGCCACAAGGACGAGCGCTCGGCGCCGGCCTTCTCCGGCCCGCGGCATTTCCGGCGGCGCTGACTTCGCCCTCGCGGCTGGACGCGGGCTGGGGTAGAGGGCGGGGGATGCTCCGCCCGCCGACCTGGCTCCGCTTCCTGCTGCTGGCGATCCTCCTGGCGGCGACCGCGTGGTCGCTGCTCAACCGCGACGTGCTCGGCGCCCCTTGGCTCGCCGACTTCATCGACGACCACCCCGGCGCGATGCCCGCGGTCTTCGTCGTGCTGCACGTGGCCACGTCGCTCGCCTTCCTGCCGCGCGGGCTGATGGCGCTGGCGGCGGGCGGGCTCTTCGGCCTGGCCTGGGGCTGCATCCTCGCGACGGCCGGCACGATGGCCGGCGCGATGGCGGGGTTCCTCGTGGCGCGCTACGTGAACGCCAACATGCTGCGCGCCGAGCGCGTGCCGCGGGTCGGGCACGTGCTCAAGCGCGCCGAGAGCGGCGGCTGGCGCCTCGTCTTCGTGACCCGCCTCGTGCCGGTCCTGCCGCACAGCCTGGTCAACTACGTCTACGGGCTGAGCGCGATCCCCGCCCGCGACTATGCGCTTGGCACCCTGCTCGGGACGCTGCCGCAGACGATCGCCCTCGTGCAGCTCGGCGAGGCCGGCGCCACCGCCGCGTCGGGCGGGTCCTGGCTCGTGTCGCTGGCCTGGGGCGCCGGGCTGCTCGCGGCCTCGGCGCTGCTGCCCCGCCTCCTTCCCGCGCGCTGGCGGCGATGAGCGGCGCGGCGCAGGGTGGCGGCATCGAGGACGCGCTGCGTGGCCTCGTCGCCGGCATGCCTGGCGAGGATGCGAGCCTCGGCGATGTCCTCGCGGCGCTCGGGCCGCGCGGACACGGCTTCGCCATGTTCCTGCTCGCCGCGCCCAACCTCACGCCGGGCCCCAGCCTGCCGGGGTTCTCGACGATCTTCGGCGTGCCGATGCTGCTGCTCGCGCTGGGCATGGTCGCCGGCCTGCCCGCGCCGACGCTGCCCGGCTTCCTCGCCCGGCGCCGCGTCCCGCGCGCGCGCATCGCCCGGCTCGTCGGCCTGATTGCCCCGGTCGCCGCCCGCGCCGACCGCGCGCTCAGGCCGCGCCTGCCGCGGCTCGCCGGCGCGCGCCGCCTCGTTGGCGCGTGCTTCGTCCTGCTGGCGCTGCTTCTTGTCCTGCCCTTTCCCTTCGTCAGCCTTGCGGCGGCGGGCGCCGCGCTGCTGCTGGCGCTCGGCCTGGTCGCGCAGGATGGGGTCGCCGTCGCGCTCGGCCTCGCCGCGACGGCGGGCAGCCTCGTGCTCTACGCGATCTTCGGCTGGCTGGCCTGGGCGGCGCTCTCGGCGCTGTGAGGGCGCCGGGCGGGCGTTGCGCGGCGCGGCCGCATGCCGCTAGAACGGGCCGCGGATGCGCACGCTCTACCATCTCTGGCTCAGCCCCTTCTCGCGCAAGGTCAGGATCGCCCTGCGGGAGAAGAACCTCGCCTGCGACCTCAGGATCGAGAAGGTCTGGGAGCGGCGCGTCGAGTTCCTGAGCATCAACGTCGCCGGCACGGTCCCCGTCCTCGTCGAGGAGGACGGCACCGTGCTCTGCGATTCCGCCGTGATCTGCGAGTACCTCGAGGAGGCCTATCCCGAGGTGCCGCTGCTGGGCGAGGGCCTCGCGCAGCGCGCGGAGGTGCGGCGGCTCGCCGCGTGGTTCGACCAGCGCTTCGCGCGCGAGGTCACGGACAACCTCTACGGCGAGAAGATGATGAAGAACGCGCTCGGCCTGGGCGAGCCGAACTCATCGGCGCTGCGTGCCGGCTACGCGAACATCCGCTACCACCTCGAGTACATAGGCTGGCTTGCGGAGCGCAGGCGCTTCCTCGCCGGCGATCATTTCAGCCTCGCCGACATCGCCGCCGCCGCGCAGCTCTCGACGCTCGACTACATAGGCGACGTCCCCTGGGACAGGTTCGAGGGCGCGCGCGAATGGTACGCGCGCATCAAGTCGCGGCCGAGCTTCCGGCCGATCCTCGCCGACCACGTCGCCGGCCACGCGCCGCCAAGGCACTACGCGGACCTCGATTTCTGACGCCGCCGCGGCGTCGCGCGTCAGCGGGGCGCGGCCGCGCCGGTCTCCAGCGCCTCGATCTGCGCGCGCGCGGCGTCGCCCGCGGGGCCATCCTCGTCGAGCACGAGCACCTGCAGCCAGTCGCGCCGCGCGGCGTCGAGCCTGCCGGCCTGCCGGTTGAGGATGCCGCTCTCCAGCCAGGCCTCGGCGAGGCGCGGATCGGCTGCGAGCGCCCGCGCCACGTCGTCGCGCGCGAGCTCGGGCGCGTCGAGGCGGCGGCGCGCGGCGGCGCGCATCGCGAGGGCGAGGGCGCTGGCGGGGCTGCGCTCGAGCACGACGTCGAGCTCGTCCACCGCCTCCCAGAGCCGCCCCGCCTCGGCGAGCAGCTCGGCGCGGTCCATGCGCAGGTCCATGTCCGCGGGGCGCAGCGCCACGGCCCGCGCGATCGCGTCGAGCGCGCGCTCCGCCTCGTCGGCGGCCTGCCATGCGCGCGCCGCCTGCGCGAGCACCTGGGCGCGCAGGGCGGGCGGGCGCAGGCGCATGTCCCGGCCGAGTTCCTCGAGCGCCTCCGCGGCGAGGCCGGGTTCGCCACCATGGAGCAGGGCGAGCGCGGCGCAATGGCGCGCCGCGTCGCCGCCACCGCGCGCGCGCCAGGCCTCCGCCTCGTTGAAGCCGGCGAGCGGCGCGCTGCGTGCGCGCGCGGCGCAGCGCTCGTAGGGATCGACCTCCTGCAGGTCGAAGCCGAGCGGCCCCGGCGCCTGGCCCTGCGGCTGGCGCGCCTGGCGCGCATCCGCCTGAATCGCGAGCGCGGCCAGGATCGCGAGCGCGGCGAGCCCGGGCCGAAGGGAAGGAGGGAGGCGCATCGCGCGATGATACAGGCGCGTGGCCAGCGCTCGCACCGGTTGACCGGCCGGGGCAGGCGACATTACTGTGCGCGCGCCATGCCGATCCGCGCGTCGATCCTTTCGCGTCCTGCCGTCGCGCCCGCCCTGCCGGGCGTGCGACTTATCGGCGGCCGCTGACCTGCGCTCCCGGCGCGGGTCCTGACGGCCCAAGGGGCGGCCACGCCGCCCGCGGGAGCAACGCTCCCACCCCTCCGGTTCCCCAGGCCGCGGCCGCCAGGCCGGTCGCGCGGCCACCGACGACAGGACCAGCGCCATGACCTCCCCCAGCATGCCCATCCACAAGTACCGCCCCTTCGCGCCGATCAACCTGCCCGATCGCCGCTGGCCCGGCCGCGTGATCGACAAGGCGCCGGCCTGGTGCTCGGTCGACCTGCGCGACGGCAACCAGGCGCTGATCGAGCCCATGGGCCCGGAGCGCAAGCGGCGGATGTTCGAGTTGCTGGTGAAGCTCGGCTTCAAGGAGATCGAGATCGGCTTCCCCTCGGCCTCGCAGACCGACTTCGACTTCTGCCGCCAGCTGATCGACGAGCGCATGATCCCGGACGACGTGACGATCCAGGTCCTCGTCCAGTGCCGCGAGGAGCTGATCCGCCGCACCTTCGACGCCATACGCGGCGCGCGCAGCGCCATCGTGCACATCTACAACTCGACCTCGACCCTGCAGCGCCGCGTTGTCTTCGGCCTCGACCGCCCGGGCATCGTCGACATCGCCGTCAAGGGCACGCGGCTGGTGAAGGACCTCGTGCCGACGCTGCCCGGGACGAAGGTCAGCCTCGAGTACTCGCCGGAGAGCTTCACCGGCACCGAGCTCGACTTCGCCAAGGACATCTGCGAGGCGGTGATGGACGTCTGGCAGCCGACGCCGTCGAACCGGATCATCCTGAACCTGCCCTCGACGGTCGAGATGGCGACCCCGAACATCTACGCCGACCAGATCGAGTGGATGAGCCGCAACCTCTCGCGGCGCGACAGCATCGTGCTCAGCGTCCACCCGCACAACGACCGCGGCACCGGAGTCGCCGCGGCCGAGCTCGCGGTGATGGCCGGCGCCGATCGCGTCGAGGGCACGCTGTTCGGCAACGGCGAGCGCACGGGCAACGTGGACATCGTGACGCTGGCGCTCAACCTATTCAGCCAGGGCGTCGACCCGCGGCTCGACATGCGCGACGTGCGCGAGATGGTCCGCACGGTCGAGTACTGCAACCAGCTGCCCGTGCACCCGCGCCATCCCTATGGCGGCGAGCTCGTGTTCACGGCCTTCTCCGGCTCGCACCAGGACGCGATCAAGAAGGGCTTCGCCGCGCTCGAGAAGTCGAACTCGCAGGTCTGGGAGGTGCCCTACCTGCCGATCGACCCGAAGGACATCGGCCGCGACTACGAGGCCGTGATCCGCGTCAACAGCCAGTCCGGCAAGGGCGGCGTCGCCTACCTGCTGGAGGCCGAGCACGGCATCGAGCTGCCGCGCCGCATGCAGATCGAGTTCGCGGGCGTCATCCAGCGCATCGCCGACGAGACCGGCAAGGAGATCACGGCGGATTCGATCTGGCGCGAGTTCCAGCGCGAGTACCTCGCGCCGGGCAGGCTCGACTTCGTCGAGCACGTCACCCTGCCGCAGCGCCAGGGCAACAGCGTCGAGCGCAAGCTGGAGGCGACGCTGCGCATCGACGGCGCGGAACGCACCATCGCCGGCCAGGGCAACGGGCCGATCGCCGCCTATGTCGACGCGCTCGAGAAGGCGCTCGGCCTGCGCATCGAGATCGTCGACTACCGCGAGCACGCGCTGTCGAAGGGCTCCGACGCCAAGGCGATCGCCTATGTCGAGGCGAACGTGGGCGGCCGCACGATCTTCGGCTGCGGCATGGACCCGAGCATCGTCAGCGCCAGCCTGCGCGCGGTGACCAGCGTCGCCAATCGCTGCCTGCGCGGCTGAGCGGCGGGGCCGGCCGCATGCTGCCCGCGGCGCGCAGGCTCTTCGTCTTCGGCCTCGGCTACTCGGCCCTCGCCTTCGCGCGGCGCGCGAAGGCGAAGGGCTGGCGCGTCGCCGGCACCACGCGCTCGGCCGACAAGGCGCGCGCGCTGGCCGAGGCGCATGGCATCGAGATGCATGTCTTCGACCGCGGCCGGCCGCTCGAGGAGGCCGGGCGCGCGCTCGCCGGGACGACGCATCTCCTCTGCTCGGTCCCTCCCGACCGCGAGGGCGACGCGGCGCTCGCGCACCATGCCGGCGACATCGCCGCCGCCGCGGCCGGGATCCGCTGGGCCGGCTACCTGTCGACCACCGGCGTCTATGGCGACCGCGACGGCGCCTGGGTCGACGAGAAGGCGGGGCTGCATCCCACGGGGCCGCGCGGCCGCGCGCGCGTCGAGGCCGAGCAGGCCTGGCTCGCGCTGGGCCGCCTCGGCGTGCCGGTGCATGTCTTCCGCCTCGCCGGCATCTATGGCCCCGGGCGCTCGGCCTTCGACGCGCTGCGCGACGGCAGCGCGCGGCGCATCGTGAAGCCCGGCCAGGTCTTCAGCCGCATCCATGTCGACGACATCGCGCGCGTGCTCGAGGCGTCGATCGGGAGGCCCGACCCCGGCGCCGCCTACAACGTCTGCGACGACGAGCCCGCGCCGCCGCAGGACGTCGTCGCCTTCGCCGCCGCGCTGCTCGGCGTGGAGCCGCCGCCCGAGGTGCCCTACGCGGTCGCCGCGGCGTCGATGAGCGAGATGGCGCGCGGCTTCTACGCCGACAACAAGCGCGTCTCGAACCTCGCGATCCGCGATCGCCTGGGCGTGCGGCTGGAATACCCGGACTACCGCGCCGGGCTGCGCGCGATCCTGGCGCGCGAGCGCGCCGGGGGCTGATCAGCCGAGGACCTCGTCGAGCGTGGCGGCCAGCAGGGCGAGGTCCTGCGGTCGCGAGAGCCTGTGGTCGCCGTCCTTGACGAGGATGCAGCGCACGTCGTCCCCGGCGAGGCGGTCGGCCAGCAGCAGCGCGCGCTCCCACGGCACGTCCTCGTCGCGCTGGCCGTGCAGCAGCCGCACCGGCCCGGCGAAGGGGATCGGCGCGCGCAGCCGCAGGCGGCGTCGGCCGTCCTCGACCAGCTTCATCGTGATCGGGTAGGGATCGCCGCCGTAGTCGCTCGGGCGGTGGATGACGCCCGACGCCTCGAGTTCGCGGCGCGCGGCCGCGTCCATGCGCCCCCAGACGAGGTCCTCGGTGAAGTCCGGCGCCGCGGCGATGCCGACCAGCGCGCGCACGCGGCCGGGCCGGGCGAGCGCCACCTCCAGCGCGATCCATCCGCCCATGCTCGAGCCGACCAGCACGAGCTCGTCGCCGGCCAGCGCGTCGATCGCCGCCAGCGCGTCGCCTGCCCAGTCGCCGACCGTGCCATCGGCGAAGTCGCCGTCGCTCGCGCCGTGGCCGCGATAGTCGAGGCGCAGGAATGCCTGGCCGCGCGCGGCGCAATGCGCGTCGAGCGCGCTCGCCTTGCTGCCGGTCATGTCCGAGCGGAAGCCGCCGAGGAACACGACGGTCGGCCGCTTGCCGCCCCGGCGGCGATAGGCGATAGAGACCCCGCCGGCGACCGGCAGCCGGCCCGTCTCTTCCATGGCTTCGGTCATGGGAACTCCCGAGGTTCGTCCGAACGTGGCTTCGATCCAGAGTAGCATCGCGCAGGCCGCGGCCGCACCGGGCCAGCGCTTCCTCGCCGCCACCGGCCCGACGATCCTGCAGGTGCTGCCCGCGCTGCAGACCGGCGGCGTCGAGCGCGGCGCCTGCGACATGGCGGCGGCGATCATGGACGCGGGCTGGCGCGCGATCGTCGCCTCGGCGGGCGGGCCGATGACGCGCGAGCTCGAGCGCGCGGGCGCGCTGCACCTCGCCATGCCGCTGGCCTCGAAGAACCCGCTGGTGGTCTGGCGCAACGCCGCGCGGCTCGAGGCGGCGATCCGGCGCTGGAACGTCGACATCGTCCATGCCCGCAGCCGCGCGCCGGCGTGGAGCGCGCGCTGGGCCGCGCGCCGCCTCCGCGTGCCGCTGGTGACGACCTTCCACGGCACCTACAACGCCGGCGGCGCGCTCAAGCGCGGGTACAACGCGGTCATGACCGGGGCCGACCGGGTCATCGCGATATCGGAGTTCATCGCCGAGCATGTCCGGGCCGAGTATGGCTGCCCGGACGAGCGCATCCGCGTCATCCCGCGCGGCGTCGACATCCGCAGCTTCGATCCCGACGCGGTCAGCCACGAGCGCGTGATCGCCCTCGCGCGGAGCTGGCGCATCGCCGACGGCGCGCCGGTCGTCATGCTGCCGGGCCGCCTGACGCGCTGGAAGGGGCAGGGCGTGCTGATCGACGCGGTCGCGCGGCTCGGGCGCAAGGACATCCAGGTCGTGCTGGTCGGCGCCGACCAGGGGCGCACCGCCTATCGCGCCGAGCTCGAGCAGCGCGTCCTGCGCCATGGGCTCGAGGGGATCGTGCGCATCGTCGACCACTGCGCCGACATGCCGGCCGCCTACATGCTCTCCGACGTCGTCGTCTCCGCGTCCACCGATCCCGAGGCCTTCGGGCGCGTGGTCGCCGAGGCGGGCGCGATGGGCCGCCCGGTGATCGTCAGCGGCCATGGCGGCGCGCGCGAGATCGTCGTCGATGGCGTCACCGGATGGCTGACGCCGCCATCGGACGTCGAGGCCCTCGCCGCGCGCCTCGGCGAGGCGATCGCCCTGCCGCCGGGGACGCGCCAGGAGATGTCGCGCCAGGCCATCGCGCATGT
>JBEGVV010000199.1:0-4119 GCA_041178225.1 Pseudomonadota bacterium | reverse complement strand
GTCGAGCACCTTGAGGTCGGCCTGCGGCACGATGCGCAGGACCGTCTGCGCCGGCGCGGCCTGGCCACCGGCCAGGACCATCGCGAGCGCGAGCAATGCGTGGCGCAGCTTCATGTCACGTCCCCCCTGTCTTCCACCCTTGCGTGCAGGATAGTCCGGCGCGCGCGCGCCGGACAGCGCCGGGCGATGGGCCATCGGCGTCGCGCCGCGGGGCGCCTTCCGCGCCTGGCCGTGACACGCAGCCATCACGGGGCCGTCCGCGAATCGCCATCGACCGGGCGCAACGCTCGCATGATACGGCTTCCGGCTGGTCCTGCCATGGAGCGAGGTTGATGGACATCGTCTCGGAGACGCGCGCACGCGAGGCCTCGACGCCCAGCCTCCTGAATGCCGCGGTGCACCGGCACCGCGCGGTCTCGCTCGCCGGGTTCAACGAGCGGCTCTTCACCTTGGCCTTCTCCGGCCTCGTCTATCCGCAGATCTGGGAAGACCCGGAGGTCGACGCCGAGGCGATGGAGCTGGAACCGGGCCACCATGTCGTGGCCATCGCGTCGGGCGGCTGCAACGTCCTGAGCTACCTCGCGGCCGCGCCCGTGCGCGTCACCGCGGTCGACCTCAACATGAACCATGTCGCGCTGCTGCGGCTCAAGCTCGCGGCGCTGCGCGCGCTGCCCGACTGGGAGAGCCTGCACGCGCTGTTCGGCGCCCGGCGCCACCCAGGCCGGCTCGCGCTGGCACGTGGCCTCCTCGACCATCTCGACGAGACGACGCGCGATTTCTGGCTCGCGCGCGGCGCGGGCGGGCGCAGGCGAATCTCGCTCTTCAAGGGCGACATCTACCGGCGCGGGCTGCTCGGCAGGTTCATAGGGCTCGGCCACCTCCTCGCCCGGCTGCACGGGGTGGACATGGCCGGGCTCATGCGCGCGCGCGACCTCTCCGAACAGCGCGCGTGGTTCGACGCGCATGTCGCGCCCCTCTTCGACCGGCCGCTCGTGCGCTGGCTGACGCAGCGGCGCTTCGCGCTCTTCGGGCTCGGGATCCCGCCCGAGCAGTACCGCGCGCTCTGCGGGGGCGACGACGGCGCGATGGCCGAGGTCCTGCGCCAGCGCCTCCGGCGCCTCGCCTGCGACTTCCCGCTGTCGCGCAACTACTTCGCGTGGCAGGCCTTCGCGAGGCGCTATGGCGAGCCCGGCCGCGAGGCCCTGCCCCCCTATCTCGAGCCGGCGAACCATGCATCGGTCCGGGCAGGGGCGGACCGCGTGGACGTGCGCCACGCGTCGATGACGGACGTGCTCGCGGCCATGCCCGCGGGCAGCGTGGACAGGTTCGTCTTCCTCGACGCGCAGGACTGGATGTCGGACGCCCAGCTCGCCGCCCTGTGGCAGCAGGTCGGGCGGGCCGCCGCGCCGGGGGCGCGCGTGATCTACAGGACCGCCGGCACGGCGTGCATCCTGCCAGGCCGGGTCCCGGCCGCGCTCCTCGGCGCATGGCGATACAAGGAAGCGCGGTCCCGGGAGCTTGGCGCGCGCGACCGCTCGGCCGTCTATGGTGGCTTCCACCTCCATGTCCTCCGCTGACCCGGAAGGCGGCGCGGGGCAGCGCATGGACCGGATCTACCGGTTCCAGCGTCATATCTACGATCCAACGCGCCACTTCTTCCTGCTCGGCAGGGACCAGCTCGTCGAGCGCCTCGCGATCCCCGAACGCGGCTCGGTCCTGGAGATCGGCTGCGGCACCGCGCGGAACCTGGCGCGGATCGCGCTCATGGCGACCGATGCCCGACTCCACGGCATCGATGTCTCGCGCGAGATGCTCGCGACGGCGCGGGAGCGTGTGGCCAGGTCGGGCCTGCGCCACAGGATCCACCTCGCCAATGCCGACGCGACGACGTTCATGCCCGGAACGCTATTCGGCATCGAGCGCTTCGACCGGATCTTCTTCTCCTACACGCTTTCGATGATCCCGCCATGGCGCGAGGCAATCGCGCGGGCGGCCGGCGCACTGGCCGATGGCGGCGAACTGCACGTGGTCGACTTCGGCGATCGCGCCTGCATGCCGGGCCTCGTCCGGAAGGGCTTCGACTCGTGGCTGAGGCTGTTCGACGTGCATCCGCGCGCGGAGCTTCCCGATGCGCTGCGATGCATCGCGGCGCGGATCGGCGGCGAGGCCACGATCGAGCCGCTGTTCCGCGGCTACGCCCTCTACGGGCGCATCGCCCTGCCGGCCACGGCGCGCATGCGCGCGGCGGCCGCGCGATGAAGCCCCGCCCGCCCGCCGATGGATTTGCCGCGGCATGCCTGGCCGTCTCGATCGGGGCCGTCTGCGGCGCGGCCCTGGACGGGCACCTCGCGGTAGCGGCCTGGTTCGCAGGCTTCCTGCACTACGCGCTCTACCTGCGCGCCTTCGCCTGGGGCGTCCCGGACTTCCATGGATTCAAGCGCGCAGCCGTGGCGCTGAAGATCGTAGGCATCGGGGTGCTCGCACTGCCCTATGCCAGCGCTTCACCTGGCCTGCCGTCGGTCGTCGCGGTCCTCGCGGGCATCGCGCTCAGCGCCGCCGCGGCCTCGCGGCTCGGGGTCGACAGGACCTATTATGGCCACGAGGTCGCCGGGCTACCGGCGCTGCGCGCGACCGGCTTCCCCTACTCGCTGACTGCGCATCCGATGATCGTCGGCAACCTGATCGCAATCGGCGGCACGCTCCTCGCGCCGTCCTTCACGGCGGAATGGGGATACCTCGCCGTGGCGCACCTGGCGGCCAATCTCGGGCTGCTCGCGATGGAAGTCGCGGGGCCCGCGCGCCGCGCCGCGATCCGCCTCTGGGGACCGCCAGCGATCGGCGCGATCTTGGGGGGCGGGCTCCTGCTGTCCTGGCCGGGACCGGACGGCGCGATGGCGCAGGCGCACTGGACCTTCGCAGCCACCGCGCTCGCGGCGACCGTGGCGGCCGCCTTCGTCCTGCATGCGCGACGGGCGGCGGGCGGCGGCGGCGGCACCCCGCCAGGGGCGGCTTGAGGAAAGGGAGGCGACGCATGGATGGAGCAGGGACGAACGCGACCGGCACGGCAACCGGGGCGATGGCCGGGCGCCACTTCCCCGCGACGATCGGCGGCTTCGACGCCCCGGACGAGCGGGCGCGGATCGACGGGCTCGTCCGCTGGGTCGAGGAGCGCTACGCCGACGACCTGCGCCAGCGCCCCTCGAAGCATGTCTATGTGAGTGCGCTACCCGTCGAGGTTCGCGCGCACATCGATGCGCTGAGCGACAGCCCGGCCGTCATGGACGCGATAGCCGCCCGCGTGCCCGCGGGGTCAAGCATCATCCCGATGAAGCACACCGACGAGCTCTACATATCGCACTACAACAAGGACCGTGGCGGCGACCAGGGGCTCTTCGACCGGCACTACGACGGGAACCTTCGCTTCCTTGCGTCGAGCATGGTCGTGCGCGCGCTGATCTACCTGCAGTCCGACGGAGCCTACAAGGTCGTGTTCGCGGACTCCCGGGTCGAGCGGTCCTTCGCGAGCTACGAGTTCGGGCTGCTCGACTTCCACCGCGAACTCCATTGGGTCGAGGGGACCTACCGGGTCCAGGATCGCCAGCGCATCCTCCTGAAATGCAACTACCTCGTCGCGCTGCCGGGGTCGGGTGCAGCGGCGCGCGTGGCGATGCTCGCGAACACCACGGTGTTCTACGTGGTGAAGGCCGCGATGGAATATTCGAAGAGCCCTCGCACGCCCGCGCAGAGGGCCGTCGGGCATCTCTGCAACCTCTTCCGCCGACTCAACATCGTGCACCCAGCCCTGCCGGCCGCCCTCGTCGCGGGACCCGCGGTCCTCGCCGCGGCGGCGGGATGGCTCGCGCTCGCGCCCTGATTTCGCGATGTCGCCTCAATCCTCCCCCGGCTTGCGCGGGGGCGGACCGGTGTAGCGCCAGGTGTGGTGGCGCGGGATGGGGCCCTTGTTGCGCGCACCGGAGCCGGATTCCTCCCAGGCATGAGCGAGGATGCCGACCGAGCGCGAGAGCACGAAGAGGCCCCGGCAGAGCTGCGGCGCGAAGCCGAGCTCGGCGAAGATGACCGCCGTGGCGCCGTCGATGTTCATCGGCACGAGCCGGCCGC
>JBEGVV010000198.1:0-2589 GCA_041178225.1 Pseudomonadota bacterium | reverse complement strand
TCGAGGTCGAAGAGCGCCATGAGCTCGCGTGCCCGATGCTCCACCTCGTCGCCGCGCTGGTCATAGAGCCCCGCGACGAAGCGCAGGAACTCGGCCCCCGTGAGCTTCTCGTAGATGAAGGGCCGGTCGGGGATGAAGCCGAGCTTCGACTTGGCGACGACCGGATCCTTGATCATGTCGACGCCGGCGACCCGGATGGTCCCCGCGGTCGGCTTGAGGATGCCCGCGATCATCCGCAGCGTCGTCGTCTTGCCGGCGCCGTTGGGCCCGAGGAAGCCGAAGAGCTCGCCCTTGGGCACCACGAGGTCGATCGCGTTGACGGCGGTGAAATCGCCGTACTGCTTGGTCAGCTGATGGAGTTCGATCATCGGGCGTCCAACACCTCGATCCGGAGTGTGCCCACGAGCCGCAGCAGTTCGCCCTGCCGGGTGAGTCCGCCGCGGACGAAGCGCAGGTGCGCCGCGTCGGCGGGGAACTGCCCGAAGGTCGGGTCCACCGCGACCCAGTCGCGCAGCCGGATCTCCGGCCACGCGTGGTAGTAGAACTTCCCGTTCACGTACGCCAGCCCGGTCGCGATGCGCGTCGGGATCCCGATGCTGCGCGCGAGGGCGGTGAAGAGCTGCGTGTGCTCGTTGCAGTCGCCGCGACGGGTGCGCAGCACCTGCACGGCGTTGGGGATGGAGATGGTGATCTCCTTCGCGAGCGAGTCGTGCACCCACGTGTTGATGCGCTCGGCGACCACGCGCGGGTCGCGCTCGTTGCCGGCGATCCGCACCGCGAGCGCGACGATCGCCGGGTCGTCGGCCTGCAGCAGCGGCTCGCTCGCGAGCTCGGCGGCGAAGCGCGTCCGGAAGCCGGCGCGCGGGCCGGCGAGCGACCAGTCGGCGGTCATGGCCTCGACCCCTTCGCGCGCGATCGACAGGTCGTTCCCGCTCAGCTGCTGCCGACCGCCCTGCAGGTCGAACCCGTCGAGGGTCGTGCCCGAGAGCCGCACCCGGAGCGCGTTCGGTCCGTTCCGTCCGGGCAACGCCCCCGCCGCGATGGCCGTCCCTTCCAGGACGTCCCCGATCGTCCCCGCGCTCCCCGCCGCCGGCGGGCGCGACCCGCCGCGCGCGAGCTGGTCCCGTCGCCAGTTCTCGAACGCGATCTCGTACGCGACGCGCTTGAGCACGATGCCGCCGGGCTGCGTCGCCTGCACCACGCGCCCCTGCGCATCCACCCAGCCGCTGAAGCCGGCGCCGTCGCTCGGTACCAGCTGCCAGGCGCGCACGGTGTCGATCAGCGCCGGCACGAACCGCATCGTCGCCGAATCGAGGCGCGCGCTGTCCACCACCATGAAGAGGGACTCCGCCGCGAACCGCAGCGTGAGGTCCTTCGCCGCCATCGTCGCCGGGTCGAAGCTCGCGATCGTCACCGAGTTCCCCACCTTCGGCTCGCTCACCAGCATCGCCGCCGCGGGGATGAGCGCGGGCAGCAGGATCGGCCCCTGCACCGCGATGCGCTGCGAATCAGTCGGCTGGCCCGGCATCCGGAGCTGGAAGACCACCGCGCTGTCGCCATCGGCGCGGCCCGCCACGCTCATCGGCGCGATCCCGCTCTCCACGCTCACGTCGAACGTCTTGAGCGCGAGTCCGCGCGTGAGCGTGATCACGCTGCGCGCGCTCGCCCGGAACTCCTGGCCCGCCACGGGAAGGTCGGCGGTGAAGAAGTCGGTCACCTCGAACTGCGTCGTCGACGTGTCGATGCTCGTCGACGCATAGCCGATCTGCCGGCCGTCCATCTCGACGATGTAGAAGCCGGTGCTCGGCCCCAGCCGCAGCGCGGCCTCGGCGAGCACGGCCGCGCTCTCGCGGAAGAACTCGCGGCGCACGAGGAGCCCGAGGCCCACCACCCAGGCGGTGAGCACGACCGCCGCGATGGTCGCGCGGCGGCGGCCCCGGTGCGGGTCAGGATGGCGCATGGCAGGTGACTCGCTCATGCGCGCTGCGCGTCCCGCGCGCGACGATAGTACTCCGCCGCCTCTGGCGAGCGCCCCAGCCGGTCGAGCATGATCCCGATCCCCTTGAGGGCGCGCCAGTGATCCGGCTCGAGCGCCGCCGCACGCGTGTACGCCGCGAGCGCGCCCTGGAGGTCGTCCGAGTGATTGAGCGCCTCGCCGACATGGTAGTGCGCGGCGGCGTTGGCCTCGAGCAGGGCGATGCTCCGCTTGAGCGGCTCCACCGCATCGCGCCAGCGGCCGCGACGACAGGCGAGGATCCCCATCTGCAGGTGCACCTCGGGCGCATCGGCCCTGAGCTTCGCCGCCTTCCGGATCATCGCCTCGGCGTCGTCGTACCTGAGCTTGGCGCCCAGCGAGTTCGCGCGCGCGCAGATGACCTGGAACGGGTCGGCCCCTGCCGCCTCGGCCTGGTCGAGCACCGCGAGCGCGGCTGTCGAGTCGTTCTTCTTCTCCAGCGCCGCCACGTACGCGAGCACCCGCGCCGTGTCCGACGGCGACTGCTCGTACGCGAGGCGCAACGCCTCCACCGTCGGGCGGAGCGCGCGCGTCGGCTCGGGCTTCGCCACGGCACCCGCGATCGTCACCACCGA
>JBEGVV010000197.1:0-9044 GCA_041178225.1 Pseudomonadota bacterium | reverse complement strand
CTCAGAGCGCGTCCACCGGGACCTTGAGGAAGACGCGTCCGTCCGGGCCGGCCGGCGGCAGGGCGCCCGCGCGCATGTTCACCTGCAGCGCAGGCAGGATCAGCCGCGGCATGCCAAGCGTGCGGTCGCGCGCCTCGCGCATCGCCACGAACTCGTCCTCGCCGATGCCGTCGCGCACATGGATGTTGCGCGCGCGCTCCTCGGCGACGCTGCTCTCCCAGCCTATCTCGCGCCCGCCGGGCGCGTAGTCGTGGCACATGAACAGGCGCGTGGCGGGCGGCAGGTCGAGGATGCGGCGCATCGAGCGGTAGAGCGTGCGCGCGTCGCCGCCCGGGAAGTCGGCGCGCGCAGAGCCGCCATCGGGCATGAACAGCGTGTCGCCGACGAAGGCCGCGTCGCCGACGACATGCGTCATGCAGGCCGGCGTGTGGCCGGGCGTGTGCAGCGCCACCGCGCGCATCCCGCCGATCATGTAGTCGTCGCCATCGGCAAGCAGCCGGTCGAACTGGCTGCCGTCGCGACGGAACCCGGGGCCTTCGGCGAAGATCCTGGCGAAGGTCTCCTGCACCGCGGCGATCCGCTCGCCGATCGCGACGAGCCCCCCAAGCCTTGCCTTCAGGTATTGCGCTGCCGACAGGTGGTCAGCGTGGACATGGGTCTCGACGATCCATTGCACCTCGAGGCCATGCGCGCGGACATGGCCGGCGATGGCGTCCGCGCCGCCGAAGGAGATGCGCCCCGCGGCGTAGTCGAGGTCCATGACCGGGTCGATGATGGCGCAGGCGCGCGAGCCCGGATCCCTCGCCACGTAGCTGATCGTGTTCGTCGCGGCATCGAAGAAGGCGGTGACCTCGGGCCCGTGCATGCCTCGTCTCCTCGTGGCCGGGCCGGATCAGGCGCGCCGGGCGGCGAGGCCGCGCGCGGCGGCCATGCCGGCGAACATCGCCGCGGCGAAGAGCCAGGCCGCGGCGCCGCCGCTCGCCAGCAGCGCGAAGGCGGGTCCCGGGCAGATCCCCGCCAGGCCCCAGCCGATGCCGAAGATGGCGGGCCCGACGACGACCTTCGCGTCGATCTCCGTGGCGGTCGGCAGCTGGAACCGCTCCGCGAGGAGCGGCGCGCGCCGGCGCAGCACGAGCCTGTATCCGGGCAGCGCGACGGCGATCGCGCCCGCCATCACGAAGGCGAGGCTGGCATCCCAGCCGCCGGAGGCGATCGCGGCGACGTCGAGGAAGTCGAGGACCTTCCCGGGATCGGACATGCCGGCGACGACGAGGCCGAGGCCGAAGACGAGGCCGATGGCGAACTGGACGAGGATGGCCATGGCGCGCCTCACCCGAGATGGCGGACGACGAAGACCGTCGCCATGCCGGTGGCCATGAAGGCCATCGTGGCGACCAGCGAGCGCGGCGAGAGCCGGGACAGGCCGCAGACGCCGTGGCCCGACGTGCAGCCGCTGCCCCAGGCGGACCCGAAGCCGACCAGCAGGCCCGCGACCGCAAGCACCGGCATCGACGCCTCGATGCGCGGCACGGGCATCGCGCCCGACGCGATCCACGCGACGAGCGGCGCGGCGGCGATGCCGAGGACGAAGGCGAGTCGCCCGGCGAACCCGTCGTCGCCATGCGGCGGCAGCAGGCGCGAGGCGATCCCGCTGACGCCCGCGATCCGGCCGAAGGTGGCCATCAGCGCCACCGCGGCCGCGCCGATCATCGCGCCACCGATGGCGGAGGCGACGGGGGTGAAGCTCGCGGACAAGGTCACGCGTGCCTCCCGGCGGGGATGGCTGGTCCAGGTCTCGGCATGGGGTCCTCCCTCGTTCCTGCTGTTGCCTACGTATCTGCGCATCTTCTAAGATGTCAACATGAACGATGCCGCATCATCGATGTCGCCGGCCGTGATGGCGGCCCGGGCCGACGAGGTCGCGCGCCTCCTCGCCACGCTGGCGAACGGAAAGCGCCTCCTGGCGCTGTGCCACATGCTCGACGGGGAAGTCTCCGTCGGCCGCCTCGCCGGGCTCGTCGGCCTGTCGCCGACCGCGCTGTCGCAGCACCTCGCGCGCATGCGCGACCTGCGCCTCGTCGAGACGCGGCGCGACGGGCAGGCCGTGCTCTACAGGCTCGCGAGCCCCGAGGTCGCCGCGATCCTCGCGACGCTCCACCGCCTCTACTGCGCCCCCGCCCCAACCCCGGCGGCGCGCAAGCCGCGCGCGCGCAGGCGCTGAGGCGCGCGGGTCAGCCCGCGAGGTCGCGCAGTCCCGCCTCGCGCTCGACGGCCGCGCCCGCGAGCCGCGCGCGGAACCCGTCGATCCGCGCCGCGTCCGCGAGGCGGGCGGCCTCCATCGCCGCCGCCATGCGCCGCACCTCGACCGGCGCCGGCCCGCCGACGACGTCGCGCGCGGCCACGCCGCGCACGGGATCCAGCGCCCGCGCCACCACGTCGTCCGGGAGCCCGGCCCTGCGTCCCGCGACCTCCATCGCCGCCTCGTCGACCAGCGCCGCGTCGGCCTGGTGCGCGCCGAGCCCGGCATCCATGAGCCGGCGGACCACGGCGCCGGCGACATGGTGCGCCGTGCGGAAGTCCATCTCCGCGCCACGCACCAATGCGTCGGCGAGGTCCGTGGCGGTCGAGAAATTCGCGCGCGCGCGGGCCAGCAGCAGTTCCTCGTCGGGCCTCGCGGTCGCGGCGGCGATGCGCGCGAGCGCCAGCGCGCGCTCCGCCTCGGCCAGCGCCGGCCAGACCATCGCCTGCCCCTCGCGATGGGCGTCGAGCGTGTTGGTGAAGTGGCTGGCGCGGATGCACGCGCCGGCCGACGCGAAGGCCGCGACGACATGCGCCGCCTTCGCCTTGAGGTGCTCGAGCACGACCGGGTTCTTCTTCTGCGGCATGATCGAGGACGTGCCGCAGACCGAATCCGGGAACTCGACGGCCGAGAACTCGTGCGAGACCGCGACATGCATGTCCTGCGCGAAGCGGCTCAGCGTCAGCGCGAGCTGCGCGGCGGCGGCGACCAGCTCGACCGAGAAGTCGCGGCTGGCGACGCAGTCGAGCCCGTGCTCGAGCACGCCATCGAAGCCAAGCAGCCGCGCCACGAGCGGGCGGTCGATCGGGAAGGTCGTGGTCGCCATCGCCGCCGCGCCCATCGGCGACAGGTTGAGCCGCGGCCAGGCGTCGAGCAGCCGTGCCGTGTCGCGCGCAAGCGCCGACGCCAGGCCCGTCAGGTAGTAGCCGAAGGTGATCGGCTGCGCCGGCTGCAGGTGCGTGTGGCCCGGCATCACGACCTCCGCGAAGAGCGCGCCGCGCTCGAGCAGCGTGCGTCGGACCTCGAGCGCGCCCGCGGCCAGCCGCAGCAGCGCCTCGCGCGCGCGCATCCGGTCGAGCGCCGCCGAGAGGTCGTTGCGGCTGCGCGCGATGTGCAGCCGCCCGCCTGCATCCGCGCCGCATAGCGCGACGAGCCGCGCCTCGACGTTGAAGTAGGCGTCCTCCAGCCGAGGATCGGGGTCGATCGCGCCTGCTCCCTCCTCGTCCATGCGCAGGAGCGCGCCGGCGATGGCGCGCGCATGCGCGCGCGACAGGATGCCCTGCCGCTCCAGCATGACGAGGTGCGCGGCATTGGCGGCCGAGAGCAGCGGGAAGACGACGACCATCTCCGCGGCGAGGCGCGGCGCGTAGACATGCTCGATGACCTCGGGGGCCACGGCCTCCGACAGGCGGCGGCTCACCTTCGATGCATGCGACATGGGACGTTCCTCCGGGATGGGTCAGAGCCGCGACGCGTCGGGCGCGCGGATCGCCGCGCCACCGCCCGCCTGGCGCCCAAGCCGGCGCTCGAGGCGGCGCGACGCCAGCGTCAGCAGCGAGCAGATCGCGAAGTAGGTGCAGAGGACGAAGAAGTAGATGCCGAAGGCCGGGTTGATGCCCTGCATCACCGTGCTGCGCTCGATGATCAGGCCACCCGCCTTGAGGAACTCGGTCACGCCGACCAGCGCGCCAAGCGAGGTCGACTGCACGATGAGGGCGAGCAGCCCGGTATAGGCCGGCAGGACGGCGCGGAGCGCCTGCGGCCAGAGCACCAGCAGGTAGATCTTCCATGTGCGCAGGCCAAGCGCCGTCGCGGCCTCGCGCTGGCCGCGCGAGACGCTCAGGATGCCGCCGCGCACGATCTCCGCGCCATTCGCCCCGCCCCAGAGCGACAGCCCGAGCGCGACCGCGGGGAAGGGCTTGAGCGGCACGCCGAGGAAGGGCGCGCCGAAGAAGATCGCGAAGATCGTGACGATCAGCGGGATGTCCCGGAAGACCTCGACGTAGAGCGCGACGCAGGCGCGGATCCAGCGCGGCCTCAGCGTCGCGAGCGTGCCGAGCACCACCCCGATCGCGGTCGACGCCGCGAGCGTCACGACGGCGAGCATGAGCGTCGCGCGCAGCCCGATCAGCAGCAGCGGCGCGTTCTCCACGATCTGCTGCAGCGCGTAGCTCATGCGCGGAACGGCGCCTGGAGCCGGTGCTCGAGGAAGCGCACCGCCACGCTCAGCGACAGCACGAGGGCGAGGTAGCCGACCAGCAGGACGGCGAGCATCTCGAAGGCGCGGAAGTCGCTGGCGATGCGGTCGAAGGCGACGCCGGCAAGGTCCTGCAGGCCGATGGCCGAGACATAGGCGCTGTTCTTCACCAGCGACACGCAGGTGTTCAGCATCGACGGCAGTCCCGTGCGCACCGCCATCGGCAGGCCGACGAGGCGCAGGTACTGGCCGCGCGTCAAGGCGAGCGCGCGCGCCGCCTCGCGCAGCCCCGGGGATATGGCCGCGAGCCCGCCGCGCACGTTCTCCACCTGGAAGGCGCCGGCCCAGAGCGTCAGCGCCAGGACGCCGGACCAGAACAGCGACAGCTTGAGCCCCAGCGCCGGCAAGCCGAAGAAGACGAAGAACAGCTGCACGAGCAGCGGCGTGTTGCGGATGAACTCGACATAGGCGGCGACGGCCTGGGCGAGCACCGGCACGCGCATCACGCGCAGGCAGGCGCCGACCAGGCCGATCCCTACCGACAGGAGGACGGCGATCGCGCTGACCTGGATGGTCAGCAGCAGGCCGGCGCGCAGCGCCGGCGCCTGCCGCGCCAGGTAGGCGAGGTCGAACTCCACGCGGCGCGCCTCAGCGCGCCGCGGGCCGAGGCTTCATGAAGGCGTCGGTGTAGGGCTGGCGGATCTCCGCCGGCACCCAGCGCTCGAGCCACGCGGTGTAGAGGCCCTCGGCCTTCATCCGCGCGAGCGCGGCATTGATCCACGCCGCCCATTGCGGCTCGTTCTTGCGCAGGCCGACCGCCGCGTCCGAGACGGCGAAGGGCTCGCCGACGAGGCGCAGGCTGGGGTCGCGCGCGGCGATCACGATCAGGGTCGCGGCGTCGTGCGCATAGGCCTCGCCGCGGTCCTGCTGCAGCGCCTGCAGCGCGTCCGAGGCCGTGTTGAGGCGCAGCGACTGCAGCCCCGGCATGTTCGCGTCGAACCACAGCGCCTGCGTGGTGCCGCGAAGCATGATCACCGTGCGGTTGCGCACGTCGTCCAGCTTGCGGATCGGGCTGTCCTTCTTGACCAGCAGGTCCGACCCGCCCCAGCGATAGGCGTCGGAGAAGTCGATGACCCGCGCGCGCTCGGGCGTCACGCCGAGCGTCGCGATCAGCAGGTCGACGCGCTGGGCGTTGAGCTGCGGGATGCGGTTGTCGGCGGTCACGCACTGCATGTCGATCTTGTCGGCGCTGCCGAAGGCCCAGGCGGCCATCTGCCTCGCCATCTCGACCTCGACGCCCGCGAAGCCGCCATCGGAGCCACGGAACCCGTAGGGCGGCTGGTCGCAGCGCACCCCGGCGCGCAGCACGCCATGGTCGGCGATGGACTTGGGGAGGGGCGGGAGTTGCTGCGCGAGCGCCGAGGCGGCCGAGAGCCCGATGGCGAGGATCGTCGCCGCGAATGCCTTGGTCTTCATGGGTAGGTTTCCTCCTTGCGTGGTGGGGTCGCGATGGATGCCGGCTTGCCGAGGCGCTCGCGCAGCACCTCGGCGGGATTGGCGGCGAAGTCGTGCAGGTGGTAGGCGGCGCTGGCCAGCGCGACGAAGCCCGGCGCGCGCGCCGGCGCGGGAAGCGCCGGGAACGGGATGTCGGCGAAGAACGCGCGCCGGTTGGTGCGGCCGAGCATGAGCTGCGCCGCATGCCAGCCCAGGAACGTCATCAGCGCGACGCCGTTTCCGTTGCAGCCCGCCGCGTGCAGCACGCCGTCCTTCTCCGCGACATGGGCGATGCGGTCGGCCGTCATGCCGACGAACCCGCCCCAGGCATGCGTGATGCGCAGCGGCGCGAGCTCGGGCCAGATGCGCAGCATCCGCGCGCGCAGCCTGGCGGCGAGGCGCGTCGGATCCGCGTCGAGCGCGCGCGGGCGGCAGCCGAAGAGGATGCGCGTGCCATCGGGCGACGGCCGCGCGTAGGTGAGTTCCTTCCTGCTGTCCGTCACCATGCGCCGCCGCGGCACGAGCCGGTCCATCAGTCCGGGCGGCAGGGGCTCGGTCGCGATCTGGTAGCTGGCCACGGGCAGCACGCGGCGCGCGAGCCATGGCGCGGCGCCGTCGGTGTATCCGTTGGTCGCGAAGAGCACCTGCTCCGCGCGCACCTCGCCACGCTCCGTGCGCAGCACGTGGCCGGTGCCCGCGCGCGTGGTCGACAGGACCCGTGCATGGCTGGCAAGCGTCGCGCCAGCGCGGCGCGCGGCGTCGCGAAGCGCGCGGTTGAGCTTGGCGGGATGGAGCCCGCCATACTCCTCCACCACGAAGCCGCCATGGAAATAGGCGGAGCCGACCTCCTCGTGCTGCTCCGCGCGCGACAGCACGCGGATCGTCACGCCGGTGCGACGATGGAGCGTCTCGGCGTTGCGGCGCAGCGTCTCGAGATGCGAGGGCGCGAAGGCGCCGAAGAAGCGGCCACAGAGCTGGAGGTCCGCGTCTAGGCGCTCGCGCGACAGGAGATCCTTCAGGAACTCGAAGGTCGCCTTGCTGTCCTCCAGCGCAGCGACCTGCCGGGCGACGGGCAGGCCCTTCAACGCCTCGGTGAGCACGAGCTTCTGGCCAGAGCTCACCATGCCGCCCGAGCGCGACGAGGCGCCGCCGCCGAGGGGGCCTGCGTCAAGCACCAGGGTGGCGGCGCCGGCCCGCGCGGCCTCGAGCGCGGCGGAAAGCCCCGCGAAGCCGCTGCCGACGATGGCGACGTCGACGCGCGCGGGCAGGTCGACGCGCGAATCCTCTGGCGGCGCCGCGTCCCACCAGTAGGGGGTCGCGCGCGGCGACCAACCCTCGCCCGTGGCAGCGCCAGGCTCCTGCGCCAAGGTCCCTCCCCCGCGGCCGCGAGCCCCCCGGCCCGCCAACCCGCGGGACCGAGACTAGAGGCAAACGCGGCGCGTCGGAACCGGCGCGTGGCGGGCCCGGCGGCTAGCGATCCTCGTGGTCGCGCACGAAGTCCATGTCGAGCGCGAGGCCCAGCCCGGGCTCGTCCGAGACATGCATCCAGCCATCGACGGGCTTCGCGGCGTCGCGGAAGACCTTTCCGGTGATGTCCTCGAACATCAGCAGCCGCTCGAGGAAGAGCGCGTTGGGCGTCGCCGCGACGAGGTGCAGGTGCACGTTCTCCATCGCGTGCGGCGCGAACCTGACGTTCCAGGCCTGGGTGAGCGCGGCGGCCTTGATCATCTCCGTGTAGCCGCCGGCGCGCGCGCCATCGACCTGCACGATGTCCGCCGCCTCGCGCAGCAGCAGGTCGCGCACGCCATACTTCGTGTACTCGTGCTCGCCGGTGGCGAGCGGGATGTCGGTGCCGCGGCGGAAGCGCGCGAGGCCCGGCACGTCGTCGGCGAGCACCGGTTCCTCGAAGAGCGCGATGTCGTATTCGCGGATGCGGTTGGCGAGCTGGATCGCGGTCGCGGCGTCGAAGCAGTTGTTGGCGTCGACGAGGATTGCGATATCCGGGCCGATCGCCTCGCGGACCTTGCGCACGCGCTCGGCGTCGCGGCGGATGTTGCGGCCGCCCTCGACGCCGACCTTGAACTTGAGGTGGCGGAAGCCGCGCGCGACGATCGCCTGCATCTCCGCCACGAGCTCGTCGTCCGAGTAGGACGTCCAGCCGCCGCTGGCATAGACCGGCACCTTGCGCCGGTTGCCGCCGAGCAGCCGCCATACCGGCAGGCCGAGGATCTTGCCCTTGAGGTCCCAGAGCGCGATGTCGACCGCGCTGAGCGCGCAGAAGGCGACGCCCTTGCGCCCGATGCCGCGCAGGTAGTGGAAGGACTCCTCCCAGAGCGCCTCGGTCTCCAGCGGGTCGCGCCCCTTGATCCGGGGGGCGATGTCGCGCAGCACGACCTCGCGCGTCGCCTCGCCCCCGACCTCGTGGTAGGTGACGCCGATGCCCTCCAGCCCCTGGTCGGTCGTCACGCGCACGAGCGTGAAGCCGATGCGCTCGACCTTGCGCGTCGAGTCCGCGAAACCGCCTGTCACCGGCGACGACACGAGATGGACGTCGACCCGCGCGATCCTGTGCTCCATGCCTCCCCCCCGCGCCCAAGCGCGCGCCACCCCGGTTTGACCCCGCCGGAAGGCAACTCCTATAGTTTCACCAAGGGACATCGGGAAAGGGGGATCGTCATGGAGATGCATCGTCGCCACGACGGCTCGCTGATGGCGGGCACCGCGGCCGCCTCGCTCGCCGAGCGCGCCCGCGCGCAGGCCGAGTTGCCGAAGCCGCCGCAAGTCGCGGGCAACCATTCGGGCGATCCGGACGGCTGGGCGCCAGCCGCTGGCAGGTCCTCCGCCGCGTGACCCCGCCGCTGCTGCGACCGAGCCTGGTCTCGGCCGGACTGCTCGCCTTCATCTCGTCCTTCGACGAGGTGGTCGTGGCGCTGTTCCTGTCCGGCGCGAACATGACGCTGCCGAAGAAGATGTTCGACAACATCATGATGGAGATCGACCCGACGATCGCGGCCGTCTCCGTCATGCAGATCCTGCTGGTATCCGCGGCGATGC
>JBEGVV010000196.1:0-4589 GCA_041178225.1 Pseudomonadota bacterium | reverse complement strand
AGGTTGGCGCCGAGGCGGAACTGCGGCTCGAACTCGCCCAGCTCGTAGTCGGTGGCGAAGTCGACCGGGAAGGGCACGAGCCCGCTCCATCCGGCCTGGCGGAACGTGCCGATCGCGCGCGGCATGTGTCGCGCGGAGGTGATGAGGAGCCAGGTCTGCCCGGGCTCCGGCTTCAGCATGTCGTGGGAGAAGCGCGCGTTCTCCCATGTGTTGCGCGAGCGGTCCTCCCAGGCGATGCGGGTCGTGTCGATGCCAAGCCGCGCGAAGATGCGGCGCACCACGTCGGCCTCGGTGTCCCTGCCCTTGATGAGCGAGATCGAGCCGCCGGTGAAGACGTGCTGGGCCTGGGGATAGCGTCGCGCCAGCAGGATGAAGGCGTCGAGCCGCGGGCTGCCGGCGGCGACGAGCGACTTCGGGATGCCGCGCTTGCCGATCACGTACTCGTCGACGACGCCGCCGAGGACGAGGATCCCGTCGACCCTGTCCGGCAGGACCAGCGGTGGCGGGAAGCGGTCCTCGATCGGCTTGAGCGCCATCTGCCCGACCGGCAGGAGCGCCACGGCCGCCGTGGCCGCGGCCGCGAGCAGGACGAGCGCTCGCCCCGCCCCTTGCCACGGGGTGAAGAGCAGCAGCGTGCCGACCAGGAGCATCGACAGGAGGAGGCTTCCCGGCTCCGCGACGAGCCAGAAGAGCTTGGATGCCCAGAGGAAGAGGTCGTTCACGTCGCCACGCCGGAAGCCCTGCAGGGCGCATTATTGCGCATGCCCCCTGCCCGGCCGCAACGCGCGCGGCGCGGCGCCGGCGCGATCCGGCTTGCCGCCCGGCCCCGGATTCCCTAGGAACCCGTGGCGGGATGGGTGGCAGAGCGGTCTATTGCACCGGTCTTGAAAACCGGCGGGCCCGCAAGGGCTCCGGGGGTTCGAATCCCTCCCCATCCGCCAGGACGCGCGCACTGCCCGCGGCTCATTTCGGGCGCTTCGGGTCGGGGTCGGCTTCCGAGATCAGGAGCTCGGCGTCCGCCTCGCCCTCCTCGATGGTGGCGATCCAGATCGCGTAGCGGCCGGATGGCGGGCGGCGGACCTGCACCGTCGGGTCGACGCCGCGATTGGCGCCGTCGTCGTTGCAGTGCCACTTGCCGTCGGGTGCGCGCAGCACGATCGCCGTGTCGTCGTTCGACGTTGCATAGACGAAGAGGTCGAATTGCCCGGCCTCGTAGTCGAGGACGAAATCAGGCTTGGTCGCGTCGATGAAGCCCTGGCACTCCTCGCCGAGCCGCGCATCGACGCGGTCCTTGCCCCCGGCCTTCACGTCCACCCGATGGGGATCGGGCTGGAAGTCGGCGGAGAGCGCGACCATGCCGAAGGCGGGCTGCGCCGTGGCGTTGGGCTGCGTGGCCCTCGCCGCGGGCCGCGGGGCGGCAGCCGCGGGAGGCTGGGGCGCCGCCGATCGCGGGGCCGCCTGCGGCGCCTGCTGCCGCGCCGGGCGGCCGAGCATGTCGCCTACCCCGGGCAGCGCGTCCACGATGCCGGAAAGCGATCCCATCGCGGAGGCCATCATCTCGGCGAGGTCGACCGGCTTGCCATTCGCCTCGAGCTTGCCCTGCGCGAAGCGGACCTCGCTGCGCAGCTTGTCGCCCTCGACGACCACCATCGGCAGGCGGGCGGCCTTCGCGCGCTCGCGCGCGAAATCCGCGCGCATCGCCGCGATGTCCGCCTGCCCGGGCGCGGGCTGCCCGGCGATCGCCGCCGACAGGGCCGTGCCGCGCAGGATGAGTTCCTCGAGCGAGGCGAGGTCGAGCGACAGCGCGGCCCGCGCGTCGATCGCTCCGGCGAGTTCCATCGCGCGCTCCGGCGAGAAGGTGGTGCCCGCCGGCACGCCGAGGCTGGCTGCCAGCCCGATGTCGTCCTTGCCGCGCACGGAGAGCGCGAGGCGGTCGACCGATATCGTCGGGCCAGCCGCGAGCAGGCGCCTGGCGATGGCCACGACGCGGTCGGGATCCATCGCCGCGAATCCGTCCTTCCCCGCCTGCGCGGCGTCGTTGGCGAGCGCGACGAGCTCGCCGAGCGGCTCGCCCTCCAGCTCGCGCAGCGACAGGGCAAGCGCGAAGGCCGGCAGCGCCACGCCGCGCAGCTCGGAGGCGCCGATCTCGAGCGTCGAGCTGCTCGCGAGACGCTTGTCCCTTCGCGTCGTCTCGCCCCGGAGCGAAAGCAGCGACAGCGAACCCGTGGTGCCGGCCGCCTCGAAGCGGGTGTCGCGCAGCGACAGGCCCGACCGGCCCGACCAGACGAAGGGCCATTCACGGGTCGCGTCCAACTCGAGGCGCAGGGGCCCCGCCTGCATCGACATCCCGCTCGTGCCGGACGACTTGCCGGAGATCGAGGCGATCGAGAACTCGCCCTTCACGCGCTCGCGCGGCAAGCGGGTCGAGGCGAGAGAGAGGCGCAGGTCGCGGAGCTCGGCGAACTCGTCGCGCGTTCCCACCCTCAGGCGCGGCAGCGACAGCGACGCGTCGGCCTGGTCGGCGCCGGATTGAACGACGACGCGGCCGCCAGTGCCCTCGAGGCTGGCCTCCATTCCAAGGATCGCGGGGCCGATCGCGCCCGCGTAGTCGACGACGCGGAACTCGACGGTCAGCCTGCGTGACCAGTCGACGAGCGCGTCCAGCTTCAGCCACGGCGACTGGCCGGGATATTTCGGCAGGTGGGCGCGGAGATCCTCGGGCAGCGGCAGCGCCATCGAGGATCGCGCGATGCCGAGGCCGCCGACCCAGGGTCCATGCGCCACCGCGGCGCGGCCCGAGAGCGGGATGTCGCGGCGCCCCGCCAGCGTCATCGCCTCTTGCAGCGGATGGCCAGCGGGCGGCGCCCAGGCGACGTCGAAGACCAGCTCGCCGTCGAACAGACGCTTCTCGTAGGAAAGCTTCCTGACCGACATGCCGTCGACGGAAAGGAGGCGACGCTGCAGCGCCGCGGCCTCGTCGACGAGTGCCCCGCCGATCCACGCCGCCGTGCCGACATAGGCGAGGCCTGCCGCGACGACCATCGCCGCGGGAATGATGAACTTGCGCATGCTCTGGGTGCTCCTGGGGACCTGGGACCCGGAGGACGGCAGCGGCGGAGGACTCCGCGCCGGACCCCCAGGCGCGCGAAAGCTACGTCCAGGCCGCGGCGCGCGACCATGGATAAAAGATCCAGAGCGGCGCGGCGCCCGTCCCGCGGCAGCATGCCCGCCACGCGGCTTGCGCACGGCTCGCGGCGCGGCGTATCGAGAAGGTGCAAGGGCTGGTCATGCGATCGCCGGGAAGCAGGGAAAATGCCAGCGAACATCGTCTTCGACGTCGGCAACGTGCTGCTGCGCTGGGACCCGCGCTTCCTGTTCCGCAAGGTCTTCGGCGAGGACGAGGCGCGGATGGAGTGGTTCCTCGCGAACGTCTTCACCCCGGCGCACAACCTCGAATGCGATCGCGGGCGCGGCTTCGCGGACACGGTGGCCGAGCTGTGCGCGCGCTTCCCCGACTTCGCGCCTGCGATCCGCGCCTTCGACGAGCGCTGGAGCGAAATGGTGCCCGGCGAGATCACGGGCACGGTCGAATTGCTGCGCGACGTCCGCGCGCGACGCATCCCGGACTACGCGATCACCAACTTCTCGCGCGAGAAGTTCCCTGTCGCGCGCGCGCGCTTCCCGTTCCTCGACGGCTTCAGGCTGGCGATCGTTTCCGGCGACGAAGGCCTGGTGAAGCCGGACGCTGCGATCTACGAGCTCTTCCTGCGCCGCGCGGGCTTGTCGGCGGATGCGTGCGTGTTCGTCGACGACTCGCTCGCGAACGTGGAGGGCGCGCGCGCCGTCGGCATGCACGCGATCCATTTCCAGGATCCGGTCGCGCTGCGCGCGGAGCTGCGGGCGCTGGGCTTCGACCTCTGAACCTCAGCGGGCGAAGGCCTCGCGCAGCATTCCCTCCGAGAGTACCTGCGGAAGAATCTCCGGGGCGCCGCCGCCACGAGGATAGAAGACGTAGAGAGGCACGCCGGCGCGCCCGAAGCCGCGCAGGTAGTCGCCCACGACGGGATCGCGGTTGGTCCAGTCGCCCTTGAGGTAGGCGACCTCGCCGCTCGCGAAGCGCGCAGCGATGGCCGGCGCGGCAAGCGCCGTGCGCTCGTTGAACAGGCAGGTGATGCACCATGCCGCCGTCATGTTCACGAGGACCGGCCTGCCTTCCGCGCGCAGCGCGTCGAGCCGCGCATGGGAGAAGGGCTCGCCGCCAGAGCTGGCGGGAGCGGCATCGGAGTGCGCAGGCGCGGCGCGGGGCGCCTCGGGCTCGATGCGCGACGCGACGACCGCCGCGGCGGCGAGCGCGGCGAGCGTGACTGCGCGCCACCAGGACCGCGCGCCGCCGTCCCCTTCCCTCCCGGCCAGCCATGCGGCCAGGCCCGTGAGCAGCAGCGCCGAGAGGCCAAGCGCGAGGCCGTCTGGTCCGGCCTGGCGCGCGAGCACCCAGAGCAGCCAGCAGGCCGTCGCGTACATCGGGAAGGCCATCGCCTGGCGGAAGGTCGACATCCAGGGCCCGGGCCGCGGCAGGATCCTGGCGATCC
>JBEGVV010000195.1:0-23710 GCA_041178225.1 Pseudomonadota bacterium | reverse complement strand
GGCCCCCGTCGATCGAGCGCCCGCGCACGGTGACGGCGATGTCCATGCCCGCGGCCGCGGTGGTTTCCACGAGCGCCAACGGCGCGACGTCGCTCGTCGGCTCGCTCGACGTCGTAACGGTCCGTTCGCCCGGCGCGGGCGGGGCGGGCCCGATCATCGGCCCGGGAGGCACGCCGACGCCTTCCCCCAGCCCATCCGGCTCGACCGGCATGATGCAGCCCGGTGGGTCCGGCACGGTATCGAACATTGGCGGGGATCCGCCGATGACCTCCCCACCCCTGTCGGCGGAGGGGATCCGCGGGATCCTTGGCGAGCAGGCCAAGGGGGCAGGCGATGCCCAGGGCCCGCTTCGGGTCTTCATCCTCGATGGCGGCCTGAGGGCTCCCGACATCACCCTCGCCGAGCAGCCCTGAGCGGACCGGAAGTGAAAATGACCACAATGCGAAGCAACGACCGAGTCCGCGCCGGACGCAGGAAGTCCATTGCGCTTTCGATCCTGCTCGGGGGCGCCTCGTGCGTTTCCCTGGTCGCACTGGCGCAGACCGCGCCCGATGCCGGAAGGACCTCGCGGGAATTGGCGCCGCGGATCGCCCCGCCAGCACCTTCCTCGGCCCCGCGCATCGAAGGGCTTCCAGCCCCGGCGCCGACCGCGCCGGGCGGGCCAGCGGTGGCGCTCAAGGCCGTATCGATCTCCGGCAACACGATCTTCGACGACGCGACCCTGCAGGGCGTGGTCGGCGACGTGGATGGCAAGGGCTTCGACCTCGCGGGGCTCCGGGCCATCGCCGACCGGGTCGCCGCCCATTATCGTGCCAACGGCTATTCCTTCGCGCGCGCCCTCATCCCTGCGCAGCGCATGGAGGGCGGCATCCTGCGCATCGAGGTGGTCGAGGGACGCTATGCCCCGCACAACCTCGTGAGCGAGGATCCGCGCGGCCGCGATGGCCGCGTGTTCCTCGAGACGCTCAAGCCAGGCACGGTGATCCACAGCGCCTCGCTCGAGCGCGCCACGCTCCTCCTCGACGACCAGCCGGGATTCAAGGCCGTTCCACTGATCCGGCCAGGCCAGGAATTCGGCACGGGCGAACTCAACGTCCTCGTGACGCCGACCCAGAGCTTCGGCGGCGAGGTGTCGGTCGACAACCACGGCAATCGATATACCGGCCGCCATCGCGCGCGGGTCGACCTCTACGCCAACAGCCCGCTCATGTTCGGCGACCGCTTCAAGATCAGCACGCTCTACACCGACGAGAACCTCTGGTTCGGCGACGCGAGCTATTCGCTCCCGGTCGGCGGCGACGGACTTCGCGCCAGCATCGGCTACTCGAATTCCTACTACCAGCTGGGCAAGGAGTTCGCGAACCTCGACTCGACCGGCACCGTGCGGACGGCCTCTTTCGGGCTGTCCTATCCTTTCGTCCGCTCCCAGGTGTTCAACCTGAACCTTTCCACCACGTTCCAGCACAAGTGGATTAACGACCGCCAGCAGGCGGCGAGCAGCGACGACAGCAAGACGAGCGACAGCGTCCCGGTCTCGCTCGCCTTCGACTTCCGCGACGGGGTCGGGGGAGGCGCGCTGACCTATGGCGCGCTCGCCTGGACGCCGGGGTGGCTGCATCTCGACCACGGCCTGCGCGCGACGGATCGCGCCTCGGTGGACACCGAAGGGCAGTTCAACCGGTTCAATCTCGACGTCGCCCGCATCCAGGCGCTGCCCGAGGACTTCCAGCTCTTCGGCAAGCTTTCCGCGCAGTGGGCGGACAAGAACCTCGACTCGTCGGAGAGCTTCGGTCTCGGTGGCGCCAACGGGGTGCGCGGCTATCCGGCCGGCGAGGGGTACGGCGATGTCGGTGCCCTCGGGCAACTCGAGTTGCGCTACAAGCTCGACCTGTTCACGCCCTACGGCTTCTACGATGCCGGCGTCGTGAAGACAGATCGCAAGCCCCGGACCACGGCGGAGAACCAGAGGACGCTCAGCTCGGCTGGCCTTGGGCTCCGGTTCGACTGGGAGGCGCTGAGCATCGATGCGAGCGCCGCGTGGCGGCTGCAGGGCGGCGACCCGCAATCCGACATCCGCGACCAGGTTCCTGTCGGGTGGGTCAGCGTGAGGTATCGCTTCTGAGGCGCGCTGCGCCCGCAGGGGCCATCATGTCTGATCGACCGCATGCCGGCGGGAAGATCGAGGCCCTGGGATTTCGTGACGGCAGGAGACGGAACATGCGCATGGCGGTCGCATCACTTGCCATCGTCGCCTTCTCGACGCTCGCCTTCGCAGGCCCGCTCGAGGACATCAGGGCGGCGAACGAGACCAGCGCCTCCCTGGCGGCCGGCGACCTGCGCGGCGCCGAGGAGCGGATGCGCCGGATCGAGGATCCGAACCTGCGGCAGGTCTGGGGCGCCAACGTGATGGCGCGACACCTCGAGGCGGGCAACCTCGACGACGCGGAGCGGCTGCTCGCGGTGCTGAACGACCCGAACCTGCGCCAGGTGTGGTCGGCGAACATCGTCGCCCGCGCGCTGAATGGCGGTGGCGAGTGCCCGCGCGCGCGGCGCCTCGTCGACGGCTTCGTCGATCCCAGCCTGAAGGCGGTCTGGCAGGCCAACGTGGCGTTGCGCTGCTGACCCGCGTGGCGCGGCTCAGCGCTGCTGCACGCCGCCGCCCAGCCGCTCGGCGAGGTATCGCGCGAAATCGTGGTTGGGCCGCTCGAGGTGGCTGAGCGGGCCTGGCCGCGCGTCGCCGGCCAGCGCGCCGCGATAGACGCGCTCGGTGCAGGCCTTGTCCTCCGCGTTGACCTTGTCGAGCAGCGCCTTCACGCGCGCGAAATCCGCCTGCGCCTCGGGCGCCTCGACGAATTCCGGCGCCATGCCGCCGCCGAAGATCACGCGCACGCGCCCCGTGCCCTCGGGATGCAGCGACAGGTACCAGAAATACCCCGGCGTCAGCGTCACCAGCATCGCGGGATAGACCGCGAGCAGGAAGGTCGTGCGCCGCCGGTCGCCCTTCATGCGCGTGTTGGAGGGGTGCGCGAGCGCGATGCGCAGCGAATCGTCCTTGAGGATCGTGTGGTAGTTGAAGGCGGGCAGCCCGGGCGGGCAGTCCATCTCCTCGAGCCTGGAGAGCCTGCCGATCGTGCCGGCGTGGCAGCGCGGCAGGTGGTAGCTCTCCATGAAGTTCTCGGCGAGGATCTTCCAGTTGGTGTCCCAGGAAAACGTCTCGCGGAAGGTCTCGGTGTAGCGCTCGAGGCCGTAGTCCTCGATCAGGCCGTGCACGCCGGCGAGGCGCTCGGCCACCGGCGGCGCGTCCGTGTCCAGCGTCACCATGATCCAGCCCAGCCATTCCTCGCAGCGCAGCGGCGGCAGCGCGATCTCCTCGCGCCGGAAGCAGGCGTTGCGCTCCATCGCGGGCGCCGCGACGAGCCTGCCGTCGAGGTCGTAGGTCCAGGCATGGTAGGGGCAGACGATGCGCTGCGCGTTGCCGCTGCCCTCGAGCAGCGTCGACATGCGGTGCCGGCAGACGTTGGACATCGCGCGCAGCGCGCCGTCGCGCCCGCGCATGACGAGCACCGGCTGTCCCGCGATCTCCGCGGCGACGTAGTCGCCTGGCCTGGCGAGCGACGAGGCGCGGCCGAGCATGATCCACTCGCGCGCGAAGATCGCCTCGAGCTCGCGGCGCAGGAATTCCGGGCAGGTATAGGCCGAGGCGGGCATCGCATGCGCGCGCTCGAAGGGGGTCGCGGCGGATTCGACCAGCGCGGCGACGGAAGGCGGGATGTCCATGGCGCCGATGCTAGCCGCGACCGGCGGGCGGTTTCGAGCCCGGCGCGAGCAGGCCGAGCGCGAGCGCGCATCCCGCGGCGATCGCCAGCGCGCCGGCGAACTGGGCCGGGGTGAGCCTCTCCCCGAGGAAGGCCCAGCCGAAGGCCGCCGCGACGACCGGCACGGCGAACTCGACGCTGATCGCGCGCGTCGCCCCGATCGACGCGACGAGGCCGAAATAGACGACATAGGTGAGCGCGCTCATCACCCCTCCCAGCGCGAGCAGCGCCGCGACGTCGCCCGCGCCGGGCATCGCCGGCACCGGGACGGCGAGCAGCAGCGGCAGCGTCATCGTCCCTCCCGCGAGGAAGGCGCCGGCGGCGATGTCCCACGGGTCGGCGCCGCGCAGCGCGCGGCTGGCATAGCAGCTGCCGAAGGCCGCGCAGAACGATCCCGCGAGCGAGGCCGCGCAGCCGAGCGCGAAGCTCGCCCCCGGCTCGACCGCGGGGAAGCCCACCAGCAGCGCGATGCCGCCGATCCCCAGCGCCAGCCCGGCCGCGGTGGCGAGGCTCGGCCGCTCGATCCCCCAGAGCCAGCCGATCGCCATGGAGAAGAGCGGGATGGTGGCGACGAGGATCGCCGTCATCGCGGTGCCGATGCGCGGCGCGCCGAAGGACAGGCCGAGCAGCTGCCCCGCGACCGTCGTCGCGCCGACCACCGCGAAGCGACCCCATCCCGCGCGCAGCCGCAGCCTCCGGCCGAGCGCCGCGGCGGCGGCAAGCAGCACCGCGCTCGCGACGAGGGCGCGGAAGGCGACCGCGCCGACCAGGCCGAAGGCCGCCTCGACGCGCAGCACCAGCGCGAAGGACAGGCCCCAGGCGATCGCGAGGAACGCGTAGCCGGCGGCGTCGCGCGGGCTCATGGCGCCGCCCGCGCCCGCGCGCGCATCGCCTCGCGCGCCAGCAGGATGCCGGCCAGCGCGATGGTCGCGCCGCCGAGGATGGTGGCGAGGTCCGGCTCTTCGCCAAAGGCGAGGAAGCCCAGCACGACGGCCCAGAGCAGGCCCGCGTAGCCGAAGGGCGCGGTCAGCGAGACCGGCGACAGCGTCAGCGCGCGGATCACGAGGAAATGGGTCACGCCGCACATCGCGCCATGCACGAGCATGATCGCCGCGTGCAGGGGCGTGGGCCAGGACCAGAAGAAGGGCGCGACGCAGGCCGCGAGCAGGAAGCCCACGAGGCTGGAATGGAAGAGGCTGGTCACCGCCGGGTCGGCGGCGGCGGCGCGCTTCGTCGCCACCTGGTAGATCGCGTAGCTCGCGGCCGAGGCGATCGGCAGGACCACCGCCCAGCCGAACACCTCCGGCGCCGGACGCAGCACGACCACGACGCCGGCGAAGCCGAGCAGCACCCAGAGCCAGTGGCGCAGCCCGACCCGCTCGCCCAGCAGCGGCACCGCGATGGCCGCCGCGATCAGCGGCGAGGTCTGGCCGAGCACGACGGAGGTCGCGAGCGGCAGCACCGCGAGCGCGGCGACGAAGAGCCCGCTGGCGAGGATCATCGACAGGCCCCGCAGCAGGTGCAGGCCTGGCACGCGCGTCGACACGATCGCGCGCAGCCCCACCCAGGGCGCGAGCGCCAGCATCGCGAGCGTCTGCGCGGCGAAGCGCACGCAGACGACCTGGGGCGCGGAATAATGCTGCGCGAGCCATTTCGCGGTGGCGTCGAGCGTGCTGCCCAGGGTCACGGCGACCAGCATGAGGCCGATCCCGAGCAGCGGGTGCGAGGGCCGGTCGGCCATGGGGCGCGCTCAGCGCCGGCGCGGCGCGGCAGGCCTCGACGGATCGACCGTGCCCGGCCGCCCCGTGTAGGGGTTCACGTTCCCCCGCGTCGACCAGTTGTTGGCCTTCGTGCCGTCCGGCTTCGTCTGCTGGCTCGGGGGGACGTAGACGCCGTTGCGGGTGACGTAGCCGCGGCGCTGGGTGCTGGCCTGCGCCGATGCCTCGGCGAGCGGCGCCGCGCAGGCGAGCGCGAGCGCGGCGGCGAGGAGGAGGGGGCGCGTGGAGCGGGGCCCGTGGCTTCTCATGCGCGCCATCCTAGCGCGGGCCCGGCGTCGATGTCGCGCGCCGCGCCGACGGGGCCTGCCTCGCGCGCGGGCAGTCCCGGGCGGCGCGCTTGCCCGTCCTTGGCCCATGCTGCACTCTCCCGTGCCGACGAATCCGGGCAGCCAGGCCCGAACCGGACAGGGAGCCAGACATGACGAAGATCACCAGGCGCCTCGCAGGCGGGGCGCTGCTCGCGGCCACCATCGCGCTCGGGGCCTTGCCGGCGCCGGCCCAGACGGCCGTCAAGTTCACGCTCGACTGGGTGTTCCAGGGCCCGACCTCGCCCTTCCTCGTCGCGCTCGACAAGGGCTACTACAAGGCCGAGGGCCTCGACGTCACGATGGACCCGGGCCAGGGCTCGGCGGGCGCGATGCAGCGCGTGGCCACCGGCGCCTACCAGATCGGCTTCGCCGACGTGAACTCGCTCATCGAGTACAACGCGAAGAACGCGGGCAAGGAGATCCTCTGCGTCTTCATCGCCTATGACTTCCCGCCCTTCGGCGTCTACGCGCTGAAGAAGAGCGGCATCAAGGGCCCGAAGGACCTCGAGGGCAAGAAGCTCGGCGCGCCGGTCTTCGACGCCTCGTTCCGCCTCTTCCCCGCCTTCGCGAAGAAGACCGGGATCGACCGCGCCAGGGTCGAGTCGGTGAACCTCACGCCGCAGCTGCGCGAGCAGAGCCTGGTGCAGGGCTCGGTCGACTTCATCTCCGGCCACTACTTCTCCTCGATCCTCGACCTCAAGGCGCGCAATGTCGGCATCGACGACATCGTGGCGATGACCTACTCCGACGCCGGCATGGACGTGTACGGCAACGGCGTCATCGTCTCGCCCGAGTTCGCCGCCGCCAATCCCGCCGCGGTCACCGGCTTCATCCGCGCCACGGCGAAGGCCTGGCGCGAGGTCGCGGCCAACCCGTCCATCGGCATCGCCGCGGCGAAGAAGCGCGACCCGCTGATCAACGAGGCGCTGGAGGCCGAGCGCCTGGCCATGTCGCTGCGCATGAACGTGATCACGCCCTGGGTGAAGGCCAACGGCATGGGCGACGTCGACCCCGCGCGCTTCGCGCGCTCGGTGAAGGACGTCGCCGAGGCGTTCAACCTTCCCGCCGCGCCGGAGCCGGACAAGGTCTTCACCTCCCGCTTCCTGCCGCCGAAGGCGGAGAGGATGATCGCGCCGTGACCACGGCGGCCGCGGCCGACGGGCCGCTCGTCGAGCTGCGCGCCGTCAGCCTCGCCTACGGGCGGGGCGAGGGCGCCACGCTCGCGCTGGCCGACGCGACGATCTCGATCCGCAAGGGCGAGTTCATCGCGGTGGTCGGCCCGTCGGGCTGCGGCAAGTCCACGCTGATGAAGCTGGTCACCGGCCTGCTGCCGGCGACCTCGGGCGAGGTGGTCGTCCACGGCGAGAAGGTCGTGCGCCCCATCAAGGGCGTGGGCATGGCGTTCCAGAACCCGACGCTGATGCCCTGGCGCACGACCCTCGACAACGTGCTCCTGCCGCTCGAGGTGGTGGAGCCGCACAAGCGCCAGTTCCGCGCCCGCAAGGCCGAGTACGCCGAGAAGGCGCGCGCGCTGCTCGCCTCGGTCGGGCTGGGCGGCTTCGCCGACAAGTATCCCTGGCAGCTCTCGGGCGGCATGCAGCAGCGCTCCAACCTCTGCCGCGCGCTGGTCCACGAGCCAGAGATCATGATGCTCGACGAGCCCTTCGGCGCGCTCGACGCCTTCACGCGCGAGGAGCTCTGGGGCGTGATGCAGAACCTCTGGCTGGAGCGGAAATTCACCGCCGTGCTCGTCACCCACGACCTGCGCGAGGCCGTCTACCTGGCCGACACGGTCTATGTCATGAGCCGCCGCCCGGGCCGCGTCGTGATGGTCCGCCCGATCGACCTGCCCCGGCCGCGCACGCTGGCAAGCACCTTCGAGCCCGCCTTCGTGGACATCGTCCACGAGCTGCGCGACCGCATCCACCAGGAATACGCGTGATGACCGAGAGCCAGAGCCGACTGGTCCAGGCCGCGATGCCGTGGCTCGTGATGGCGGCCTTCCTGCTCGCCTGGGAGGCGGCCTGCGTCGCCTTCTCGATCCAGGAGATCATCCTGCCGCGGCCGTCGCGGATCATGGCCGTCTCCGTCGAGCGCTTCGACATCCTGCTGCGCTTCTGCCTCGAGACGCTGTGGACGACGCTGATCGGCTTCCTGCTCGCGATCGGCTGCGGCCTCGTGCTCGGCCTCGCCATCGGCGCCTCGCCCTTCGTCTATGCCGGGCTCTACCCGCTGCTGATCGCCTTCAACGCCATCCCCAAGGTCGCGATCGTGCCGATCCTGATGATCTGGCTCGGCGTCGGCGCGGCCCCGGCGATCATCACGGCCTTCGTGATCTCCTTCTTCCCGATCGTGGTCAACGTGGCCACCGGCCTCGCGACGATCGAGCCGGAGATGCGCGACGTGATGCGCTCGCTCGGCGCCACGCGCTACGAGATCCTCACCAAGGTCGGCATCCCGCGCGCCATGCCCTACCTCTTCGGCAGCCTGAAGGTGGCGATCACGCTCGCCTTCATCGGCTCGGTCATCTCCGAGACCGTGGGCGGCAACCGCGGCATCGGCTTCCTGATGCTCTCGGCCGGCGCGCGCAACGACGCGCCGATCACCTTCGCCGGCCTGTTCGCGATCGCGATCATGGGCATCCTGATGTACGCGCTCTGCGCCGTGGTCGAGCGGCGGATGACGCGCTGGGCCTTCCGCGGCGAGATGATCGGCTGAGGCCGCCCGCGGGCGGGCGGGCGTCCCGGCGGCGCGCGGCCGCGCATCCTTGACCTTTTTCCTCGTGGGGTCTTTCCTGCACGGCAGGGAAAACCGGGGGATGTCGGCGATGCCCTTGCGCCAGCGCGAAGCGGGCTTCGCGGAGCTCTTCACGCCCAAGCTCGTCACCGTCCTGCGCGAGGGCTATGGCGCCGGCGCGCTGCGCCGCGACGCGGTCGCCGGCCTGACCGTGGCCATCGTCGCGCTGCCGCTGTCGATGGCGATCGCGATTGCCTCGGGGGCGAGCCCGGGCCAGGGCCTCGTCACCGCCATCGTCGGCGGCTTCCTGGTCTCGGCGCTGGGCGGCTCGCGCTTCCAGATCGGCGGCCCGGCCGGCGCCTTCATCGTGCTCGTCTCGGCGACCGTCGCGCGCCACGGCATGGACGGGCTGGTGCTCGCGACCTTCCTCTCCGGCCTTATGCTGGCGGCGACAGGGCTGCTGCGGCTGGGCACCTTCATCAAGTTCATCCCCTTCCCGGTGACGGTCGGCTTCACCGCGGGCATCGCCGTGATCATCCTCGCGAGCCAGCTGCGCGAGCTGCTCGGGCTCGTCCTCGCGGAGCCGGAACCCGGGCCGCTCCTCGGGAAGATCCCCGTCCTCTGGCAGGCCCTGCCCACGGCGTCGCCCGCCGCCGTCGCGCTGGCCGCGGGCACGGCCGCGACGATCGTCGCGCTGCGCGTCCTGCGGCCGCACTGGCCCGGCATGCTGGTCGCCGTCGCGGGGGCCTCGGCGGCCGCCGCGCTGCTTGGCCTCGACGCGTCGACCATCGGCTCGCGCTTCGGCGGCATCCCGTCGGGCCTGCCCGCGCCCGCGCTGCCCGACCTCTCGCCCGCGCGCATCCTCGCGGTGCTGCCCGACGCGCTGGCCTTCGCCCTGCTCGGCGCGATCGAGTCGCTGCTCTCGGCGGTGGTCGCGGACGGCATGACCGGCCGGCGCCACCGCTCGAACTGCGAGCTGGTCGCGCAGGGCGTCGCCAACCTGGGCACCGCGCTGTTCGGCGGCTTCTGCGTCACCGGGACGATCGCGCGCACGGCGACCAACGTGCGCGCCGGGGCGCATGGCCCGGTCTCGGGGATGCTCCACGCGACGTTCCTGCTGCTCTTCGTGCTGGTGGCGGCGCCGCTCGCCTCCTTCGTGCCGCTGGCCGCGCTCGCGGGCGTGCTCGCGGTCGTCGCCTGGAACATGGTCGAGCGCTCCGCCATCGCCGCGCTGTGCCGCTCGGGCTGGGGCGACGCGGCGGTGCTGGCGACCACCTTCCTGCTCACCGTGCTGCGCGACCTCGTCGAGGCGATCGTGGTCGGCTTCGCGCTGGGCTCCGTCCTGTTCATCCACCGCATGTCGCGCGCGACCGGCATCGAGGCGCGCTCGCCGCTGGTCGGCGAGGACATGCCCGACGCGATGGCGCCGGGCGCGCGGCAGGGCGCAGCGGGCGGCGCCGACCCGGAGGTGGTGGTCTATCGGATCACCGGCGCGTTCTTCTTCGGCGCGGCGGCGTCGATCGGCTCGGTGCTCGACCGCATCTCCGACGCGCATCGCGCGCTGGTGGTCGACTTCTCGGCCGTCCCCTTCCTCGATTCGACCGGCGCGCACGTGATCGAGGGCCTGTCGCGCAAGGCCGCGCGCGCCGGCGTCCGGCTCTTCCTCGCCGGCGCCGATGCCGAGACGCGCCGCGCGCTGCTCGCCCACGGGCTGCGCGCGCCGCAGGTCGGCTACGCCGCCACGGTCGAGGACGCGCTGCTGCAATACCGCGAGGGCAGGGGCGAGGCGCGCGGCGGCTAGCCGCCGGCCTCCGCGGCGAGGCGAAGGAGCGCCGGCCCGGGCGCGGCGTAGCTCACGATCGCGACGTCGAGGCCGAGGCCGCGCGCGAGGCCTAGCGCGCGGCGCATCGCCGCCAGGATCCATTCCTCTTCGTTGCCGAAGGCGCCGCCGCCGAGGCTGGTCAGCAGCACGCGCGGCGATCCGCCGCCGCGCGCGGCGAGGGCGGCCGCGAGCAGCGTCGCCTCGTAGGCGGCCTCGAGCACGAGCGTCGCGAAGTCGCGCCACGCGCCGCGCGGTCCCGCGCCATAGGCCACGGGCAGGGCCGAGCAGAAGGCCTGGCTGACCACCGGCCGCGCCGGACCCGGATGGTCCGTCACCTCCACGTCGTGGTGCAGGCCGATGGCGAGGCGCGCGCGCAGCGCGTCGATGCCCGGTTCGTCGAGGCGCCGCAGCAGGGTGGAGATCGCGGCGAGGCCCTCGCGCGTGCACAGCGCGTAGCCGTTGCGCATCTCCCAGAGCCGGTCGCGCCCAAGGCCCGTCGCCGCGGCGAGCGCCGTGCCGAGTCCCTCGAGCGCGTCGAGCTGGCGCGCGGCGGTCTGCCCGCGATCGCCGCCCAGCGGCACGAGGTAGTTCCGGAAGATCGTCGCCGCGCCGGCCGCGATGGCGCAGGCCGGGCCCTGGGTGCGGTCGTGCGCGTAGCGCGCCACGCCATCCTCCGGCGTCACGTCGGGCCCGACCATCTCCAGCAGGTTGAACTGCGAGGCGACCTGGAACAGCGCCCCCGCGTTCGCGGGCTCGCGATGCAGCGCGCGCGCGTCGCCGCGCAGGACCGCGACGCGCGTGGCGCCGCGCGGCCCGTCGCCTGCCGCGTGCCGCGCGCGCAGCTCGCCCAGCGTCGGCATCTCAAGCCGTCCCGCGCCATGGCTCTCGCCGGTGACGCGCGAGACGAGCCTGTCGCCGCGCATCTCCAGGAGCGCGCGCGTCTCCTCCCAGCCGCGTTCGCGGAAGCCGACGAGCGATTCGAACCAGTCCCTGGCCATCCTCATGCCCTTTCGCCGCGCGCCGCGCGTGGCGCCGGGAGGCCCGCGTCCCATTCCGGGCCGTCGCCGAAGCGCGGGACGAGGAAGTCGATGAAGCTCCGGACCTTCGCGGAGAGGTGCCGGCCCTGCGGCCGCACGGCATGGATGGCGATCGGCGGCGCCTCGTGGCGCGGGAGGACGCGGCGCAGGCGGCCCTCTGCGAGGTCGCGGCCGACGATGAAGGTCGGCAGCACGACGATGCCCGCGCCATGCAGCGCCGCGACGCGCAGCGCGTCGCCATTGTTCGCGTGCAGCCGCCCGCGCACGCGCACCACGCCCTCGTCCCCGCCGGGGCCCACGAAGCGCCATGCGTCGCGCGTGGGCGCGTAGGTGTAGCCGAGGCATTCGTGGCCCGCGAGCTCGGCTGGCGTCCGCGGCGTGCCGGCGCGGCGAAGGTAGGATGGCGCGGCACAGGCGACGAGCCGGCAGGGCGCGAGCCGGCGCGCGACGAGCGAGCTCGGCGCGAGCCTTCCGATGCGGATGGCGAGGTCGTAGCCCTCCTCGACGAGGTCGACCATGCGGTCGTTGAGCGCGAGCTCGATCGACACCTGCGGATGCGCCGCCATGTAGGCGGCGATCGCCTCGGCGAGGTGCAGCGTCCCGAAGGAAACCGGCGCGTTGACGCGCAGCCGGCCCGAGGGCCGCGCCTGCAGCGCCCCGATCGCGCCCTCCGCTTCCGCGAGCTCGGCGAGGATCGCGACGCAGCGCTCGTGGTAGACGCGGCCCGCCTCGGTCGGGGAGACGCGGCGCGTGGTGCGGTCGAGCAGCCGCGCGCCGAGATGCGCCTCGAGGTCCTGGACGTGCCGGCTGGCCATGGCGCGCGAGATGCCGAGCGCGCGCGCGGCCGCCACGAAGCTGCCGCGCTCGGCCACCGCCGCGAAGGCGCGCATCGCCGCGATCCTGTCCATCCCCGGGCCTCCTGTCCGCGTGCCGGGCGGTAGCAGGCCCCGGCGCGATTGGTCAACGGCGCGCAACAATCCGTTGCACCCCCGGCGGATTGGAGCCGCGCGCGCGCCCGGCCATGTTCGCGCCCTCGCAGGAACAGGACGTCCAGGAGCAAGCCCATGGCCACCACCATCCTCCATCTCGATTCGAGCCCGCTCGGCCAGGCCTCGGCCTCCCGCCGCCTGACCGCGGACATCGTCGCCGCGCTGCGTTCCGCGGCGCCCGGCGCGCGCGTGCTGCGCCGCGACCTCGTCGCCGCGCCGCTCGGCCATCTCTCCGGCACGACGCTGCAGGGCTGGGGCGCCGCCGACCTCGCCGCCCTCGCGCCCGAGGCGCGCGCGGAGGCGGAGCTGTCCGAGGCCGTGCTCGCCGAGTTCCTCGCCGCCGACATCCTCGTGGTCGGCGCGCCGATGTACAATTTCTCGGTGCCCTCGCAGCTCAAGGCCTGGATCGACCGCGTCGTGCGCGCGGGCCGCAGCTTCCGCTATTCCGACAAGGGGCCGGTGGGCCTCGCCACGGGCAAGCGCGCGATCATCGCCTCCTCGCGCGGCGGCGCCTATTCGGGCGACGCCGCCCGCCAGGCGCTCGACCACCAGGAGGCCTACCTGCGCACGGTGCTGGGCTTCGTCGGCATCGCCGACGTGGCGGTGGTGCGCGCCGAGGGCCTCGCGATGGGAGAGGCGGCGCGCGCGGCGGCGCTTGCCGCGGCGGCGCGGGACATCGCCGGCCTCGCACCCGTGGCGGCCTGACAGGGGCGCGGCCATGATCGAGCCACGCCCCTTCGCCGGCCTCGGCGGCGCGGACCATGGCTGGCTGCGCGCGCGCCATCACTTCTCCTTCGCCGGCTACAGCGACCCCGCGCGCATGGGCTGGGGCCGCCTGCGCGTGTGGAACGACGACGAGATCGCGCCGGGCACGGGCTTCGATCCCCATCCCCACCGGGACATGGAGATCGTCACCTACGTGCGCGACGGCGCGATCACCCATCGCGACCATCTCGGCAACGAGGGGCGGACCGTCGCCGGCGACGTGCAGGTGATGTCGGCGGGCACGGGCATCGTGCATGCCGAGTACAACCTCGAGCCCGTCGCGACGCGGATCTTCCAGCTCTGGATCCAGACCGACAGGCGTGGCGCCGCGCCGTCCTGGGGCACCCGCCGGTTCCCGCGCGCCGCGCGCGGGCAGGGCTTCGTCGTCCTCGCCTCGGGACGGCCGGCGGAGGTGGAGGGCGGCGCGCTCGCCATCAACGCCGATGCCGCCGTGCTCGCGGCGACGCTGCAGGCCGGGGCGTCGCTGCGCCATGCCCTGGCGCCGGGGCGGCTCGCCTACCTGGTCGTCGCGCGCGGGGAGGCGCGGGTGAACGGCATCGCGCTCGGCGCGCGCGACGGCGCCGCCATCTCCGGCGAGGCCATGCTCGCGCTCGAGGCCGGCGCGGAGGCCGAGCTGGTGATGGTCGACGTCGCCCCGGCCTGAGCGGCGCGCGCGCGGCCGCTGCCGCGCGCTAGTATCGGCGCATGAGGATCTGCATCCATGGCGCCGGCGCGATCGGCGGGACGATGGCCGCGCGCCTCGCGCGCGCGGGGCGCGACGTCGTCGCCGTCGCGCGCGGGGCCCATCTCGAGGCCATGCGCGCCGAGGGCCTGCTCTTCCGAGAGCGGCCCGGCGCCGCGCCGCAACGCATTGCCCTGCGCTGCGCGGCGAGCGCCGCCGAGGCCGGCCCCTTCGACCTCGTGGTCTGCACCGCCAAGGCGCATGACCTGCCGGCGATGGCCGAGGACCTCGCCGCGGCGCTGGCGCCCGACGGGGCCGTGGCCTTCGCGGTCAATGGCGTGCCCTGGTGGTTCTTCCACGGCATCGGCGGCCCGCACGAGGGCGCCGTCGTCGAGGCTGTCGATCCCGGCGGCCTCCTCGCGCGCCGCCTCGGCGCGCGCCGCGCGATCGGCGCGGTGATCCATTTCCTCGCGGCCCTGGAGGCGCCGGGGATCGTCGCGCAGCACGCCGCCGGGCGGCTCGTGCTCGGCGAGCCCGACGGCACGATGTCGCCGCGCCTGGCCGCCGCCACGGCGGCGCTCGACGTGCCGGGCTGGACGCTGGAGGCCACCGCGCGCATCCGCGACGAGGTGGCGGGGAAGTTCATGGGCAACGCGACGAGCAACCCGCTCTGCGCGTTGCTGCGCGTGCCGATCGGACGGGTCTTCCGCGACCCCGTGCTCGCCGCCTTCGGCGAGCGCGTGATGGTCGAGGCCCGCGCCGTCGCCCAGGCGCATGGCGCGCGCATCGCGCAGGGCGTGGACGAACGCCTCGCGCTCTACCGCGACGGGCCGCTCGCGGCGTTCCGCACCTCGACCCTGCTCGACGTCGACCGGGGCAGGGCGCTGGAGATCGACGCGCTGCTGCTCGCCGTCGCCGAGCTCGGCCGCCGCGCGGGCGTGGCGACGCCCTCGATCGACCTTGCCTATGCGATGGTCCGCGCGATGGCGGAGGGGACGGGCCTCTATCCCGGCGCGCCGTCCCCCGCCGCGGCTCAGGCGGTGGCGACGTAGCCGTCGCGCCGCGGGTCGCAGCCGCCGGTCATCGCGCCGCTGGCCGGGTCGATGACGATGCCGTGCATGCCGCCCACCGTCATCGTCCACGGCACGTAGGACTCGGCCGCGTGGCCGCGCGCGTTCAGCGCCTCGACCACCTCCGGCCGCACGCGGCCCTCGACCTGCACGCGCCTGCCGTCCCAGAGGCGCGCGCGCGGCGCCTCGATCGCGTCCTGGATCTGCAGCCCGTAGTCGACCAGCTGCACCATGGTCTGCGTCTGCGTCTGGCAGATGCCATAGCTGCCGGGCGTGCCGAGCGCGAGCACCGGGCGGCCCTTGCGCGTGGCGATGGTCGGCGCGGTGGGCAGCGCCAGCGGGCCACCGGGGCGCATGTAGTTCGTGCCCTTCGGGTTGACCTCGCCCCAGTAGAGGAAGTTGTTGAGGCACACGCCCGTGCCCGGCACGACGACGCCGCAGCCGAAGGTGGCGCCGAGGCTCTGCGTGATGCACACGACGTTGCCCTCGCGGTCGGCGGCGGAGAACGAGGTCGTGTGCTCCTTGCGCTCGTCGATCGGGCGGGCCTCGATCCACTGCTCGGTCGGGCCGTCGATGGGCTTGCCGTCGGCGACGCGCTTCCTGAGCTTCGCCACGAAGCGCTCCGAGAGCAGCTCCTTCAGCTTGCGCGGGCCGGGGTTGTTGTGGGCGATGCGCGCGCCGGCGGCGACGCGGATCGCGCGCCAGACGAGGTCGAGGTGGTCGACGCCGTTGCGCTCCAGCCGCGCGATGTCGAAGCCGTCGAGGATGCGCAGCGTCAGCAGGTACTGGAACCCCTCGCAGGGCGGCGGCAGCGTGTGGACCGCCATGCCGCGATACTCGGCGACGATCGGGTCGAGCCATTGCGGCTTCACCGCCTCGAGGTCGCGATGCGTGAGGCAGCCCCCGAGCTTGCGCACGTGGCGGATCATCGCCTTGCCGAGCTCGCCGCGATGGAGATGGTCGGGGCCCTCGGCGGCGATCGCCTCGTAGGTGCGCGCGAGGTCGGGCTGCCGGAGCACGTCGCCGGCCTTCACCGCGCCCTTGCCGAAGGCGTAGGTGCGGTTCCAGTCCCCGTAGAACGCCTTGTACTTCGGCAGGTCGGCGGCGGCCTCCATGAACTTGTATTCGCCGAACTCGGTGATCACCATGCCGTCGCGCGCGATGGCGATCGCCGGCGCGAAGACGTCCTTGAGCTGCTTGCGGCCATGGGCGCGCACGAGCTCGCACCAGCCCGCGAGGTTGCCCGGCGTGCCGCAGGCGAGCGGCCCGCGCGCGAGGTCCTCGCGCCGCGCGAAGCGCTCGATCGGCAACTCGAAGGGCACGCGCGTGACGAAGTCGAGCGTGCGCACGCGCTTCTCCTTCGCGACATAGGCCGTCGCCTGGCCCATGCCCGCGAGGCCGGACATGAAGGGCTCGGCGACGTTGAGCGCGGCCGCGGTCGCGGCGATCGCGTCGAAGGCGTTGCCGCCCTCGCGCAGGACCTGCGCCCCGGCCTGCGCGGCCAGCGGATGGGCCGCGGCGACGACGCCGTGGACAGATGCGATGCGAGGACGCTTGCCGTTCATGGTGTTCCCCCCGGGGATGGCCTGGCGATGGCGGATCTGAATATGCGCGCCGGGACGGCGCAAGGCCCTCGTCGCGGCGCGGCCCTTCCGGACGCCCGGCCGGCGCGCTAGCGTCGCGTCCGCGCAATTCGCAGGAGACCGGGATGAAACGCCGCTTCCTCATGGGCGCGGGCGCCGCGCTCGCCGCCACGTCCTTCGCCGCAAGGGCCCAGCATTCCGGCCATGGTCCGGCGCTGCGGCCCGCGCCGTCCTCCCCGCATCCCTTCCACAACCTCTTCCAGGGCGGCGCGCCGCATCACCTGACGCCGGACCAGCGCGCCCAGCGCGTCTCGGGAAGCCCGGCGCCGGCGGGCACGCCCGGGCGGTGGGTCGCCCGCGCCGACATGCCCATCCCGCGCAGCGAGATGGCCTGGGCCACGGCGTGGAACGGGCGCATGCATGTCGTCGGGGGCTATGGCGAGGGGCAGGTCAACCGCGCCTACCACACCGTCTACGACCCCGCGTCGGATTCCTGGCTCGACGCGGCGCCCCTGCCGCGCGGCGCCAACCACGTCGCGGTGGCGGCGGATGCCGGGCGCGTCTACGCGCTCGGCGGCTTCATCGAGCAGAACCGGCGCTGCGACGACAAGGCCTTCGCCTACGAGGTCGCCGAGGATCGCTGGCGAGAGATCGCGCCGCTGCCGCGTCCGCGCGGCGCGGCAGCGGCGGTCGTGCTCGACGGCAAGCTGCACCTGATCGGCGGCGCCACCGACCCCGCGCAGGAGCGCGCGAGCATCGGCTGGCACGAGGTCTACGACCCCGCGACCGACCGGTGGGAGATCCGCAAGGCGCTGCCCGGCGCGCGCGACCATGTCGGCTGCGTCGCCCATGGCGGCCTCATCCATGTCGTGGGCGGCCGCTTCAACACGTTCCAGTACAACACCGGCCTGCACCACGTGTACCTGCCCAGGCGCGACACCTGGGAGGAGCGCGCGCCGCTTCCGACCCCGCGCTCCGGCCACGGCATGGTCGTGCATCGCGGCCGCTTCTTCTGCATGGGTGGCGAGGGCGGGATCATCGAGCGGGGCCAGACCCTCGAGGCCAAGGTCTTCGGGCAGATGGAGAGCTACGATCCGGCGGGCGACACGTGGCAGAGCCACGCGCCGATGACCACGCCACGCCACGCGGTGGCGGCTGTTTCCATCGGCGACTGGATCTATGTCGCGGGCGGAGGCGCGGTGCTCGGCGGCGCCGTGCAGTCGGCCATCCACGAGGCCTTCACGCTCGGCTGACGACGCGGACGGCGCGACGGAGGGAAAGGGACGAGAGCATGCCAGACGCCTACGCTCCCGCGCAGCGCGCCCTCCATTGGGCGATCGCCGCCGCGGTCGTCGTCCTCGTGCCGGTGGGCCTCGCCATGACCGCGCGCGGTAGCGCGGGGATCTGGGACGGCGTCACCAACGCGCTCTATTCCTGGCACAAGGCGATCGGCTTCGCGGTCCTGCTGGCGATGGCGGCGCGACTCGTCCTGCGCATTCGCCTCGGAGCGCCGCCCTATCCGGATGGCTTCCCGGCGCGCTTCGCGGCCCTCGCGCGCTGGTTCCACTACCTGCTCTACGCCTTGCTCGTCGCGGTGCCGCTGCTCGGCTGGGCCGGCGTGACGTCCTTCCCCGCCCTCGTCACGGTCGGCGGGATGCACCTGCCGCCGATGCCCTTCGTGCCCGTCGACCAGGCCCTGTCGAAGGCGCTCTTCGCCCTGCACGGCACGCTGGCGCTGGCGCTCGCCGCCCTCGCGCTCGTGCATGTCGTGGTGCTGGTCGTGCATGCCGTGCACTGGAGGCACGTCGTCCTCGCGCGCATGTGGCCGCGCAGGTGAGTTGGAGGCCCGGGGACCGGCCGTGATAGCCAGCATCGCCCTCCACCCCGTGCGCGACGCCCTCGCCGGCGAGCTGCATGCGCGCCCGCCGCTGCCCATCGCCGCGCCGTCGACGATCAGCCGCCTCGCGATGCTGCGCGAGCCCGGCGCGGACCGCATGGCCGCGGTCTCGCATCTCGGGGCGCTGTGCCTGCGCTACGGCGTCACGCCGCCGGCCGCCGGCGCCGACTTCGCCTATGTCGACCTCGGCGCCTTCGCGCTGCGCTACGAGCGGCACACGGAGTTCGACGGCTGGACCTTCCTGCGCGAGGGCATGGGCCCGGACCCCTTCGCGCGCACGGCGCTCGAGGTCGTGCCGAAGGACTGGCTCGCCGGCCTGCCGGGCCGCGCGCTCGTCGCCGCCCATGTCGCGATCGAGCGGTTCGTCGATCCGCGCGAGTCGCAGGAGCCGCCGGCCTGCTTCGTGCCCGAGCATCTCGCGGGCTCGACGCTGTGGTCGGGCGCCGCGACCGCCTGGACCGATTTCCGCCCGGGCCCCGACGGCTTCTCGCGCATCCTGCTGCGCGCGCATGCGATCAGCCCGGCGCTCACCGGCCGCATCGCGCAGGCCATGTGGGAGATCGAGACCTATCGCATGCTGGCCCTGCTCGGCCTGCCGCAGGCGCGCGCCTGCGCGCCCGCGCTGGGGAAGTCGTCGGAGGACCTCGCCGCGATCGCGGCGCGGCTGCCCGGGCTCGACACGCACGAGGCCGAGCGCCGCGCGCTGGGCGAACTCGCTGCCCTCGCCACCGCGATCGAGCGCATGGCTGCGGAGACCGCGGACCGCTTCGGCGCCTCGCGCGCCTACCACGTGCTGGTCGGGCGGCGCCTTGCCATGCTGCGCGAGGAGCGCCTGCGCGGCCTGCCGACGCTGGCGGAATACCTCGAGCGCCGGCTCGACCCCGCGATGGCCACGGTCGAGGCGACCGGCGCGCGCATCGCCGCGCTCTCGACGCGCTGCGCCCGGGCCGTCGACCTGCTGCGCGCGCGCGTCGCCGTGGCGCAGGAGGCGCAGAGCCAGAAGCTGCTCGAGGCGATGGCCGAGACGTCGCGCGCGCAGCTGCGCCTGCAGCAGACGGTCGAGGGCCTCTCCGTCGCCGGCATCTCCTACTACGTGCTCTCGCTCGCGGGCTACGCGCTGAAGCCGCTGCCGTGGCCTGCCGTGTTCCGCCTCGAGACGGTGGTCGCGCTCCTCGTCCCCGTCGTCGTCGCGCTCGTCTGGCTGCGCGTGCGGCGCATGCGCCGCTGAGGCGCCACGCGCGTCAGCCGCCCTTGGCGGCGCGCTCGCGCGCCTGGCTCTCGATCGCCGCGACATAGGCGCGGTTCCAGGCCGGCAGCATCACCACCTCGTTGAGGTTGACGTGGCGCGGCAGCCGTGCGGCGTAGAGCATCATGTCCGCGACGTCCTCGGGCTTGAGCATGCGGTCGAGCTCCTGCTGCGTCAGCGGGATCGGCCGGTTGCGCAGGATCGGCGTCGCGATCTCGCCCGGGCAGATGACCATCGAGCGGATGCCGTTGACGCATTCGGACATGTTGAGCTGGTGGCTCATCGCGACCATGCCGTGCTTGGCGGCGGTGTAGCCTGGCCCGGAGAGCAGGCTCACCCAGCGCCCCGCGCCCGACGCGGTGTGGATGAGGATGCCGTCGCCCTGCGCGCGCATCGCCGGCAGGACGGCGTGCGCGCAGTACATCGCGCTGGTCAGGTTGGCGTCGATCACCAGCCCGATCGTCTCCGCGTCGAGGTCCTTCCACGAGCGGTTGGGCACGTTGAGCCCGGCGTTGTTCACGAGGATGTCGATCCGGCCCGCCTCGGCGAGGATCTCGGCCGCGATGCGGTATGGCTCCTGGCGGCGCGCGAGGTCGCCCGGCTTCGCCGTCGCCGTGCCGCCCGCCGCCGCGATGCGCCGCGCCACGTCCTCGAGCGGCGCCGCGCGCCTGCCGGTGAGGACGACGCGCGCGCCCGCCGCCGCGAAGCGCAGCGCGGCAGACTCGCCGACGCCGCTGCCCGCGCCCGTGATCCAGACCACCTTGCCCGCGAGATCAGCCATGAATTCCCCCCTGCGCCCCCGGCGCGCCATGGGCATCTTCACCCGGCGGCGACCACCCTGTCGCGCCCGCCGCGCTTGGCCTGGTAGAGCGCCTCGTCGGCGCGCCTGAGCGCGTCGGACAGGTCTTCGCCGGGCTGGAGGGCGGCGAGGCCGATCGAGCAGGTGACGCGCAGCGTCCGGCCGCCGCCGATGTCGATCGCCTCCTGCGCAAGGCGCTCGCGGATGTCCTCGGCGACGCCGAGCGCGACCTCGCGCGACGCGCCCGGCAGGCCGACGACGAATTCCTCGCCGCCCCAGCGCAGCGCGATGTCGGTCGAGCGCACGCGGCCGGAGACCAGCCGCGCGAAGCCCGCGATCACCGCGTCGCCCGCGTCGTGGCCATGCGTGTCGTTGACGGACTTGAAGCGGTCGATGTCGCAGATGAGCGCGGCGGAGGGCGGGCTTTCCTCGCCCGCGCGGCGCAGCTTCTCGCGCAGCAGCGGCTCGGCGTTCCGGTTGAGGAGGCCGGTGAGCTTGTCGCGCGTCGCCGCGCGCTGCAGCGCCTCGATGCGCGCGCTGCGCGACAGCACCGCCCCGAACAGGCCCGCCATCGAGCGGAAGGCCTCCACGCCGACGCGCTCGAAGTAGTCCTCGACCCGCGCATAGAGCACGAGGATGCCGCGCTGGGAATCGACCGAGGATTCGAGCGGCAGCGCCATGACGCTGCGGATCCCATATTGCCGGGAGGCGTCGCGCCAGGGCGAGAAGGGGGAGTTCGGGCTCACCGCGAAGGGCGGCACGTGCTCGCCGCGCAGCGCGCGGAAGGCCGGGCCGACCGAGGTCAGCATGGTGCGCCGGATCTCGAGGGTCGCCGCGTAGTCCTTCGCGACGCCGGCCGCGACCTGCGGCCTGATCTCGTCGGTGCCCGCGTCGCCGAACCAGGTCCAGGCAAGGACGATGTTGGGCACGCGCTGCGTGAGGTCGGCGCAGAAATGGTCGAGTGCCTCGCGCGCCGGCGGCCCGTCGAGGAGGAAGCGCGCGCTGTAGAGGAGCGCCGCCGTGATCGTCAGCAATTCCTCCTGCGAGGCGAAGTCGGACTTCGACACGTGACTTCCACTCCCGCCCTTTTCGCGCCCGGGAATATCCGGCGCGCGCAGTCTAGCGCAGGTTAAGCTCCGCCTCGCCCTGGGGCACGAAGGAGATCGGGATCGCCATGAAGCCGACGCCGGTGGCCGGACCATCCGCATGGACGGGTGCGGAGATGCGCGCGCGGGGCGACTGGCTGGTGCGCCTCGGCGACGACGACGTCGCCGAGGTGGAGGCGGCGCTCGCGGCTGCGCTGGCCGGTGGGCGCGACATCGCGATGCTCTCCGCGGCCGACTTCCCGCTTCCGACGCTGGGGCCGCGGCTGCTCGCCTGGCGCGGCGAGATCCTCGATGGCCGCGGCTTCGTGCAGCTGCGCGGCCTGCCCGTCCATCGCTGGACGATGCGCGAGGCGGCGACGGCCTGGTTCGGGCTCGGCGCCCACCTGGGCCGTGCCGTGACGCAGAACGCCAGGGGGCACGTGCTCGGGCACGTGCGCGACCTCGGCCTCGACGCGGCCGACCCGAACGTGCGGGTCTACCAGACGACGGCGCGGCAGAACTTCCACACCGATTCCTGCGACATCGTCGGGCTGCTCTGCCTGCGCACCGCGCGCAGCGGCGGCCTGTCCTGCATCGTGTCCTCCGCGGCCATCCACAACGCGATGCTGGCGACGCGCCCGGACCTCGTCGCCGAGCTGCACAAGCCGATGGCGATCGACCGGCGCGGCGAGCGCGCGGCGGACGGGCGGGGCTGGTGGACCGCGGCGGTCTTCAACCGCGACGGGCCGCTGCTGACGACGATCTATACGCGCCGCTACATCGAGAGCGCGCAGCGCCACCCCGACGCGCCGCGCCTGGGCGCGGCGGCGCGCGAGGCGCTCGACCTGTTCGACGCGCTCTGCGAGGACCCGCGCCTTCGCCTCGACATCGCCTTCGAGCCCGGCGACGTGCAGCTGCTGTGCAACCACGCGATCCTGCACGACCGCACGGCCTACGAGGACTGGCCGGAGCCCGCGCGCAAGCGCCACCTGCTGCGGCTCTGGCTCTGCCCGCCGGTCGGCCGGCGCCTGCCGCCGGAATTCGCGACGCGCTATGGCTCGGTGGAGGTCGGCGCGCGCGGCGGCGTCGCGCCGCCGGGAACGGTGCCGATCGCGCCGCTGGAGCCGGAATAGGCGGCGTTCAGCCGTCGCGCGTCGGCGTGCGGCGCATGAAGTCGAGCGTGTGCTCGAAGGAGACGACGCCCGCCTGCGAGCCAAGCCCGGTGGCGTTGAGCGCCGAGGTCGCCTGGGCGAAGCGCACCGAGCCCTCCGGGTCCATGCCCTTGCACAGCGCCACCGCCATGCCGGCGTTGAAGGCGTCGCCGCAGCCGCAGGTGCATTTCACGTCGACGTCGAAGGCGGGCAGGCGGAAGCGCGTGCCGTCGGCGTGGTGCCAGTAGGCGCCTTCCGCGCCGAGGGTGAAGATGCAGCAGCGCGCGCCCATGTCGATGAAGGCCTTCGCCATGTCGGCCATGTCGGACATGCCGGTCAGCGCCTGCGCCTCCTCGATCGAGGGCATGAAGTAGTCGGTGTGCGGCAGCACCGCGGCGACCTTGGGCAGGTCGGCGGGCGAGCCGGCGAAGACGTCGAGCGTCGTCGTCGCGCCGCGCGCCCTGGCGAGGCGCGCGAGCTCGGCGTTGCGCCCCTGGTCCATGCGGTCCATCAGGCCGACGCCGCCGAGATGGACGACGCGCGCATCGGCGGCGAGCGACATGAGCGCGTCGTCGACGAGGAAGTCCGCGGTCGCGCCGCGCAGGTGCAGCGCCGGGCGCGAGCCGTCGCGGCGCGTCGTCACGATGGAGGAGGATGTCCGCCCGCCCGGCACGCGCTGCATGCCCGCGGTGTCGACGCCGAACTGCGCGAGGCGCTGGAGCACCCAGTCGCCCATCAGGTCCTCGCCCACGCCACCGACCGCGAGGCAGGACAGCCCCATCTTCGCCGCCGCGATCGCCGCGGTCCCCGCCGCCCCGGAGACGGCGAGCGTGAAGTCGTCGAGGAACACCGTGCCGCCGCCATCGGGAACGCCGGTGAACGGCCAGCCAAGGCAGTCGAAGGTGTAGAAGCCGATCGAGGCGTAGTCGTGGCGCATGGCTGTCTCC
>JBEGVV010000194.1:0-22346 GCA_041178225.1 Pseudomonadota bacterium | reverse complement strand
GCGGCGACGCCAGGCCATGCCGCTGGGCGAGACACCGATAGCCGGCAAGTCGGATCCGGTCGCGATCTTCTCCGTCGCGCCCCGAGGTGCCGGCGCCCAGGCTTTGGGGTACGCGGCGCCGCTGCTTGCCGCGCGCGGCACGGCGCCGCTAGCGTGACCGCACGATGACCTGGTCCATCCTTACCCATGACCCCGCGAGCGGCGCCTTCGCCTGCGCCGTCGCGACCTGCAACTTCGCCGTCGGCGCCAGCGTCCCGCACTTGCGCGCGGGCGTCGGCGCGGTCGCCTCGCAATCCTTCTCGAACCGCTATCTCGGCCCCGCGATCCTCGACGCCATGGCGCGCGGGCTGTCGCCGGAGCAGGCGATCCGCGCCGCCGTGGCCGGCGACGACGGGCGCGGGCTGCGGCAGGTCCATGCCATCGACGCGCAGGGCCGAACCGCCGCATGGACCGGCGAGAATTGCGTCATGTGGTGCGGCCACGTATCCGGGCCGCGGGCAAGCGTCGCCGGCAACATGCTGGCGGGCCCTGCCGTCGTCTCCGACACGCTGTCGAGCTTCCTCGCGGCTGGCGACGCCAGGCTGCCCGAGCGCCTGCTGGCTGCGATGCAGGCCGGCCAGCACGCGGGTGGCGACGCGCGCGGCCAGCAATCGGCGGCGCTGCGCCTCGTCACGACGGAGGACTTCCCGGACATCTGCATCCGCGCCGACGACCACGCGCGCCCGCTCGACGAGCTGGAGCGCCTGCTCGCCACCTGGCGCCGCGACCGCGAGCCCGGCCTGTCGAGCCAGCCACGCAGGTCCGACCCCGCGGGGCTGGTCGACCTCGACGCCATCGACGCGCGCTTTGCCGCCGCCGGATCGCCACTGCGGGTCCGGCGCTGAGCTGCGTCGGCTTCGGCGGCGGGCGCCCTGCAGCACGGCCGAGCCAGCCCTCCACGAACAGGACCGAGCGCGTCTTCAACCGTCCTCTTGCCTGCACGGACAGGCCGGCCCGCGCGCTTCAGCCGTTGTCCGCCGCGCGCACCAGGCATATCGATGCCTGCAGGATCGGGTATCGCCGCGAAGGGGAGCATAGAGGTCGTGGATCCAAGCCATTCCCGCGAACTGGCGCGCGCCGGCGAGGCATCGGTCCTCGCCCGCCTCGCGAGGCTCGGCCTCGCCGCCGCATGCGCCGGGAGGAACCGGGACGGAGCCTGGATTAGTCCCCGCCGCTGGTTCCGATCGAGGCCCCGGGCCCCGGCCCCACCACCTGACCAGGCGGCGGGCGCCCCGCGACCTGCACGGGAGCGCGCGCGCTCAGGCCCAGTCGTCGACCGGGACCACCGGCATGCCCCTGCCCGGCGGCCACGGGATCTCGCCGCCCGCCGCCAGAACGTTCCTCGGCACGGTGCAGCCGGCATAGGCACCGGATTCGTCGCGATAGAGCCGCTTGTGGGTGGCGAGGTCCGTCCACGCGGTTCCTGCCTGGTTGAAGTGGAACTGCACCGCGCGGCGCCGCATGTCCGAGTCGTTGGGCGCCGTGTAGTGGTGCAGCAGCGGATGGAAGACGAGCCCGTCGCCGGGCTCGAGTTCGACATGGAGGCGGTCGGCGAGGCGCAGCCTGTCGGCGGGGATCTCGCAGAGATTGACGTCGTCGGCAGGCATGTGGGCCACCGGCCCCTCGAGATGCGAGCCCGGGATTACCTGCATGCAGCCATTGGAGCGCCGCGCCGGATCGAGGGCGATCCAGACACCGACGACGGAGCCTGGATCGCGCACGCGGAAATAGGCCGCGTCCTGGTGCCAGGGCTTCGCGCCGCCGACGCGCGGGGGCTTGATCAGCGCCATGTCCTGCAGGACCTCGCGCCCCTCGCCCACGAGCTGGTCGAGGATGCGATGGAGTCGCCGCGACATTGCGATCGCGCGCAACGCCTCGCTGTCTTCGACGTAGCGCGAGAACTTGCGCACGAAGCCCTCGCGCTCCTCCGCGCTCAGCCGCGAGGCGTCGATGCCCGGCTCGAAGGCGATCTCCGTCGCCCGCGAGGGCAACCGACCCGATGCGAGGCCGGAGATCGCGTCGATCGCGGCAGCCACGAGACGCGGCGAGACCAGCCCCTGCACGACTACATAGCCGTCGCGCCTGTAGGACGCGACCTCGTGCGCCTCGAGCGCGCCACGCGCTCGCTCGACCTTGCCCATCGCCTCAACCTCCGCCTTGGGTTTGCCTGCTCCCGCGCCGCGACCTTGATCCCTCGCCTACTCCGCCGCCCGGCTGCGCGCCGCGGCGAGCTGCGGGTATTCCGCGGCGAGCGCGTCGAAGAGCGCGTGCAGCTGCGCCGGGTCGCCGCGGCGCTTCTCCGGCGGCAGGGCCTCGACCGCGGCGAAGAGCTTCTGCTTCACGAAATAGCGCCAGTGCACGGGCAGCGCGCCGACGATGCGCACGAAGGCCTCGTAGGCCTCGCGCGTCCACACCGCCTCGTAGTCGAGGCGCGCGCGGTTGAAGCCGAAGCCGGGCTTGCCGGCCGCCTTCTCCATCGCCGCGCGGCGCGACGCGGTCGCCACCGCGTCCACCGCGCCGTCGCGGAGCACCACGCCGTATTCGGCCTCCGCCGCCGCCACGGAGACGAAGCCGCGGCGCACGTCCGCGACCACGCGCTCGACGGCGCGCTTCCACGGCCGTCCCCAGCCGCCGGCACCCGCGCTGCGCAGGTAGACGCGGTCGCCCGGATCGATGGAGACGATGTCGGTGTTGCCGAGGTCGACCTCGCGGTTGCTTCCACGGTTGAGCAGGAAGGCCGAGGTCTTGCCCGCCTCGCCGCCCTCCAGCCCCCAGGGCGCGAAGCGCGAGCGGTCGCGGTTGCGCGCGGTCACGAAGCTGTGCGGCGCGTGCACCTCGAACTCCATCTCCGTGCCTAGTCCGCCGCGGTTCTGCCCCGCGCCGCCGGAATCGCGCGCCAGGCCGTAGCCGAGGATCGTCACCGGCACCTCGGCCTCGCTGATCTCCACCGGCGTGTTCTTGAGGAACCCGAAATTGGCGCCCGAGCCCTCCGCGCCGTCGCGCATCGCCGTGCCGCCGGCGCCGCCCGAGATCGGGTTGAGGTTCGCCATCAGCTTGCGGCCGGTGCGGTTGTCGGTGGTGCGCACGTTGAGCAGCGGCCCGCCATCGCCGCAGGCGCCGGGCAGGCGGCCGGGCAGCGCCTGCGCGAAGGCGCCGAGCAGCACGGATTGCAGCCGCAGCGTCGTCAGCGTGCGCATGCCGACCGCGGCCGGGAACTCCGGGTTGACCACCGAGCCCTTCGGCAGGATGGAGTCGACCGGCCTGAGGATCCCGGAATTGAGGAAGATCGCGGGGTCCAGCAGCCGCATCACGTACATGTACGAGACCATGATGATGGCGTGCCGCCCGTTGCCGCCGGTCGGGATGTTCAGCGACGAGTTGAGCTGCGGGTCGGACTCGGAGAAGTCGAACAGGATCTCGTCGCCCTTCACGACCAGCCGCACCGCGATGCGGCAGGGATGGCCGCCGACCGCGTCCTCGTCGGTGTAGTCGGCGAAGAAGTAGCTGCCGTCCGGGATCGCGCGGATCGCGCGCCGCGCCTGCGCCTCGGCATGGTCGAGCAGCGCCGCGCGTCCCTCCCGGAACACGTCGACGCCGAAGCGCTGGATCATCTCGCGCACCTTGCGCTCGCCCGTGTTCACGCAGGCGACCTGGGCGTTCATGTCGCCCCAGTTCTGCTCGGGCATGCGCACGTTGGCGAGAAGGATGTCGCGCACGTCGCGGTTGAGCTCGCCCCTGCGGTAGAGCTTCACGGGCGGCAGCCGCACGCCCTCCTGGTGCACCTCGGTCAGCGTGCGCGAGAGCGACGCCGGCACCGCGCCGCCCACGTCGGTGTTGTGGACATGGGTGACCGCGAAGCAGGCGACCTCGCCCTCGTGGAAGATCGGCTTCCAGACATGCATGTCCGGCGAGTGCGTGCACACGAAGCCCGAGTAGGGATCGTTGGTGATCGCGATGTCGCCTTCCTCGTAGCGGTCGATCAGGCGCAGCGCGCGGCCGTAGTCGAGGCCGACGAACCACGTCACGCCCAGTTCGTAGGGCGAGGCGAAGGTCTTGCCGTCGGGATCGGCGAGGCCGGTGGTGAAGTCCTCCGTCTCCTTGACGAAGGTCGAGTGCGCGGTGCGCAGGAGCGTGCTCGCCATGCTCTCCGCCGCGGCGGAGCAGTGGTTGGCGAGGATCTGCAGCGTCACCTTGTCGATGGCCATGGCACCCTCCTCGTTTCGCTCAGCCGCGCGCGGTCAGCTTCAGGACCAGGTGGCCGTAGTCGTCCACCGTGCCCGCGAAGCCACCGGGCACGCAGGTCGTGGTGTCTTCCTGGGCGACGATCGCCGGCCCGGAGAACTGGTGGCCTGGCAGCAGGTCGGCACGCGCGTAGAGCGGCACCTGCCGCCGCGCGCCGTCGACATGGACCTCGACATGGCGCAGCGGCTTCGCCGGGCCGGTCGCGGGCGCGAGCCTGGCGAGCGCGGGCTTGGGCCCGTCCGCGACGATCACCATGCGCAGGTTGATCGCCTGCACCGGGGCCGCGCGGTCGCAATGCCCGAACAGGGCCTCGTGCGCCGCGTGGAAGGCCTCGGCGAGCGCCTCGTCCCTGTCCCGTTCGATGTCCTCGGCCGCGATCATCGTCTCGATCTCGTAGGACTGGCCGCGATAGCGCATGTCGGCGGAGGCGACGAGGCGGAAGCTGCCGCGATGGCCCTGCTCCTCGGCGAGCCAGCGCCGCGCGTCATCGGCCAGCCGCGCGAAGCCCTCGCGGATCGCCGGCATCGCCGCCGGCTCGAGGTCGAGATAGACCGTGCGGATGAAGTCGTTCTTCACGTCGGCGACGAGGCCGCCGAGCGCGGAGAGCACGCCGGGCGTGGTCGGGACGACGACATGGGTCATGCCGAGCTCGGCGGCAAGGAAGCAGGCGAGCATCGGCCCGGCGCCACCGAAGGCCTGCAGCGCGAAGCTGCGCGGGTCGATGCCGGCGCGCGAGATGAGCTTGGAGACCTCGAGGTACATGCCCGAGACGGCGATGCGGATGATCGCCTCCGCCGCCTGCTCGACGGGCACGCCCATGGCGGTCGCGACCGTGCCGACCGCAGCCACCGCGCGCGCGCGATCGACCTTCACCGCGCCATAGCCGAGATCGGCCTGGCCGATGAAGCCGAGCACGGCCATGGCGTCGGTGATCGTCGGGCGCTCGCCCCCGCGCCCGTAGCAGGCGGGGCCCGGCGTGGAGCCCGCGCTCTCCGGCCCGACGCGCAGCACGCCAAGCTCGTCGACGCCGGCGATCGAGCCGCCGCCGGCGCCGATCGAGGTGACCGCGACGGTCGGCAGGAAGATCGGGAACTCGCCGATCACCTCGCCGACGCCGTATTGCGGCTGGCCGCCCCGGATGATGGCGATGTCGGCGCTGGTGCCGCCGATGTCGAGGCTGAGCGTGTCGGGGAAGCCGGAGAGCCGCGCCACGTAGCTGCCGCCGATCACGCCCGAGGCGGTGCCAGAGAGGATCATCTGCGCGCAGCGCGTCTTGCCGAGCTCGGCGCTCATCACCCCGCCATTCGACTTGGTCACCTGCGCCACGGCCGGCACGCCCTCGCGCGCCAGCGCGTCCTGGAGCGAGCCGAGGTAATGCGCCACGCGCGCCTGGACGTAGCCGTGGATGACGGCGGTGATCGTGCGCTCGTACTCGCGCACGACCGGCCAGACATCGGCCGAGCAGTAGACATGCATGTCCGGCATCGCCGCGCGCAGGATGGCCTGCACCGCGTGTTCCTGCGCCGGGTTGCGGTAGGAGTTGATGAGGGCGACGACGATCGCCTCGGCGCCGCGCGACCTTGCCTCGCGCGCGGCCTCGAGCACCTCCTCGCGGTCGACGGGCCGTTCCTCGCCGCCATCCGAGCGCACGCGCCCGCCGATGCCGAACACCATGTCCTTGGGGACCAGCGGCGCCGGCCGCTCCGCCAGCAGGTCGTAGGGATCGGGCATCTTGAGCCGCGCCAGCTCGAGCACGTCGGTGAACCGCGCGGTGGTCAGCAGCGCCAGCTTCGCGCCCTTGCGCTGGATCACCGTGTTCACGCCGACCGTGGTGCCGTGCGTGAAGTAGGTGATGGCGGAGGGCTCGATGCCGAAGCGGCTGCGCAGCTGGCGGATGCCCTCCATCACCTCGCTGCCCGGCGCGTCCGGCCGCGACAGCACCTTCAGCGTCCGCAGCGCGCCGGTCGCCTCGTCGAAGGCGCAGAAATCCGCGAACGTCCCGCCGATGTCGACGCCGACCCGATATCCCATGTCGCTCCCCCTGCGCCGCCCCGGCGCGAAGCCGACGATAGCGCCACCGGGCCGCGCCGCGACAGGGATTGCGCGCCGGGTCGCCGTGCGGCCCCTGCATGCGCCAGGCACATGCGCGGTTGAACGCGCGCGCGCGCGCCTGTAGGGGAGGCGTTCCCGTCCCGACCATGGCTGCAGGCCCGAACGTGACACGCGAACTGCCCGCCTCGCCGATCGCGCGCCGCGCGCGCGCCGCGCTCCTCGCCGCCGCGCTCCTTGCGCTCGCCTGTCCCGGCCCGGGCCCGGCCGCGCAGGAGCAGGGCGTCTTCTTCGCCGCGGGCTGCGAGGAAGGCGAGCGGCTGCGCATCGCCGCGGTCGGCGACCTTCTCTTCCACGGCCACCTGCAGAAGCAGGCCCTGGCGCACGAGGATGGCTTCGCCGCCTTCTGGAAGCCGGTCGAGCACGTGCTGCGTTCCGCCGACATCGCCTTTGCGAACCTCGAGGGACCGGCGGCGCGCAACGTGCTTCCCGGCGGGCGCGACCGCGGCGGCAAGGTCGACGGCACCGCGCGCGTCTACGACCGCGCGGTCTACGCGGGCGGCGAGGACGACGTGCTGGTCTTCAACTTCCACCCGGCCGTCGTCCCCGACACGAAGGCGGGCGGCTTCACCGTCGTCTCGACCGCCAACAACCATTCGGCGGATCGCGGCAGCCTCGGGATCGAGCGCACGATCGAGGCGCTCGATGCCGCCGGCCTGCCCTTCGCCGGCACCCGCACCCGCGCGGCGCGCGACGAGGGCCGGCGCTGGCGCACGATCACGCGCGCGCGCGGCTTCGCGGTCGCGTGGGTCGCCTGCACCTACGGGCTCAACGGCCTGCCGGACCGCGAGCGGCTGGTCCTCGCCTGCCATGCCCGCGACGGCGCGCCGTCGGAGGACGTGCTGGACGAGATCCGCGCCGCGGCCGCCGAGCCGGGCGTCGACGCGGTCGTGCTCGCGCCGCACTGGGGCGTCGAGTACCAGCACCAACCCGCCGCGCAGGATCGCCGCCTCGCGCGCGAGGCGATCCATGCCGGCGCGACGATGGTGGTCGGCGCGCATCCCCACGTGCTGCAGCCCTGGGAGAAGGTCGTCGCGCCGGACGGGCGCGAGGGACTTGTCCTCTACTCGCTCGGCAACTTCATCTCGGCGCAGTTCGGCACGCCGCGCCGCGCCGCCGCCATCGCGCTGGTCGAGCTCGCGCGCGGGGCCGACGGCCGGGCGCGGCTATCGGCGGCGGGCTACGTGCCGACCTGGGTCGCCTTCGGCAGGCCCTACCGCGTGCTCGAGAACACGGGCGCCGAGGGCAAGGAGAGCCGCGAGGGCCTCGACCTCACGCTGCGCGTGCTGCCGCCGGCCAACCGCATGCGCGCCGACGCACTGGCCGCCCTGCCCCGGCGCTGCCCGGGCTGAGCGCGGCGAACGCGACGCTCAGCCGGGCGGCAGCGACGACGAGCCCTCGCCCAGCGCGCGCTGCATCAGGACCGAGTCCACCCAGCGCCCGAGCTTGAAGCCGATGGCCTCCAGCGTGCCGGCATGGCGGAAGCCGAAGCGGGCATGCAGGCGGATCGACCCGTGGTTCGCGCTGTCGCCGATCACCGCGATCATCTGGCGCGCGCCGAGCGCGGTCGCGGAATCCACGAGGCGCGGCAGGAGCAGCGAGCCGATGCCCGCGCCGCCGCGTCCGGGCGCGACGTAGATCGAGTCCTCGACCGAGAAGCGATAGCCGCTGCGCGGCCTGTAGCCGCTGCAATAGGCGTAGCCGACGACCTGCCCGGCCTCCTCGGCGACGAGGTAGGGGAAGCCCTTCGCCACGATGTCCGCGCGCCGCCGCGCCATCTCCTCGGCGGCCGGCGCCACCTCCTCGAAGGAGGCGAGCCCGTGCAGGACATGGTGGCCGTAGATGCCCGCGATCGCCGGAATGTCGGCGTCGGCGGAGGGCCGGACGAGGATGGAAGCGGCCATCGCGGGCTTCGGTCAGGATGCGGGCTGCCCGGCGCCCTCGGGCCGGTCGATGGCCTCGGCGAGGAACATGTAGAGCTTGCCGATGTCGGAGGTGAGGAAGGCGGCGGTCAGGATCGCGTCGGGATCCGCCTTCATCGCCTCGGCGCGCAGCGCCTCGAACTGGCGGATGTACTCGTCGACATGGCGCCGGAACTCGGCGTCCTCCTGGTACTTGGCGCGCAGCATCTGGCCGCCGCCGCCGGGGTCGAGCTTGAGCAACCGGCGCACGAAGACGCCGCGGTCTCCGGCGACGAAGGCGGCCATGAGCCGCTCTGGCAGCGTCGGCGAGAAGCTGCGCGAGAGGTCGATCGCGAGCGAGTTCAGGCCGTCGACGACGAAGCGCGACGAGCGCAGGAAGCTGCCGCGACGCCGGTCGTGCTCGCTCGCCGCGAGGTCGTCAGCGGCGCGGCGCGCGGCGTCCGCCGCGGCGGTGAGCGCGGCGCCGCGCTCGCGCAGCGTCGCCAGCGCGAGCTGGACGACGGCCTCGCCGCGCGAGGACGCGCTCTCGAGCAGCGATGCCTGCTCCGCAAGCCTCGCGCCGATGCCGGTCATGCGCCGCTCGGAGCGCTCCGCGGCGTCCTCGAGCGTGGAGGCCTGGCGCCCGAGCGCGTCGCCGGCCTGCGCCACGCGCTGCACGGCCTGGTCGAGCGACGACGCGGCGACGTCGACGCGCGAGGCGATGGTCGCGGCCGTCGCCTCGAAGGCGGTGCGCGCGTCCGCGCCCACCGCGTCCATGCGCGTCGCCTGCTGGTCGAGCGCGCGGCCCACGGCCGCGATCTCCTCGAGGGCGCGGGCGGCGGCCTCCGCCATCTCGCGCGCGCCGCGCTCGCAGCCATCGCCCGCCTCGCCGAGGCGGCCGACCGCGTTCGCGGCGCTGGCGGCGATCTCCTCGGCGCGCGTGCGCAGCGTCTCCGCCGCGTCGGAGGCCATGCGGCTCGCGCGGTCGATCGTCTCGACCAGCCGGCGTTCCTGCATGCCGAGCGCGCCATCGACGGACTGGACGCGGCCCTGCGCCTGCTCCGCCGCGCTGGCGATCTCGCTCGCGCGCCGCGCGAGGCCGTCGCCCAGTTCCTGCAGCTGCGCGGCCGCGCGGCCCGCGGCCTCGGAGACCTGGCCCGAGGCGCCGAGCAGCGCCTCGCGCAGCGTCGACAGCCGGCGCTCCGACTGCTCGGACGCGGCCTCCATCTCGCCCTGGCGCGCGCGCACGGAATCGCCGATCGCGGCAAGCCGGCCCAGCGCCTGGTCCGAGGCGAGGGCGAGGTCGCTGACCTGCGCCTGGAAGCCGCGGCCGGCGGCGTCGAGCCGCTCGGTGACGCCCGACGCCGCGCGCTGCATCTCGCCCGCGCGCTGGCGCAGCGCCTCGCCATGGTCCTGCAGCTTGAGCATCGCCGCGTCGGAGAGCGCGCCCAGCGCCTGCAGCTGCTGCTGGACCGCCTCGCTCGCGCCCTGGCTGCGCGTGGTGGCGCCCTCCGCGGCGGCGGCGGCCTGCTCGGCACCGGCGCGCAGCGCGTCCATCGCCGCGCGCAGCCGCGCCCCCGCGCCATCGGCGGCCTCGGCCACGCCGCCGGCCTGCGCCTGCATCATCGCCGAGAGGTCGGCGGCGCGTTGCGCGGCCGCCTCGAGCGTCGTGGCGAGGCCGGTCGCCTGCTCGCGCAGCTGGACGTCGGCATGCGCCATCAGCGCGCGCGCCGCGCCGGCGGCCTCGGCGAGGTCGACGCCACGCTGGCGCATCGCGTCGCCCGCCTCGCGCAGCTGCTGCTGCGCGAGCGCGCCGTTGATCTGCACCTCCTGGGCGCGCCGCTCCGCGACGCCGGCAAGGTCGGCGAGGCGCTTGGCCGCGAGCTCCGCCGCGGCCGACAGGGTCTGGGCGCGCTCGGCGGCCTCTGCGCCGGCGAGGTCGAGGCGCGACGCGGCCTGCGCGCCCGCGCCCTCGATGCCTGCGATGCGCTGGCGCAGCCCGTCCTCCTGCGCGCCGAGCGCGGCGATCGCGCGCTCCGCGGCGGCCATCGCCGTGGCGATCGCCTGCGAGACGGCGGCGCTGGCGCCGCCCGCGCGCTGCACGAAGTCCTCGGCACCCGCATGGAGCGCGCGCGACTCGCCGCGGAACTCCTCGCCCGCGGCGCGCATGCGCGACAGCGCGGCCTCGGCGCCGCTCGCCATCGCCTCGGCCTCCTGGCGCAGCTGCGCGCCGGCGGCGCCGGCGCGGTCCTGCGCGCGCGCGATCTCCGCCATCATGTTGCGCGCCATCTGCTCGACCGCGGCGCCCATGCGGCGCACGCGCTCGAAGAGCTCCTCGGCCGCGCCGATGCGCTGGCCGGCGGCGTCCGAGGCCTCGCCCGCCAGCGACAGGATGCGCTGGACCATCGCGCCCACGCCCTCGACCTGCCGGCGCAGCGCATCCTCGGCCTCGCCGCCGCGGCGGGCCAGGACGTCGCCGGCCTCCGCCAGGTGCTCGGCATGGAGGCGCAGGCGCATGCCGAGCGCCTCGGTGCCCTGCCCGATGCGCGCGAGCCGCGCCTCGCTGTCGGACACGGCGTGGTCCGTCGCATCGGACAGCGCGCCGGCACGCGCGTCGATGGCCGCCGCCAGCTCGGCGAGGCGCGCGAGGCCCGATGTCGTCGTCTCGGAGATGTCGCGCGCCTCGAGGCGCAGCGCCTCGCCGGCGGCGCGCACGCGCAGCGCGGTCTGGTCGGCGAGCCCGCCGATCTCCGCGCCCTGCCGGCGCAGCGACTCCGCGGCGGACTCGGCGCGCGTCGCCAGGCGCTCGAGCGCGCCGCCCAGCGCGCCGGATTCCGCGCCAAGCGCCTGCGCCGCGTCGGCGGTGCGCTGGCCAAGAGCCGCGATGTCGTCCTCGCGCTCGCGCAGCGACGCGCCGACGCGCTCGAGGCGCGCCTGCGCCTCGTCCGCGGCGCGGCCGACATTGGCGATGTCGCGCGCGAAGGCGGCGTCCATCGCCTCGCTGCGCTCGCGCAGCTGGTCTGCGGCCTTGAGCATGTGGTCCGAGCCGCGGCCAAGCGTGCGCGTCGCGACCTCGGCGCGGTCCGCGACGATGGTGACGGCGCCGCCGAATCCCTCGGCCTCGCGGCGCAGCGTCTCGCCGACCTCGCGCGAGCGCTGCGCGGCGCGCTCGGCGACCTCGAGCGCGCGCTCGACCTCGGCGGCGAGGGCGGAGCGGATCTCGTCGACGCGCAGGCCGGAGCGCTCGGTCGCAAGGGCGAGCTCGCGGCCGGTCGCGGCGAGGGAGTCGCGTATCGCGGCGGCCGAGGCCGAGGTGCGCTCGTTCACCGCGGCAAGCTCGTCGAGCTGGCGGCGCAGCGTGTCCGCGATGTCGCGCCCGCGCTGCTCGGCGAGCGAGGACGCGTTGCCCATCGCCTCGGTCTGCGAGGCGAGCACCGCCTCGATGCCGTTGACGCGCGCGGCGAGCTGCGAGGAGCCACGCTCGAGCTGCTCGGCATGGCGGCGCAGCGCGGCCATGACCTGCATCACGCGCATCGAGGCCTGGTCCGACGCCGTCGCGAGGTCGCCCGCGTGGCGGGCGAGCGCGAGGCGGCTGTCGTCGAGGCGCGTCGCCGCGGCGTCGCTCGCCTCGGCGAAGAGCCGCGCGTGCTCGCGCAACGCGGAGGCGAGCGAGGTGGCCCGGCCGCCCGCGGCGCCCTCGTCGGCGGTGAGGGCGGAGAGCTCCGCGCGCAGCGCCGCGGCGACGCCGCGCACCTCGTCGCCGCGCGCGACGAAGGCGACCGCGAACCACAGCGCCGCGAGCGGGCTGGCGATGCCGATGACGATCAGCGCCTGCTCGTGCGCGCGCAGCGCCGCGAAGCCCGCCCAGCCGAGCTCGGCGGAGAGGTGGTGCAGGGCGAGGCCCGTCCAGCCCAGCGACAGCGCGGCCGCGCCCCAGGCAAGGCGGCGCGCGAGCGGGGCTGGGGCCAGCGGCGCGGGCGCCTCCGGCCGGCGCGGGGACGGCCCCGCGGGCGGGAGGACGACCACCGTGTCGCGCTGCTCCGGGTTGGCCATGGGCTCTGTCCTTCCGCGCGGGGATGTGGTCGTCAGGCCGCGCGGCGGCGGCGGACGAGGCCGAGGATCTCGTCCGCCGCGCGCGGGATGTTGGTGCCGGGCCCGTAGATCGCCGAGACGCCGGCGGCCACGAGCGGCTCGTAGTCCTGCGGCGGGATCACGCCGCCGCACACGACGAGCACGTCCCCCGCGCCCTGGGCGCGCAGCGCCTCGACCAGCTTCGGGACCAGCGTCTTGTGGCCCGCGGCCTGCGACGACACGCCGACGACGTGCACGTCGTTCTCGATCGCCTGGCGCGCCGCGTCCTCGGGCGTCTGGAAGAGCGGGCCCACGTCGACGTCGAAGCCGATGTCGGCGAAGGCGGTCGCGATGACCTTGGCGCCACGGTCGTGGCCGTCCTGGCCGAGCTTCACGACGAGCATGCGCGGTCGGCGCCCCTCCTCCGCCGCGAAGGCCTCGACGTCGCGCCGGATGCGCTCGAAGCCCTCGTCGCCTTCGTAGGCGGCGCCGTAGATGCCGGCCACCGAGCGGACCACCGCGCGGTGGCGGGTGTAGACCTTCTCGAGCGCGTCGGAGATCTCGCCCACCGTGGCGCGGCGCCGCGAGGCCTCGACCGAGAGCTCGAGCAGGTTGCCGTCGCCCGACGCGGCCGCGGCGGTGAGGGCGTCGAGCGCGGCGCGGCACGCCGCCTCGTCGCGGCCGGCGCGCACCCGCGCGAGCCGGGCGACCTGCGCCTCGCGGACCGCGCTGTTGTCGATGTCGCGGACCTCGACCTCGGTCCTCTCCGCGGGCTGGTAGCGGTTCACGCCGACGATCGTCTCCTCGCCGCGGTCGATGCGGGCCTGGCGGCGGGCCGCCGCCTCCTCGATGCGCAGCTTCGGCATGCCGGACTCGACGGCCTTCGTCATGCCGCCCATCGCCTCGACCTCGTCGATCAGCTTCATCGCCTCGGCGGCGATCGAATGCGTCAGGTGCTCGACGTAGTAGCTGCCGCCCAGCGGGTCGACGACGCGCGGGATGCCGGTCTCCTCGGCGATGATCAGCTGCGTGTTGCGGGCGATGCGCGCCGAGAAGGGCGTGGGCAGGGCCAGCGCCTCGTCGAAGGAATTCGTGTGCAGCGACTGCGTGCCGCCGAGGACAGCGGCCATCGCCTCGACCGTCGTGCGCACGATGTTGTTGTAGGGATCCTGCTCGGTGAGCGACACGCCAGAGGTCTGGCAATGCGTGCGCAGGCTCAGGCTCTCCGCCTTGCGCGGCCCGAAGGGCTGGACCAGGCGCGCCCAGAGCAGGCGCGCGGCGCGCAGCTTCGCGACCTCCATGAAGAAGTTCATGCCGATGGCGAAGAAGAAGCTGAGCCGGGGCGCGAATGCATCCACGTCGAGGCCGCGCGCCCTGGCCGCGCGCACGTATTCGAGGCCGTCGGCCAGCGTGAAGGCGAGTTCCTGCACGCAGGTCGCCCCGGCTTCCTGCATGTGGTAGCCGCTGATCGAGATCGAGTTGAACTTCGGCATGTGCCGCGCCGTGTAGGCGATGATGTCCGCGACGATCCGCATCGAGGGCGCGGGCGGGTAGATGTACGTGTTGCGGACCATGAACTCCTTGAGGATGTCGTTCTGGATCGTCCCCGAGAGCTTCGCGCGGTCGACGCCCTGCTCCTCGCCCGCGACGATGAAGCCAGCGAGCACCGGCAGGACGGCGCCATTCATGGTCATCGACACGCTCATGCGGTCGAGCGGGATGCCGTCGAAGAGGACCTTCATGTCCTCGACGGAATCGATCGCGACGCCCGCCTTGCCAACGTCGCCGACGACATGCGGATGGTCGCTGTCGTAGCCGCGATGCGTGGCGAGGTCGAAGGCCACGGAAAGCCCCATCTGGCCGTTCCTCAGCCCCTCCTTGTAGAAGCGGTTCGACTCCTCGGCGGTGGAGAAGCCCGCGTACTGGCGGATCGTCCACGGGCGGTTGGCGTACATCGTCGCGCGCGGGCCGCGCACGAAGGGCGCGAAGCCGGGCATGCCGCCGAGATGCGCGAGCCCCTCGAGGTCGGCCGCCGTGTAGAGCGGCTTGACGACGATGCCCTCGGGCGTCGTCCACGCGAGGCTCTCCGGCGCGGCGCCCTTGAGGTCGCTGCGCGCGAGGGCCTCCCAGTCGGCGAGGGATTTCGGCGGAAAGGTCATGGGATCGCGACTCCGGCGTGGCGGCCGAGTCTAGCGCGAGTCGCGGAATCGATCCCGCCCCGTGCGGCGGATCGCCTCACCAGCGCAGGGACGGTATCGCCCAGGTCGGCCGCGCCTCGTGGCCCTCGAGCAGCGCGGCGAGCCGGGCCTCGTCCGGCATCTCGCCCATGCGCAGCCCGTGGGCCTCGCCATGGACGCCGCCGGGGATGAGCGCGCAGTCGATGCCCGCCGCGTTTGCGCCCGCGATGTCGGTGAGCAGCCCGTCGCCCACGCACAGCACGCGCGCGCGCGCCGGCTTGCCGAGCAGCTCGAGCGCGGCGTCGTAGACCGCGCCATGCGGCTTGCCGTGGTACAGCACCTGGCCGCCCAGCTGCGCGTAGCGCTGCGCGACCAGCCCCGCGCAGACGAGCCGCGCGTCGCCGCGCATGACCCAGAGGTCAGGGTTGGCGCAGAGCATCGGCAGTCGCCGCGCGGCGAAGGCGGCGAGGAGTTCCTCGTGCGCCTCGAGCGGCGCGAGGTCCTCGCGCGGGCCGGTGCAGAGCACGAAGTCCGCCGCCCCGACATCCTCGGTTCGCGTCGCCGCGCCCTCGTCGAAGATGGTCACGTCGCGCGCGGGGCCGAGATGGAAGCCGACCTGCCCGAGCGCGGCATGCGCGGCGTCGGCGCGCGCGCGCAGGGCCCGCCAGGCCGACTCGCCGGAGCTCAGCACCACGTCGTAGAGCTCGCCGCCGATGCCCATGCGGGCCAGCATCTCGAGCACCGGCGCGACGCGCCGCGGCACGTTCGAGAGCATGAGGACGCGCCGCCCCGAGGCGCGCATCGCGGCCAGCGTCTCCGGCACGCCGGGATAGGGCCTGATCCCGTCATGGACGCAGCCCCAGAGGTCGAGGACGAAGGCGTCGTAGCGCGAGGCGACGGCCGCGAGGCCGGGCAGGATCACGGTGCGATGGTCTGGCATGGGGGCGCTAGATGCCACGACCGGCGCCGCGCCGCCAGCGCGCGGCGCGGCGGCCCGCGCGTCAGGTCCCGGTCTTGGCCAGGCGCGGCTCGCCGAACAGGTAGCCCTGGCCGAAGTCGAGCGGGTAGTCGAGCAGCTCGACCATGGTCTGCTCGTCCTCGATGCGCTCCACGATCAGGTCGATGCGGTTGCGGTCGAGCGCGGCCTTGAAGGCGCGCATGTCGAGGCGGGGCTCGCCCGCGCGCGCGGCGTGCAGCAGCCGCTGCGCGTCGACCTTGATGAAGCGGAACTGGCGCTCCGAGAGCGTGTCGACGTCGAGGTTCAGGTCGGTCACCTGGTCCATCGAGAAGCGGAAGCCGCGCCGCGCGAGGCGCTCCAGCTCGAGCATCACCGCCGCGCCATGGCGCGCGACATGGGCCTGCGCGAACTCGAAGACGAGGTAGGGGGCGAGCTCGCGGTTGTCGGCGACGAAGTTGGCGAAGTCGCGGAAGAAGCGCTGGTCGGCGATGCTGTGCTCGGAGATGTTCACGAACACGCCGACCTCCCGGTTCGCCTTGTGGATGCGACGCACGAGCTGGACGCAGCGGAAGAGCAGCATGTTGTCGACGGCGCCGATCAGCCCCTCGCGCTCGGCGGCGGCGAGGTAGCGGTCCGGCCCCATCACGTTGCCGTCGGCGTCGCGGATGCGCGAGAAGCACTCGTAGAAGCGGTGCTTGCGCTGCGGCAGGCTGACGATCGGCTGGACGTAGAGGTCGACGCGCCCCTCGCGCAGTCCGTGGCGCACCAGCGAGAGCACCTCGCCCTCGCCGAGCGCCGCGAGGTCGCGTCCCGCCGCGGTCCCGGCAGGCGGGCGCGGCGCGGTGGCGCGCGGCGCGGCCGGCGCGGCCGCGGCCGCGGCCGGCGCGGGTTGCTCGCCCGCCTCGCCGCGCACCGAAAGCTCGCTCACCAGCGACTGCAGGACCTTCACCTCGGCGACCACCTCGCCCATCGCCGCGCGCTCGCCCTCGCGCCCCTCGGCGCCACGGCCCAGCGTCTCCTGCAGCGCATGGGAGGCGACGCGCGCCGCCTCGATGTCCTGGCGCAGGTCGCGCTGGCTCGCCTGCATCGCGGCGAAGCCGCGATCGGCGCGGCGCTGCACGGCGACGACGACCGAGAGCAGGTGGATGGTGGCGGCGGCGAGGAAGGCGACGATGGCGGCCTCGGGCACCATCCGCCATTCCGGCCCCAGCATCTCGGCGGCGACGTGCCGGAGGCCAAGCGCGAGGGCCGCGTAGGCGACGACGAGGGCGGCATGGAGGAGCATGGGCACACCGGATGAGCGGCGCGGGCGGGGCCCGCGGGGACCGAGCCGCGAGGCTATGGCGCCGCGCGTTGACGCTTCGTTAACCGCGATCGCGACGCCGGGGCGAAACCAATTCGCCCGCCGCCGCGCCCGCGGCTATTCTCCGCCCCGCTCGCGACAACGGGGGAAGCCAAGTCCATGGAAAAGGCCTGCGTCATCTACGGGGCGCGCGACATCCGCCTCGAGCCGCGCCAGTCCGCGGAGCTCGGCGACACGGCCGTGCGGGTGCGCGTGCGCGCCGGCGGCATCTGCGGCTCGGACCTGCACTACTACTTCGAGGGCCGCAACGGCGACTTCGTCATCCGCGAGCCCCTGATCCCCGGCCACGAGTTCGCGGGCGAGGTCGAGGCCGTCGGCGCGCGCGTCAGCCGCGTCAGGGTCGGCGACCGCGTCGCCGTCAATCCCTCCAGTCCCTGCGGCCGCTGCCGCCATTGCCGCCAGGGCCGCGAGAACCTGTGCCGGCGCATGGTCTTCCTGGGCTCGGCCTCGAAGTTCCCGCACATCCAGGGCGGCTTCCGCGAGGTATTCGTCGTCGAGGAGGCCAACGCGCTGCCCGTGCGCGCGGACCTGCCCTTCACGACCGCGGCCTTCGCCGAGCCCCTCTCGGTCGCGCTGCACGCCGTGGCGCGCGCGGGCAACCTGTTCGGGCGCAACGTCCTCGTCACCGGGGCGGGGCCGATCGGCCAGCTCGTGCTGCTCTGCGCGCGCAAGGCGGGGGCCGCGCGCATCGTCATGACGGACGTCGTCGACCAGCCCCTGGCCACCGCGCGGAAGATCGGGGCGGACGCGACGATCAACGTCGCGACCCATCCCGGCGACCTCAAGGACTACGCGGCCGCGCTGGACGGCTTCGACACGGTCTTCGAGTGCGCGGGCAACCACCATGCCCTGCGCAGCGCCTTCGAGAACGCGGGCCCCGGCGCGGTGGTCGTGCAGGTCGGCATCCTGCCGGCCGGGGACACCCCCATCCTCGCCAACATCGCCATGGGCCGCGAGCTGGACTGGCGCAGCACCTTCCGCTTCTGCGACGAGTTCGGGCAGGCGGTCGACGCGCTGGACCGGGGCACGATCGACGTGGCGCCCCTGCTGACCGCCGCCATCCCGGCCCCGGAGGCCGCCCGCGCCTTCGAGCTCGCCCGCGACCGCAGCCAGAGCCTGAAGGTCCAGATCACCTTCTGAGGCGCCCGCCGCCGCCCCGGCCGGCGCCCGTCGGCCGGGTTGCCAGCCCGGGGGTCGGCTGATAGAAACCGCCCGCCCGCGGGGGGGTCCCTTCCCGGGTCCGCCCCGTCCCGTCGCGCCGCTCCGGATTGTCCATGAAGATCCTGGCCTGCAACTCCAATCGCCCCCTCGCCGAGGCGATCAGCGCGACGCTGAACCTGCCGCTGACCAAGGCCTCCGTGAGGCGGTTCAGCGACATGGAGGTCTTCGTCGAGATCCTGGAGAACGTCCGCGGCGAGGACGTCTTCGTGATCCAGTCGACCTCCTACCCCGCCAACGACCACCTGATGGAGACGCTGGTCGCGCTCGACGCGCTGCGCCGCGGCTCCGCGCGCCGCATCACGGCGGTCATCCCCTACTACGGCTACGCGCGCCAGGACCGGAAGTCCGGCCCGCGCACGCCGATCTCGGCCAAGCTCGTCGCCAACCTGATCACCGTCGCCGGCGCCGACCGCGTCGTGACGCTCGACCTGCATGCCGGCCAGATCCAGGGCTTCTTCGACATCCCGACCGACAACCTCGTCTCCGCGCCGGTGTTCGTGAAGGACATCCAGCAGAACTTCAAGGAACGCGGCCACGACCTGGTGATCGTCTCGCCGGACGTCGGCGGCGTGGTGCGCGCGCGCGCCATCGCCAAGCGCCTGGAGGCCGACCTCGCGATCATCGACAAGCGCCGCGAGCGAGCCGGCGTGTCCGAGGTCATGAACATCATCGGCGACGTCGATGGCCGCACCTGCATCCTCGTCGACGACATCGTCGATTCCGCCGGCACGCTGTGCAACGCGGCGGAGGCGCTGCGCAAGGCCGGCGCCACCTCCGTCTCGGCCTACGTGACGCATGGCGTCCTCTCGGGCGGCGCGGTGGCGCGCGTCACCTCGTCGCCGCTGCAGTCGCTCGTCATCACCGATTCGATCCAGGCGACCGAGGCCGTGCGCCTCGCGCAGAACATCCGCCAGCTCACGATCGCGCCGCTCATGGCGGAGGCGATCAAGCGCATCAGCGAGGAGCGCTCGGTCTCCTCCCTGTTCGACTGAACCACCGGGCAAACCCGGATCGGCGTTCCGGCACCCTTGGAGGCCGGCGGCGATCCTGACCATTGATGGAGAAGAAGATGGTCGAAACAGTGAAGCTCGCGGCGCAGCCGCGTGAACGGGCCGGCAAGGGGGCCTCCCGTGCCGTCCGCCGCGAGGGCCGCGTGCCCGCCGTGGTCTATGGCGAGAAGCAGGCCCCCGAGCTCGTCTCCCTCGACCCGCGCGACGTCGTGCGCGAGATGCACAAGACCGGGTTCTTCACCCGCGTCTTCGACATCGAGGTCGGCGGCCGCGCCATCCGCGCGCTCGCGCGCGACGTGCAGTTCCACCCGGTCACCGACAAGCCGGAGCACGTGGACTTCATGCGCGTGTCCGACACCACGCGCATCCGCGTCGCGGTGCCGGTGCGGTTCGCCAACGCCGACAAGGCGCCGGGCATCAAGCGCGGCGGCGTGCTGAACGTGGTCGCCCACGACATCGAGGTCTACTGCACGATCAGCACGATCCCGCGCATGATCGAGGTCGACCTCTCGGGCCTCGACATCAACGACTCGGTGCATATCAGCTCGATCAACCTGCCCGAGGGCGTGAAGCCGACCATCGCCCGCGACTTCACCGTGGCCGCCATCGGCGCGCCGACGGTCATGAAGTCCGAGGAAGAGGCGGCCGAGGCGGCTGCACGCGCGGCGGCGGCGGCGGCTTCCGCGGCGGCGGCGGCCCCCGAGGGTGCCAAGCCGGCTGCCGGCGCGGCTCCCGCGGCGGCGGCCAAGCCGGCGGCGAAGAAGTAATCGCCGACGGATCCGGAGGCCGGGATGCGGCTCCTCGTGGGGCTCGGCAATCCCGGCCCCGAGCACGAGCGGCAGCGCCACAACATCGGGTTCATGGCCGTGGAGGCGATCCATCGCCTCCACGGCCTGGGCCCCTGGCGCTCGCGCTTCGACGGCTGGGCCTCGACGGGCACGATCGGCGGCGTCCAGGTCGTGCTGCTCAAGCCGCTCACCTGGATGAACGAGTCGGGACGCGCCGCGCAGCAGGCGCTGCGCTTCTACAAGCTCGCGCCCGAGGCCATGGTCGTGTTCCACGACGAGCTCGACCTGCCGGCCGGCAGGATCAGGGTCAAGGCCGGCGGCGGGCATGGCGGGCATAACGGCCTGCGCTCGATCGACCAGCATGTCGGCCCGCACTACTGGCGCGTGCGCCTCGGCATCGGCCATCCGGGAGACCGCGACCGCGTGGCCGGCTACGTGCTCCACGACTTCGCGCGGGCCGACCGCGACTGGCTCGACAGGCTGCTCGACGCCGTCGCCAAGGAGGTCCCCGACCTCGTCGCCGGCCAGGACGCTCGCTTCGCCAGCCGGGTCTCGCTGGCGCTGAATCCCCCCCGGCCGAGGCCCCCGCGCCCGGCCCCAGTTGCGAAGGAACAGGACTGATGGGTTTCCAGTGCGGCATCGTCGGCATGCCCAATGTCGGCAAGTCGACGCTGTTCAACGCGCTCACCGCGACGGCGGCGGCGCAGGCGGCGAACTATCCCTTCTGCACGATCGAGCCGAACGTGGGACGCGTGGCCGTGCCCGACGCGCGCCTCGACACGCTGGCGCGCATCGGCAAGTCGGCGCGCGTCGTGCCCACGCAGCTCGAGTTCGTCGACATCGCGGGCCTCGTGCGCGGCGCCTCGAAGGGCGAGGGCCTCGGCAACCAGTTCCTCGCCAACATCCGCGAGGTCGACGCCGTCGCCCACGTGCTGCGCTGCTTCGAGGACGGCGACATCACCCATGTCGAGGGCTCGATCGACCCGCTGCGCGACCGCGAGACGGTCGACACGGAGCTGATGCTCGCGGACCTGGAGAGCCTCGAGAAGCGCGCGCCCGCGCTGCAGAAGCGCGCGAAGACGGGCGACAAGGAGGCCGCGGCGCAGCTCGCCGTCATCGAGCCGATCCTCGTCCACCTGCGCGACGGCAGGCCCGCGCGCGCCTTCCGCCCCGGCTCGCCCGAGGAGGCCTCGCAGGTCCGCCAGCTGCAGCTGCTGACCGCCAAGCCCGTGCTCTATGTCTGCAACGTCGAGGAGGCCTCGGCCCAGGCGGGCAACGCGCTCTCCGCGCGGGTCTTCGAGATGGCGAAGGCCGAGCATGCCTCGGCCGTGGTGATCTCGGCCGCGATCGAGGCCGAGGTGGCGGTGCTGCCCGCCGCCGACCAGGGCGAGTTCCTCGCCTCGCTCGGCCTCGAGGAGCCTGGCCTCGCCCGGGTGATCCGCGCGGGCTACGAGCTGCTCGGCCTGCTCACCTACTTCACCTGCGGCCCGAAGGAGGCGCGCGCCTGGACGGTGCGGCGCGGCGCCAAGGCGCCCGAGGCGGCCGGTGCCATCCACACGGACTTCGAGCGCGGCTTCATCGCCGCCGAGGTCATCGCCTACGACGACTACGTCGCGCTGGGCGGCGAGGCCGGCGCCAAGGCGGCGGGCAGGATGCGCGCCGAGGGCCGCGACTACGTGGTTGCGGATGGCGACGTGATCCTGTTCAGGTTCAACGTCTGAGCGACGCCGAATCCCCGGGGTCGCTCCGCTAGGGACCGGGAGAGACCCACATGGGAGAGACCATCATCCTGCGCGCGGCGGACGGCTTCGGGACCACGGCCTACGTGGCGCGGCCGAGGGGCAAGGCGAAGGGCGCGCTCGTCGTCATCCAGGAGATCTTCGGCGTCAACCGCCACATGCGCGGCGTCGCCGACGGCTTCGCCCGCGACGGCTATGTCGCGATCGTGCCGGCGCTCTTCGACCGCATCCGCCCGGGCATCCAGCTCGGCTACGCCGACGCCGACATCCAGCGCGGCATCGGGCTCAAGCAGGCCTCGCCGACCGAGGCGGCGCTGCTCGACATCGCCGCGGCGCGCGACGCGGTGAAGTCCGCCGGCAAGGTCGGCGTGGTCGGCTATTGCTGGGGCGGCTTCCTGACCTGGGTCGCCTGCACGCGGCTCAAGGGCTTCGCGGCGGGCGTCTCCTACTACGGCGGCGGCATCGGTGGCGTGGCCGCGGAGAAGCCCGGCTGCCCGGTGCAGTTCCATTTCGGCGAGAAGGACCACGCGATCCCGATGACCGACGTCGCCAAGGTCGGCGCCGCCGGGCACAGGCGCGTCGAGGTCCATGTCTATCCGGCCGGGCACGGCTTCAACTGCGACGAGCGCGGCAGCTTCGACGCGGCTTCCGCCCGGCAGGCCCGTGCCCGCGCCATCGCCTTCTTCGCCGCGCATGTCGCCGGCGAGGCGGCGCCAGCGCCGAAGGCG
>JBEGVV010000193.1:0-41047 GCA_041178225.1 Pseudomonadota bacterium | reverse complement strand
GGCCTCGCGATCGACCCCGCGCGCGCGCTCGGCCTCGACGCCGACCACGCGCTCCACCCGGCGCTCGAGCCGCTGCTCGAGGCCTGGGACGCGGGCGAATGCGCGATCGTCGAATCGGTCGGCTACCCGCGCCCCAACCGCTCGCATTTCCGCTCGATCGAGATCTGGGAGCAGGCGACCGCCAGCGACGCCTATGCCAGCGAGGGCTGGGCGACGCGCGCGCTGCGCGAGCACACCTCGCCGTCGCTGCGCGCGGGCGCCGATGCCGACGGCATCGTCGTCGGGACCGGCGCGATCGGCCCGCTCGCTGGCGCGGGCGTGCGCGTCGTCAACATGCGCGACCCGCGCCAGTTCCTCGCCCAGAGCGAGCGGCTGCGCGCGCTCGGCGCGCCGGCCGAGGGGCCCGAGGCGCTGCGCCACCTGCTGCGCACGCAGAACGAGGCGGCGGCCGCCGCGCAGGCCGTGCAGCGCAAGCTCTCCGGCCGCGAGCGCTTCGCGCGCCGCTTCTCGTGGGACCCGCTGGCGCGCGGCCTTGCCCACGCATCCGACATGATCGCCGACGGCGTGCGCGCGCCGGTGTGGAAGGTGACGCTCGCCGGCTTCGACACGCATGCCGACCAGGCGCAGCGGCACGAGCGCCTGCTCGGCCAGGTCGCCGGCGCGCTCGCCACGTTCCGCGCCGCGATGCGCGAGATGGGGCGCTGGAACGACACGCTCGTCCTCACCTATTCCGAGTTCGGCCGCCGTGCGGGCGAGAACCTGTCGCGCGGCACCGACCACGGGACCGCCGCGCCCCTCTTCGCCATGGGCGGCGCGGTGGAGGGCGGGCTGCGCGGGACGCCGCCGGACCTCGAGGCGCTGGAGGACGGCGACCCGCGCGCGCAGGTCGACTTCCGCGCGGTCTACGCGGGCGCGATCGCGGGCCTCTGGGACCAGCCGTCCAGCTTCCTCGCCGCCCAGGGCCACGCGCCCGTGCAGCTGCTGCGCCGCCGCGCCTGAGCGCGCCCGCGTCGCGCGGGCGGCCTCAGCGCGTCGCGGGCGGCGACAGGCGGCGGTCGAAGGCCTCGAGCGTCGCCATCACGCGGCCGAGCACGCTGCCCGGCGGATAGGCGCCCTCGGCGTCGGGGGCTCCGGGCTCCATGCCCGTGAAGAGGCCGAGCGCCTCCTCGATCGTGCGCACGGTCCAGACATGGAAGCGGCCGGCCGCGACGGCCTCGACCACCTCGTCGCGCAGGACGAGGTTGCGCGCATTGGCGGCGGGCAGCACCACGCCCTGCGTGCCGGTCAGGGCGCCGCGGTCGGTGCAGGCGCGGAAGAAGCCCTCGACCTTGTGGCGCGCGCCCCCGATCGCCTGCGCCTGGCCGAGCTGGTTGACCGAGCCGGTGATGGCGAGGTCCTGGCGCAGCGGCACGCCCGAGAGGTCGGAGAGGATGGCGAGCAGCTCGGCGAGCGAGGCGCTGTCGCCCTCGACGCCGCCATAGCTCTGCTCGAAGGTGACCGAGCAGGCGAAGGAAAGCGGCATGCGCCGCGCGAAGCGCCCGGTGAGCCAGCCCTGGATCACCATCGCGCCCTTCTGCTGGATCGGCCCGCCCAGCGCGACGTCGCGCTCGATGTTGATGACGCCGCGGCGACCCATGGAGGCGCGCGCGGTGACGCGGCTCGGCGCGCCGAAGGCATGGTCTCCGGTCTCGCGCACGGTCAGCGCATTGATCTGCCCCACCGCCACGCCGGCGACGTCGATGAGCACGCGGCCATCCGCGATCGCCTCGTGGACCTTGTCCTCGACGCGGGCGTTGCGCCGCCGCCGCTGGGCCTGGGCGCGCATGACCGCCGCGGCGTCGACATGCGCCGCCCCGCCCGGGCCGCGCGGCGCCAGCGCCGCGGCCTCGGCGAGCAGGTCCTCCACCAGCTCGAAGCGCGCCGACAGCCGCGCGCGGTCCTCGGCCCAGCGCGAGGCGGTGGCCAGCAGCCGCGCGACCGCGTCGTCGCCGATCGTCACCCCGCGCCGGCGCGCGGCCATGCGGCGCACGAGCCCGGCATAGGTCGCGACCTGGCCGGGCGTCGCCTCGACGTCGGCGTCGATCTCCGCGCGGACCTTGAAATGGGTGATGAAGTCGGGATCGGCGCCGAAGAACAGGTGGTACCAGCGCGGATGGCCGACCAGCACGATGCGCGCGTCGAGCGGCACCGCGCCCGGCTGGGGCGCGGAGGCGATCGGCGGCCCGCCGCTGCGATGGCGCTCCTCGATGCGGATCTCGCCGTCGCGCAGGGCCGACTTGAGCATCGTCCAGAGCTCGGCGTCGGCGGCGACCGCCTCGGCGCGCAGCACCAGCACGCCGCCATTGGCGCGGTGGAGGGCGCCGGCACGCACGAGCGAGAAATCGGTGGAGAGCGCGCCCTGTTCCTGGCGGTAGTCGATGCGGCCGAACACCGTCTCGTAGCCGGGATTGGGCTCGACGATGACGGGCGGCGCCTTGGCGTCGGCGTTGTCGACCAGCAGGTTGACCGCGTAGCGCCGCTGCATCGCCTCGAAGGCGGCGGGCATCTCCTCGGCGGGCACGGTGACCAGCAGCGGCACGCGCTCGACCAGGTCGACGCGCATCTCGGTGAGCCAGCGCGCGAGGCCGGGCTCGCCCTGGAACTCGCCGACCACCTCGTCGAGCAGCGCGCCGGTGGTCTGCTCCGCGACCTGCCGCGCGAGCGCATCGCGCCAGCGCGCCAGCTCGGCCTGCTGCGCGGCGAGCCAGAGGTTGACGGCCTCGGCCTCGGCGCCGAGGCGCTGCGCGTCGGCCGGCGCGATCGGCGCCTCGGCCGCGCCGGGCGGCCGCGCGAAGACCACGCCGCGCTCGCTTTCCACCGTCTCGAGCCCGTGCGCGCGCGCCGTCGTGCGCAGCGCCTCGATGCGCTTGGCGGCCTCGGCGCGCAGCACCTCGGTGCGCTGCCTGACCGCGTCCTGGAAGCCGTCGGTGGAGAGCGCGCGCGCCAGCGCCTCGCGCAGCCGTGGCACGAGCGCCGCGAGGCGGTCGCGGAACCTGCGGCCGATGCCCTGCGGCAGGAGATGCGGGCGCGGCCGGCTCGGTTGCGCGAAATTGTTGAGGTAGACCCAGTCGCCGGGGGCGGGCCGTCCCGCCAGCGCCTCGGCGAGGAACTCGAGCGTGGCCGACATGCGCCCGCTGCGGTCCTCGCCGAGCACGAAGACGTTGAAGCCCGGCTCGCGCAGCGCGAGCCCGAAGGCCAGCGCCTCGCGCGCGCGCGCGTGGCTGGCGAGGTCGAAGGCGTCCGCGTCGGCGCGCGCGGCAGAGACGTCGAAGGCGGGCAGGCCCAGTTCCCCCGCCGGTATCTCCACGGCCGCCATGCAGCTTCCCCCTTGCGCGAACGCGAGAGCGCAGGGTCCCACCGCGGGCGGCCCGCGGTCAATTCGCCGCCGCGCCGCGCATGGCGTCCCTCGTATCCCCGCCATGCGCGGGGCGAGGTTGCGCGCGCGCGCGCGCCGGCCGATCCTGCCGCCGGATGATCTTCGCCTTCCCGACGCCGATGCCGCGCGCCGGCCTGCTCGGCCTGCTGCTCGCCATAGGCATGATCTGGGGCGGCACGTTCGGCCTCGCGCGGACAGGCGGCGAGGCCGGGATCCCCGCGCTCGGCTACGGCTTCTGGTTCGCCTTCGGCGTCGGCGCCGGGCTGCTGGCGCTCGGGCTCGCGCAGGGCTCGCGCCTGCCGCCGGGGCGTGGGCTCGCGCGCTTCGCCCTGATCGGCGGGCTCGGCAACGGCGCGATCCCGTCGCTGGTGATGTTCACCTCGGTGCGCAACATCCCGACCGGCATCATGGCCGTGATCATCACGACCGGGCCCGTGATCACCTACGCCGCGGCGCTCGCCGCGCGCCACGAGCGCTTCTCGCCGATGCGCGCGCTGGGCACGCTGGCGGGGCTCGCCGGCGCCGCGCTCATCGTCGTGCCGCGCTCGAGCCTGCCGGACCCGTCGATGCTGGGCTGGGTGCTCTTCGCCTTCCTCACCCCCTTCGTGCACAGCGTCACGAGCGTCTACGTCGCCAGGGCACGCCCGGCGGGCCTCGATTCCTGGATGAACGGCGCGCTGTTCCAGCTTGTCGCCGCGGCGATCATCCTGCCCTTCGCGATCGGCGCCGGGCAGTTCCACCTCCCCTTCACCGCGCCGTGGCGCGGCGAGGCGGCGCTGTGGTTCCACGTGCTGGGCGGCATCGCCAGCCAGTTCATCATGTTCGAACTGCTGCGCCTCGCCGGGGCGGTGTTCCTCAGCCAGGTCTCCTACATCGTCACGCTGTCGGGGATGTTCTGGGGCTGGCTGCTCTTCGCCGAGCGGCTGAGCGGCTGGGTCTGGCTGGCGGCGCTGGTGATCGCCGCGGGCGTGCTGATGGTGACGCGCGGGGATCCGCGCGGCCGATAGGTCCGGTGGCGCCCGGCCTGCGTAGATGTCCTCGTCATCACGGAGGGACGGTGGGATGGGCGGAACGGTGGCGATCATCGGCGCGGGGATCGCGGGACTCGCGGCGGCGCGCGTGCTGCGCGAGGCGGGCCATGCCTGCACCCTGTTCGACAAGAGCCGCGGCCTCGGCGGGCGCATGGCGACGCGCCGCGTCGAGGCGATGCAGTTCGACCATGGCGCGCAGTACTTCACCGCCCGCGGCCCGCGCTTCCGCGCCGTCGTCGAGGACTGGCGCGCGCGCGGCAAGGCCGCGCCCTGGTTCGAGGACGCGCATGTCGGCGTGCCCGGCATGAGCGCGCCGGCCCGCCTGCTGCTCGATGGCGAGGCCGTTGCGACGAGCGCGACGGTGGCGGCGCTGCGCCGCGACACGGGCGGCTGGACCGTGTGCGACGCCACGGGGCCGGTCGACACGCCAGCCAACGGGTCGTTCGGCGCGGTCATCCTCGCGGTGCCGGCGCCCCAGGCGATCCCCATCGCCGCCAGCGCCGGCGTCGAATTCCCCGCCCTCTCGCAGGTGCGCTACGCCCCGTGCTGGGCGCTGATGGCCGCCTTCCCCGCGCCTGCCGGGATCGCGGGCGACCGGATCCGCGCCGAGGGCGCCGACCTTTCCTGGATCGCCCGCGACGCGAGCAAGCCGGGGCGTGGCGGCGCCCTCGACACGGTCGTCGCCCATGCCTCGCCCGGCTGGTCGCGCCAGCATCTCGAGCTTGGCGCCGACGACGTCCGCGCGCGCATGCTCGCGCTGCTCGCCGACGCGACCGGCAACCGGGCGACGCCGGTCTTCGCCGCGGCCCATCGCTGGCGCTACGCGCTGGTGGAGCAGGCGGCAGGCGCGCCCTTCCTCTGGGACCCGCTTGCCCGCGTCGGCGCCTGCGGCGACTGGTGCCTCGGCCCGCGGGTCGAGGCCGCCTTCGACAGCGGCGAGGCGCTCGCGGCGGCGATCGCCGCGGGCTGAGCCGCGGGGATCAGCCCGTCGCCGCGCCCCGGTCGTGGGCGCGGATGAAGGCCGCCACCTCGGGCATGATCGTCGAGCGCCAGCGGCTGCCGTTGAAGATCCCGTAGTGGCCGACGCCCTTGGCGAAGAGGTGGCGGTGCTTCCCGGGCGGCAGGTTCGCGCACAGGCCATGGGCCGCGCGCGTCTGGCCCGGTCCGGAGATGTCGTCGAACTCGCCCTCGACCGTCATCAGCGCGGTATGCGCGATCGCCTTGGGCTCGACCTTGCGGCCGCGCGACACCCAGAGGCCGCGCGGCAGCAGGTGGCGCTGGAAGGCGACGTCGATGGTCTGCAGGTAGAACTCCGCGGTCAGGTCCATCACCGCGAGGTACTCGTCGTAGAACCTGCGATGCGCCTGCGCGCTCTCCCCGTCGCCGCGCACGAGGTGCTGGAAGTGCTTGAGCGTCGAGCCGAAATGGCGGTCGGCGTTCATGCTCATGAAGCCCGTGAGCTGCATGAAGCCGGGATAGACATGGCGCCCCGCGCCGCGATGCCCCATCGGCACGGTCGAGAGGACGGAGCGCTCGAACCACCTGAGCGAGCGCGACTGCGCGAGCTTGTTGGGCTTGGTCGGGCTCATGCGCGTGTCGATCGGCCCGCCCATCAGCGTCATGCTCGCCGGCGCGTCGGGATGGTCCTCCGCCGCCATGATCGAGGCCGCGGCCAGCGCGGGGACGGAAGGCTGGCATACCGCGACGAGATGGGCGCCCGGGCCGAGCGCGGCGAGGAAGTCGACGATGTAGTCGACGTAGTCGTCGAGGTCGAAGCGCCCGTCCTCGAGCGGCACCTCGCAGGCATTGATCCAGTCGGTGATCGAGACGTCGTGGCCGGGCAGCAGCGCCGCGACGGTGTCGCGCAGCAGCGTCGCGTAGTGGCCGGACATCGGCGCCACGACCAGGACGCGCGGCTCGTCGCGGTCCGCGCCCTGCTTGCGGAAGCGGCGCAGCTCGGCGAAGGGCTTGCGCGCCACCACCTCCTCGCGCACCTCGACCGCCTCGCCGTCGACCACGACATGGCCGATGCCGAACCGCGGCTTGCCGTGGCGTCGCGTCGCGCGCTCGAAGATCTCGCTGCCGGCGGCGATCGCGCGGCCCATGCGCGTGTAGGACGCGGGCACGAGCGGATGGCTGAAGACATGGTTCAGCGTCTCCGCCACCAGGCGGGCCGGCGCGACCATGGCGCTGTGCAGGTCGTAGAAATGGTAGAGCAAGTCGGCTCCTCCCCCCATGGCGGGAACGCGCATACGATCGCAGGCTAGCGCCTAAATCCTCGCGCGGCGAGCTTGACGAAGCGTGAAGCCGCGCGGCTCACAGCGCGCGCCGCACCAGGCGCAGCGCCGCGTCGAGCGACGCGTCGGGGCCGAAGGTGCCGACGAAGCGGCCCTGCGCGTCCATGACGTAGACGAAGGCCGAGTGGTCGACGAGGTAGCCCGGGTTCGTGCGCGGGTCGCCCTGCACGCGGTAGTAGGCGCGCCAGGCCTTCGCCATCGCCGCGATCTCCGCTTCGCTGCCCGAGAGGCCGACGATGCGCGGCGAGAAATGCGCGACGTGGTCCTTCAGGACGGCAGGCGTGTCGCGCGCGGGATCCACGGTGACGAAGAGCGGCTGCAGCCGCGCCGCGTCCGGCCCGAGCGCGTCGAGCAGCTCGGCCATGCGCGCGAGCGCGGCGGGGCAGACGTCGGGGCAGTGGGTGAAGCCGAAGAAGACCGCCAGCACGCTGCCGCGATAGCTCGCCTCGCTCACGCGCCTGCCATCGTGGTCGACGAGGGAGAAGGGGCCGCCCACGCGCGGGCCGGCCGCGAAGTCGAGGAGGTGGAAGGCGGCCCCGATCGCCACGCCGGTGGCGATGGCGGCCAGCGCGAGCGCGAGGCGGCGCAGGCGCGACGGCGACGCGCCCATGGCCGTCAGCGCGGCTGGTCGCGGTAGCGCCTCCAGCCCTGCCGTTCCATGCAGTCGCGGTAGACGCCGCCGGTCGCCGAGCCGGCGCGGCGCTCGCCGCCCAGCAGGTCGTCGCCCGACCTTCCGCGCTCCATCGCGTAGCCATAGCCCTGGGCCTCGCGTTCGCACCGGCTGCGCGCGCTGCGCAGGTCCTCGTCGTCGGCGCCTTCCTTGTGCCAGACGACGGAGGGCGCGCAGGAGGCTGCGAAGGCCAGCGCGGCGAGGCAGGTCAGGACGCTTGGTCTCATCCCGGCTTGATAGGACTTCCGCGCAGCGCCGCCAAGGGCGTTCTCGGCGCGCGTTGCGCGCCCCGGGGCGGCCCGCGACAATGCGCGCCAGTACCCGCGTGCCGAAGGAGCCGCCCCCGGATGACCCTCGCGGTCCTCGCCATCTTCGCGATCGCCTATGCGGGGCTCGCGCTCGGGCGCGTCCCCGGGCTCGCCCTCGATCGCGCCGGGATGGCGGTGGTCGCGGCGATCCTGCTCGTCGCCATCGGCGCCGTGCCGCCCGGCGAGGTCCTTGGCGCGATGCACTTCCCGACCCTCGTCCTGCTCTTCGCGCTCATGGTGGTCTCGGCGCGCTTCGCCGCCGCCGGCGCCTACGACATGCTCGCCGCGCGCATCGCCGCCGCCGCCGGATCGCCGATCCGCCTCCTGGTGCTGGTCACCGGCGCCTGCGGCCTGCTGTCGGCGGTGCTCGTCAACGACGTCGTGGTCTTCGCCATGGCGCCGCTCCTCGTGCGCGGCCTGCGCGCGCGCGGCCTCGACCCGCGTCCCTTCCTCGCGGCGCTGGCGGGCGCCGCCAACGCGGGCTCGGCCGCGACCATCATCGGCAATCCGCAGAACATCGTCATCGGCCAGGTGGGCGGGCTCGACTTCGCCCGCTTCGTGCTCGCCTGCGCGCCCCCTGCCGTGGCCGCGCTCGCCGTGACGGTCGTCGCCGTGCGACTCGCCTGGGCGCGCGAGCTCGCCGCCGCGCCGACCGCGCCGCCACCCCCGCCCCCGCCGCTGGATCGGCCGCAGGCCGCGCGCGCGGTGGCCGCGACGCTGCTGCTGCTCGCGCTCTTCCTGTCGCCGGTCCCGCGCGAGCTGGCGGCGATCGCCGTCGCGGGCGCGCTGCTGCCCAGCCGCCGCCTCGCCAGCCGGGACATGCTCGCGGCGGTCGACTGGCCGCTGCTGCTGCTCTTCGCGGGGCTGTTCGTGCTCAACCACGCCCTCGCCGCGACGGGGCTGGCGCGCGCGGCGATCGACTGGCTCGGCACGACCGGGATCGGCCTCGACGCGCTCGCGGGCATGCTGCCCTTCGCGCTCCTCGCGTCGAACACGATCGGCAACGTCCCCGCCGTCGTCATGCTGCTCGCCGCGCAGCCCGGCTGGGGGGAGGGCGTGCTCCAGGCCCTCGCGCTGACCACGACGCTCGCGGGGAACTTCCTGCTCGTCGGCAGCATCGCCAACCTGATCGTCGCCGAACGTGCGGCGCGCGAGGGCGTGCGCTTCGGCTTCGCGGAGCATGCCCGCGCCGGCGTGCCGATGGCGCTCGCCTCGCTCGCGCTCGCGGCGGCCTGGCTGCTGGCCACCGGCAGGATCGCCTGGAGCGGCGGCGCTTGACGCTCGCGGCGGCGCCTCGCCAAATGGCGCCATGCCCCGCAAGAACGCCGCGTCCCGGCTGGTCGCCCTCGTCCTCCTTGCCCTGGCGCCCGCCCTGGCCCTCGCGCCGGCCCCCGCCTGGGCGCAGATGACCCTCGACATGTTCCAGCGCGTGCCGGTCGCCGACGCCGCGCGCGCGGGCGACATCGCCACGCTGCGGTCCCTGCTCATCGCCGGCCAGTCCGCCAACAGCGCCGACATCAACCGCATCCCGGCGATCGTCCTCGCCGCGCGGGGCGGCCATGTCGAGGCGATCGACCTCCTGGTCGCCCACAAGGCCAGGGTCGATGCCCGCGACCGCGACGGCTCGACCGCGCTGTTCCAGGCGGCGCAGCGCGGGCACGACGAGGTGGTGGCTTCCCTGCTCAAGGCGGGGGCGGCGGTCGACACCGAGGGCCCGCAGGGCGAGACGCCGCTGATCGCCGCCGCGCGCCGCGGCCATGCCCAGGTCGTCACGCGGCTGCTGAAGTCGGGCGCGGACTGGCGGCGCGAGGACCATACCGGCCGCACCGCGCTGCGCCACGCGCAGGATGGCGGGCGCGGTGGCGTCGTCACGGTCCTCAAGCGCGCCGGCGCGACGCAGTGACCCGGCCGCGTCGTCTCGCGCGCGCGGATCGCTGACGCGGGCACGCGGCCGATGATGCCCCCGAGCCCGGCCTTCGACTGGCACATGTCGGCGATCTGGATCGCCGACCCGCCGGCGATCCTCCTCCTCGCGCTTGCGATCGACGCGCTCGCCGGGGACATGCGGCCCGTCTTCCGCTACCTGCCGCATCCCGTCGTGGCGATCGGCGGCCTCGTCGCCTTCCTCGACCGGCGGCTCAACCGCGAGCAGCGCAGCTTCAACGACCGGCGGCTGCGCGGCATCGCGACGGTCGCCTTCGTGGCCGGGCTCTCCTTCGCGCTCGGCTGGGCCGCGCACCTGGTGTTCGTGCACGCGAAATGGCGATGGGCCGCCGAGGCCCTGGCGGTCGGGATCGTCGTCGCGCAGCGCTCGCTGCGCGACCACGTCGCCGCCGTCGGCGTGGCCCTCGCCGCCGAGGGCCTCGCGGCGGGCCGTCGCGCCGTCGCGCACATCGTCGGCCGCGACCCGCAGACGCTCGACGAGCACGGCGTCGCGCGCGCCGCGATCGAGAGCCTGTTCGAGAACTTCGGCGATGCCGTCGTGGCGCCGGTCTTCTGGTACCTGCTGCTCGGGCTTCCGGGCGTGCTCGCGCTCAAGGCGATCAACACGATGGACTCGATGATCGGCCACCGCACGCCGCGCCATCGCGCCTTCGGCGAGGCGGCGGCGCGGCTCGACACCGCGGTGATGTTCCTGCCGGCGCGGATCGCGGCGCTGTGCCTCGTCCTCGCCGCGGCGATCGTGCCCGGCGGCCGGCCGCTGGCCGCGCTGCGCACGATCCTGCGCGACGCGCGCAAGCACCGCTCCTTCAACGCGGGATGGCCCGAGGCGGCCGGCGCCGGCGCGCTCGGCCTCGCGCTGTCCGGGCCGCGGCGCTACCACGGGGAGCCGGTCGACGAGCCCTGGATCGGCGACGGCCGCGCGCGCGCGGTGCCCGGCGACGTCGAGCGCGCCTGCCGGCTCTTCCTGGTCGCCTGCCTCGCGCATGCCGCGCTGGCGGCGGCCTACCTGCTTGTCTTCCGCGCCTGAGGCCGCGCGCGGCGCGGCCGCTTGAGCGCGAGCGGCAGCCCGGCGGCGACCAGGTCGACATGCGTCGCGACGGCGGCGATCGCCTGCGACAGCCGCCCGGCATGGTCGCGGAACGCGCGCGCCATGGCGTTGTCCGGCACGATGCCGAGGCCGACCTCGCTCGCGACGAGCACCACCGGCCCGCGCGCCGCGGCGAGGGCGGCGACGAGCGCGGCGCAGTCCGCCGCCACGTCGCGCCCGGCATGCATCAGGTTGCCGGTCCAGACCGTGAGGCAGTCGACGAGCACGACGCGCCCCGGGCGCGCCTCCTGCGCGATCGCCGCGGCGAGGTCGATCGGCGCCTCGCGCGTGCGCCACGCCGTGCCGCGCCGGGCGCGATGCAGCTCGATGCGCGCGCGCATCTCGTCATCGAAGGCCTCGGCGGTCGCGACGTAGACGCAGGTGCCGCGCGCGCCGGCAAGCCGAAGCGCGAGCGCCTCCGCATGCGCGCTCTTGCCCGAGCGCGCGCCGCCGATGACCAGCGCGACGCGCGTCACGGTGCCGCCCCGCCGGCCGGGGAGAGCCGCCGATACGCCAGGGCGGAGGATGCCACCAGCGCCAGGCCGGCCAGCGCGACGCAGGCCTCGACGCCGATCGTGGCGAAGAGCGAGGGCGCGGCGAGGCTGGTAACGAGCATCGAGCCCCACCCCGAGACCACGCGCGCGCGCGCGAGCGCCGCGACCACCTGCGGCGGGCCCGAGGCCTGGATCATGTTCGACAGGCGCAGGTCGTGCGCCACCGCGCCGATCCCGCAGACGAAGATGGCCGCGATCATCGCCGGCATGACGAGCGCGTCGCTCGCCAGCGCGCCCGCCGCGCCGAGCGCGATGGCGGCGATGCCGAAGCAGCCCTGTCCGGCGAAGACCGTGCGCACGCTCGGCGACAGGCCGCGCGGGCCGGTGCCGAGGATGTTGCCAAGGCCGTAGGCGGCGAGCAGCAGGCTGTAGCCGCCGGCCGGCGGGATGCCGAGCCAGGTGACGTCGCGCGCGTGCACGATGAGCGCCGGTCCCAGGCTGACGATCACGAGCCACGAGCCGAACGAGACCGCCGTCGTGCCGAGATACACGCGCAGCTCGCGGTCGGCGAGCATGTGCCGCAGGCCCGCGAAGGCGCCGCGCAGCGCCTCGCCGCCCGCGGGCGGCGGCGGCGCGGGCCCGCGCGGAAGCACGACGAGCAGCAGCGCCGCGGCGAGGATCAGCGCCGCGTTGATCGAGAAGAGGTGCAGCACCGGGACCAGCATGGTGAGCAGCCCCGGGATGCCGCGCCCGGCCAGCCGCGCGACGCGCAGCGTGGCGAAGATCAGCGCGTTGGCGGTCTGGCGCTGCTCCGCGTCGCCGGAGATCGCGGTGAGGCTGGCCTGCAGCGCGGGGTCGGACTGCGCCTGCGCGAGCGCGAGGCCGACCGCCGCGACGAGCATGCCGAGCAGCGGCGAGCCGGTGGCCCAGGCGGCGAGGAGCGGGCAGAGCGCGACGCTGCCGCGCAGCAGGTAGGCGCCCACCAGCACGCCGCGCGGGTCGCGGGCGTCGAGCAGGCGCCCGCCGAGCAGCGCGCCGAGGATCACCGCCGCGTTCTGCGCCGCCTGCAGGTAGGCGGCCTGGTCGCCGATCAGCTCCACCGCGAGCCAGACCAGCGCGAAGTTGCCGACATGCGCGCCGAGCTCGACGAGCGTCAGCGCGCCGATCAGCGCCGCGAAGGGCGGGTTGCGGAGGGGCGCGAGGAGCCGCATCGCCATCAGCGCCCCGGGGCCGGCGTCACGGTGCGGGCCAGTTGAGCAGGCCGAGGCGCCAGTCGTTGCCCTTGCCGGCGCCCGCGACATGGTCGATGCGGGTCAGCGAGAGCGTGTCGACCGAGATGGCGAGCGCGGCCTCGGGCGCGATGCCGAGCGCGTGGGCGACGGCCGCGCGGATCGCGCCGCCATGCGAGACGACGACGATGTCGCGCCCCGCATGCCGCGCCGAGCGCGCGCCGAGCGCGTCGCCCACGCGCCGCACGACGTCGGCGAAGCTCTCCCCGCCCGGTGGCGTCTCCGTCGCCGGCGCGAGCCAGAAGCGATGCGCGGGATCGCCCTGGCCATGCGCGCCGAGCTCGCGGTAGCTGCGGCCCTGCCATTCGCCGAAGTCCTGCTCGATGAAGGCGGGCTCGATCTCCGGCGCGGGCGGGGTCGCGCGGCCAGCCGCGCGGAGCTGCTCGGCGATCGCCGCCGCCGTGCGCTGGGTGCGCGACAGCGGCGAGACCATCCACAGCGCGGCGTCGGGCACGCGATGGGCCAGCGCCTTGAACGAGGCGGCGTCGGAGACGTCGCAGGCGACGTCCATCCGCCCGTAGACGCGGCCGGTCGTGCCGACGACGGGGGCGTGGCGGATGAACCACCAGCGGGTGACGGTCATCTCGGTCATGGGCGCGGCTGCCTGCGGCGAGGGGTCGGTCATGGATCGGCGATGAATACCAGCAGGAAGCCGATCTCGGCACATTGCTGCACGGCGCCCAGCACGTCGCCGGTCTGGCCGCCCAGCCTGCGCCGCGCCAGCAGCGCGGGGAGGCTCGCGCCGGCGGCCGCCCCGGCCATGGCGAGGATGATCCTGACGGGATCGGCGACCGGGGCGAGGGCGAGGGCGCAGAGCAGCACCCCGATGGCCACCGCGTCGGCGGCGCGCCCGCGATCCGGGCGTCCGGCGGCATGGGACAGCCCGTCGGGGCGCGCGGGCGGCAGAAGGTACATGACCGGGGCGATCGCGGTGCGCGAGGCGATCGCCGCGGCGACGATCGCGCAGGCCGTGTCGAGCGCGACGCCGGTCGCGGCGATCGCCGCGGCGCGCAGGCCGGTGGCGAGCAGCAGCGCCAGCGCGCCATGGGCCCCGATGCGGCTGTCGCGCATGATCTCCAGCCGCCGCTCGCGGCTGCGCGCGCCCGCCATCCCGTCGGCGGTGTCGGCGAGGCCGTCCTCGTGCAGCCCGCCCGTCGCGAGCGCGCCCGCGGCGATGGCGAGCAGGGCCGAGATCGTCGGCGCGAGGCCGCAGAGGTCGGCGACGACGAAGGCGGCCGCGGCGATCGCCCCGGCGGCGAGGCCGGCCAGCGGGAAGGCGCGCACGCCATGCGAGAGGCCGAAGCGCAGGTCGGCCTCGCGCAGCCGCACGGGCAGCACGGTCAGGAAGACGAGGGCGATGCGCAGCTCGCCCAGCCAGTTCCAGGGCCGGCCCGGCGCCGCGGGGTCGGGCCGCGGGTCCGGCGTCGGCGCAGGCGCTTCGGGCGGGGGCCCGGCCGGGGTCTCGTCTGGCATCTGCTCCGGTCGCTCGTGGCGGAAAAGTTGTATAAGCCAGCCCGCCGCGCGGCTCCATCCCGACCGCGTTCAACAATCGTTACGACCTGTCACGGAGCCCGACCCCGCGCATGACCGGGACGCCAGCGCCCTCCGCCTCCCTCGCCGAGATCCGCTCCATGCTCGCCGCGCTGCCCGGCCCGGGCGAGGCCTCGCGCGCCGCCGCGGCCGCGCGCGAGGCCCGGCTGACCAAGCCCGCCGGCGCGCTTGGCCGGCTGGAGGAACTGGCCGCCTGGATGGCGGCCTGGCAGGACCGCCACCCGCCGCGGCTGCGCCGCCCGCGCGTCGCGGTCTTCGCGGGCAACCACGGCGTCGCGGCGCGCGGCGTCTCCGCCTACCCGGCCGAGGTGACGCGCCAGATGGTCGCGAACTTCGTCTCGGGCGGCGCCGCGGTGAACCAGATCTGCCGCAGCGTCGACGCCGACCTGCGGGTCTACGAGCTGTCGCTCGAGGCGCCGACGGCGGACTTCGTCTCCGGCCCGGCGATGGACGACGCCGAATGCGCGCGCGCCATGGCCTACGGGATGATGGCGGTGGAGCAGGGCATCGACCTGGTCGCGCTCGGCGAGATGGGCATCGCCAACACGACCGCCGCGTCCGCGCTCTGCCTCGCGCTGTTCGGCGGCGACGCCGCCGACTGGACCGGGCCTGGCACGGGCGTCGCGGGCGACCGCCTGGCGCGCAAGCGCGAGGCGGTGGCCGCGGGCGCGGCGCTGCACGCGGGCGCCGGCGACGGCCTCGAGCTGCTGCGCCGGCTCGGCGGCTTCGAGTTCGCCGCCATCGCCGGCGCGGTGGTCGCCGCGCGCTTCGCGCGCGTGCCCGTGCTGCTCGACGGCTTCGCGGCGACCGCCGCCGCGGCCGCGCTGCTGCGCGTCGATCCGGGCCTGCTCGACCATTGCCAGGTCGCGCATCTCTCGGCGGAGCCCGCGCATGCGCGGCTCTGCGCGGCGATCGGGATGCGGCCGATCCTCGACCTCGGCATGCGCCTGGGCGAGGCCTCGGGCGCGGCGCTGGCCGTGGGCGTGGTGCGCGCGGCGGTGGAATGCCACGCCGGCATGGCGAGCTTCGACGAGGCCGGGGTGAGCGGGCCGGCCTGAGCCCGCGCCCTCATTCGCCGGCGCTGAGCAGGCTGCCGCGGCGCCGCGCGCTCGCGACCGCGCCGAGGAAGATGGCGAAGCCCGCCGCGATGCAGGCGAGGTCGAGCGCCAGCGCCCCCAGCATCAGCTCCCAGCGGAAGGTGCCGTCGACCATCGCCGCGCGCATGCCCTCGAAGACATGCGTGGTCGGCAGGCACCAGGCCAGCGGCTGCAGCCAGCCCGGCAGCGTCGCGACCGGGTAGTAGACGCCGCTGAACGGGGCGAGCAGGAAGACCGAGGCCCAGGCGTAGCTCTCCGCCGCGAGGCCGAAGCGCAGCAGCAGCCCGCACAGCGCGAGGCCGATGGCCCAGCCGAAGACCAGCAGCAGCGACCAGAAGGCGAGCAGCGGCAGGCCGAGCCCGAACACCGAGTAGCCGAAGAGCGGGATGGCGAGCAGCGCCGCCGGGACGACGCCGATCAGCGAGCGCAGGATCGACAGGCTCATGAGCGCGACCGCGAACTCCCACGGGCGCAGCGGGCTCACGAAGAGGTTGGCGAGGTTGCGCGACCACATCTCCTCGAGCATCGACAGCGTCATGCCGAACTGCCCGCGCACCAGCACGTCCCAGAGCAGCACCGCGCCGATGAAGACGCCGCCCGCCTGCGCGACCCAGGACGACTTGCCGGCCAGGAACTCCGTCATGAAGCCCCAGATCATGACCTGAAGGACGGGCCAGTAGACGAGGTCGAAGAGCCGGGTCCAGGAGCCGCGCCACAGGAAGAAGTGGCGCAGCATGATGGCGCCCACGCGCCGCGCGGTGCCGCTCATGGCGCGGCGCCCGGCGCGTCGGCGTCGCGGCCGGCGCGCGCGACGTCGAGGAAGACCTGCTCCATGCTCTCGCGGCCGAAGCGCGCGCGCAGCGCCGCGGGCGTGCCGCGGTCGACGATGCGGCCCTCGCGCATCATAAGCACTTCGTCGCAGAGCCGCTCGACCTCGGCCATGTTGTGCGAGGCGAGCAGGATCGCGGCGCCGGCGCGCCGCCTGTAGGCCTCGAGATAGGCGCGGATCCAGTCGCCGGTGTCGGGGTCGAGGCTCGCGGTCGGCTCGTCGAGCAGCAGCAGCTCGGGCTCGTTCACCAGCGCCTTTGCGAGCGCCATGCGCGTCTTCTGCCCGGCGGAGAGCGAGCCCGCGCGCTGGTCGAGGAAGCGGCGCAGGTGGAGGTCGGAGGCGAGCGCGGCGATCCGGTCGCCCGCGTCGCGCACGCCATAGAGCGCGGCGAAGACGCGCAGGTTCTCGCGCACCGTCAGCCGCGCCGGGAAGTCGACATAGGGCGAGGAGAAGTTCATCCGCGGCAGCACGCGGTGCCGGTGCCGGACCATGTCCTCGCCCATGACGCGGATCCGGCCCCCGGTCGGCAGGACCAGGCCGAGCAGCATGCCGATGGTCGTGGTCTTGCCGGCCCCGTTGCCCCCGAGCAGGCCGAGGACCGCCCCCCGCGGGAGGACGAAGTCGATGCCGTCGACGGCGATCGCGCGCGCGAAGGCCTTGCGCAGGCCGGAGACCTCGATCGCGGGCGAGGACCGTGCGTCGTCCATGGATTGTGGCAACATCAATACCTCCCGCGGTTTATAGTGCGGCGGCTCGCTGCGTGGCGAGTCCAAGGCCGGAGCCGACCGCGATGCCGCATTCGCGCCCTTTCGAGCTCGCCACCGTGGGCGGCGTCCGCCTCAGGACGCTGATCCTCGTGCGCTGGATCGCGATCGCCGGCCAGCTCGCCGGCGTCGTCGCCACGGAGGCCGGGCTCGGCCTCGACCTGCCGCTCGCGCCGCTGCTGACGGCGATCGGCGCCTCGGCCGTGCTGAACCTCGCCCTGTCGCTGTGGCGGCCGATCCCGCGCCTCAACGAGGGCGCGACGACGGTGCTGCTGGCCTGGGACACGCTGCAGCTCGCGGTGCTGCTCTACTTCACCGGCGGCCTCGACAACCCCTTCGCCCTGATGCTCCTCGCGCCGGTCTGCGTCGCCGCGACGGTGCTCTCGCGCGTCCATACCGCCGGGCTCTGCCTCCTCGCCGTGGCGGCGGCCAGCCTGCTGGCGCTGCGCGCCGTGCCGCTCGCCTGGGATGGAGCCGCGATCGACTTCCATGGCGGCCACCTGTTCGGGACCTGGGCCGCGCTCGTGATCGGCAGCATCTTCTTCGCCGTCTACACGGGCTGGATCGCGGCGGAGACGCGGCGCGCGACGCTGGCCCTGTCGGCCACGCAGGACGCGCTGGCGCGCGAGCAGCGCCTGGCGGCGGTCGGCGCGCTGGCCGCGGCGACCGCGCACGAGCTCGGCACGCCGCTCGGCACCATCCACCTCGTCGCGAACGAGCTCTCCACCGAGGTCACGCCCGACGATCCGCTGGCCGAGGACGTCGCGCTGCTCGCCCGCGAGGTCGCGCGGTGCCGCGACATACTGAAGCAGCTCTCGGCCCGCACCGACCCCGAGGACGCGCATGCGCCGCTCGAGCGCATGACGCCGGCAGCCCTTGTGGAATCGGTGGTCCAGCGCTATCGGCGCCCCGGCGTCGAGGTCGCGATCGCGTCCTTCGGGGAGAGGATGCCTGTCCTTCCGGGCACGCCCGAGGTGCTGCACGGGCTTGCGAACGTGCTGCAGAATGCCATCCAATTCGCGCGCTCGAGGGTGGATGTCCGGATGACGGCCCTGCCTGATGCGCTGGAGATGACGATCGTCGATGACGGCCCAGGCTTTCCTTCCGCGATCCTCGACCACCTCGGGGAACCCTATCTTTCGACGCGGGCGAAGGACGGCACCCACATGGGCCTCGGGATCTTCATCGCCATCACGCTGCTCGAGCGTTCCGGCGCGGTCCTCGACTTCGGCAATCGTGCCGATGGCGGGGCGCGCGTGCGCATCCGCTGGCCGCGTGCGCGGCTGGTGAAGGAAGGGGAGGACGAGGCATGAGCATGGAGACGCCGAGGACCGACGACCTCATGATCATCGACGACGACGAGCCCTTCCGCGGCAGGCTCGGTCGCGCGATGGAGAAGCGCGGCTACGCCGTGCGGCTCGCCGGCAGCTTCCGCGAGGGGCTGGAGATGGCGGCGCTGCAGCCGCCGCGCTTCGCGGTCGTCGACCTCAGGCTCGGCGACGGGAACGGGCTCGACCTCGTCACCGAGATGCGCAAGGTGGCGCCGTCCGCGCGCATGGTCATCCTGACCGGCTACGGCAACATCGCGACCGCGGTCGCGGCGATGAAGACCGGCGCGATCGACTACCTGCCCAAGCCCTGCGAGGCGGACGCCGTCGACGCGGCGCTGCGCGGCGGGGACCGCGGCCTGCCGCCGCCCCCCGACCACCCGATGCCGGCCGACCGCGTGCGCTGGGAGCACATCCAGCGCGTGTTCGAGCAGTGCGAGCGCAACGTCTCCGAGACCGCGCGCCGCCTGAACATGCATCGCCGCACGCTGCAGCGGATCCTCGCCAAGCACGCCCCCCGCGAGCAGTCCTGAGCGCGCGCGGTCCCGAGGCGTCGGCCCGCCGGGCGCGCCTCAGTAGGCGTTCTTGTTGATGAAGCCGCGGAACGGCGTCAGCAGCAGGATCTTCAGGTCGAGGAGCAGCGACCAGTTGTCGATGTAGTGCAGGTCGTGCTCGACGCGCGCGCGCATCTTCTCGGGCGTGTCGGTCTCCCCGCGCAGCCCGTTGATCTGCGCCCAGCCGGTGATGCCCGGCTTGACGCGGTGGCGGCTGAGGTAGTCGTCGATCACCTGCGCGAACTGCACGTTGTGGGCGACGGCATGCGGCCGCGGCCCGACCAGCGACATGTCGCCCTTCAGGACGTTCAGCAGCTGCGGCAGCTCGTCGAGGCTGGTGCGGCGCAGGAAGGCGCCCAGCCGCGTGATGCGCGGGTCGTTGCGCGTGGCCTGCGGCACGCCCGCTTCCTCGACGGGGCGGTGGCGCATGGTGCGGAACTTGAACACCGTGAACTCGTTGTTCGCGAAGCCGTAGCGCTTCTGGCGGAACAGCACCGGCCCGGGGCTGTCGATGCGGATCGCCAGCGCGATCGCCGCGAGCAGCGGCGAGAAGGCCACCAGCGCGATCGTCGCGAGCACGCGGTCCTCGATCGCCTTCACGACCAGCGACCAGCCGGAGAGCGGCCGCTCCAGCGCCGCCAGCATCGGTATGCCGCCGAGCATGTGGAAGCCGACGGTGGGCAGCGCCCAGCCGACATGGTCGGGGCAGACCTTGACGTTCACCGGCACGGCCTTGAGCTTCTTGATCACGGCGACGAGCTCGTGCCCGGCATGGGGGCCGGCGACCACCACCTCGTCGAAGGTCCGCACCTGCGCGAGGCGCACGAGGTCGTCGATCGTGCCGACGACCGGGTAGCCCTCCACCGAGGTGGCGCCGTCGACGGGGGCGTCGTCGAAGACGCCGGCGATCCGGTAGCGCCCGCCCCCCTGCTCGTGCAGGTGGCGGATCAGCCGCGCGCAGAGCGCGCCCGAGCCGATCAGCGCGACGTCGAGCGACAGCCTGCCGTCGCGCCGCCAGGTGTCGATGCGCAGCAGGAACAGGACGCGCACCACGAGGAGCAGGCCGAAGCTGATCGCGATCCAGCCGAGGACGAAGGCGCGGCTGAACGCCAGCGAGGTCTGGGTGAAGTAGGCGAGGGCGATCAGCGTCAGGACCACGACCGCCCAGGCCATGGCGAGGCGGCCGACCTGCAGCGCCGGGCGCGAGAGCGTCTCGAAGTCGTAGACGCGGGCGAGGTGCATGACGTTGAGCACCAGCACGCAGGCCACCGAGACGGCGATGACGTAGAGGTCGGGCAGCACCCAGGTCCCGTGGCGCGCCCAGTAGGCGATCCAGGCGGCGACCGCCACGGCGAGCGGATCGAGGGCGCGCACCACGCCGGTCGCGAGGGTGACGAGGTCGGCGGCGACGAGGCGGCGGGCCATGCGGGTCCGGCTTGCGGCGTTGGCGATGGCCGGGCGCGGAAGTCCCGCCCGGCGCGGGTGCAGAGAACTAGCGCGACCGGCCGCGCGGCGCCATGGCCTCGCGGCGCCGGCGCGCGGGAGCCCGCCGGCCCGGCCGGGGGCGAGCCGCGTGTCGCGGGGCCTGTCCATCGACCCGACAACGGCGAGGGCCTCGCCGTCCTTCCCTTGCATCGCCGGGCGGGCGAATATCCCCCCGAGGGTTGACCAGATGAGCGAAGAAAGATCAGCCGGGGCAGTCCCCGCGGCGCCGGCCGGGCGCGCAGACCGCTGGATCCTGGTGGCCGCGGCCCTGGTCGTGGCCATCCTCGCCGCGGGCATGTTCGGCGCGTTCAGGATCGTCGCCGTCGAGCGCGAGCGCGACCAGCGCAGCCTCGCGCTGCGGCTCGGCTCGGCCGCGGACGCGCGCGCCAGCGCCGTGGGCGACTGGGCGATGCGCCAGGGCGAGGCCGCCAAGGGCCTGGCCGACAACCAGACCATCCAGCTCTTCCTCACCGAACTCGCCATGGTCGGCGGCGATCGCGGCCAGGTGACCGACGAGGCGTCGCAGGTCACCTATGTGCGAAGCCTCCTCGCGGTGGCCGCGGACCGGCTCGGCTACGTGGCGCCGCGCACCGGCGCGGCCGTGAACGCCAACCTGCAGCGCGGCGCGACCGCCGGGATCGGCTTCACCGTGCTCGACGCGAGCCTGCGACCGCTGCTCTCGACGGCCGAGCCGCCGGCCCTCGAGGGCCGGCTGCTGGCGCTCGCCGAGGCGGCGCTCAAGGGACCGGTCTGCGACATGGTGCCGGGGCCCGGCGGCCGCGCGCTCTTCGTCGCCGCGGCGCCCGTGGCGGCGATCCAGGGGGAGACCGGCGCACCGCCCGTCGGCGTGCTCTTCGGGCTGCGCGACGTCGAGCCCGAGCTCTTCCAGCTGCTCGACCGCCCGCGCATGGCCGAGCGCAGCGCCGAGACGCTGCTGCTGCGCCGCGTCGGCGCGGCCGTCGAGGTGATGTCGCCGATGCGCGACGGCACCCGCCCGTTCGAGCGCCGCATCGCCATGCAGCCCGCCGACGTCGCGGAGGTCTTCGCGGTCCAGTCGGGCACCGGCTTCGCCATCCTGCGCGACGTCGCCGACCGGGAGGTCGTCGTGGCCTCGCAGCTCGTCGCCGGCATGGCGGACTGGACGGTCGCGCTCAAGGTCGCGCGCGCCGAGGCGCTCGGCGAATCCGACTCGCGCCTGCGCCAGCTCCTGACCCTGCTCATCCTGGGCACCGGCGCGCTCGCCGCCGGCCTCGTCGCGGTGTGGCGCCACGGCGCGTCGCGCCGCGCCACCGCCGCCGCGCAGGTCGCGCAGGACATGGCGCGGCGCTTCGAGGCGCAGAGCGTCCTGCTGCGCCTCGTCACCGACAGCCAGCTGGCGCGCATCTTCATCGTCGCCGAGGGCGGCCGCGTGAGCTTCGCCAATCGCCGCCTCGCCGAGGACCTGGGCGAGGAGGGCGGCGCGCTCGAGGGCAAGCGCCTCGGCGCGGTCTTCGGCCCGGCGGGCGCGCGGCGCTACGAGGACGCGCTCAGGACCACGCTGCAGAAGCGCAAGGCGCATGGCGTGGTCGAGCGCACGGAGACCGATGGCAGGCTCCAGGTCATCAACGCCGAGTACGTCCCGGTGAAGAACGACGACGACTCGGTGTCGATGCTCGTCGTCGAGGAGGACATCACCGAGGCGGTCGTCGAGCGCGAGACGCGCGCGCGCAACCTCCAGGAGCTGGTCGAGGTGCTCGTGCGCCTGGTCGACCGCCGCGATCCCTACGCCGCCAACCACTCCAAGCGCGTCGCCGCGATCGCGCGCGAGGTCGCGACCGAGCTCGACCTGCCCGACCAGCTGGTCGAGGCGACGGAGACCGCGGGGCGGCTGATGAACCTCGGCAAGGCGATGGTGCCGGAGGCGCTGCTGACCAAGACCGGCAGGCTCAGCGACGAGGAGCACGCCCAGGTGCGCGAGGCGCTGCGCCAGGGCATCGACATGCTCGCCAACATCGACTTCGGCGGCCCGGTCGTCGACACGCTGCGCCAGGCGCAGGAGCGCTGGGACGGCACGGGGCCGCAGGGCCTGGCCGGCGAGGCGATCCTGATGCCCGCGCGCATCATCGCGGTGGCCAACGCCTTCGTCGCGATGACCAGCGCGCGCGCGCATCGCAGCGCCGCGGACATCGACGAGGCGATGGCGGTCGTGCAGAAGGACGCCGGCCGCCTGGTCGACCGCAGGGTCGTGGCGGCGCTCGTCAACATCATCGAGAACCGCGGCGGCCGCACGCGCTTCGCGGCCTGAGCCGGCGCGCGATGCCGCTCGCCCGCCTCGCCGCGGCCCTGCGCGGGGCGCCGCGCGCCCGGCCGCGCGCCCCCGACGGCGTCGTCGCCTACGCGATCGGCGACGTGCATGGCCGGGCGGACAAGCTGCGCGAGCTCGAGGGGCTGGTGCGCGCCGACGCGGCGCGCCGCGCGGCCGCGCGCCGGGTCGTCGTGCTGCTCGGCGACTATGTCGACCGCGGCCCGGCATCGCGCGAGGTCCTCGAGCATCTCTGCGCGCCGCCGCCCGACGGCCTGGAGCGCGTCTGCCTCGCCGGCAACCATGAATGGCTGATGCTGGCCTTCCTCGACGACCCCGGCGAGGCCGGGCCCTGGCTCGCCAATGGCGGCGCCGCGACGCTGGCGAGCTACGGCGTCGAGGGCGCGCATGGATTGCGCGGGGCTCCGGCCGGCGACGTCCTGCGCGCGCGCGACGAGCTGCGCGCGGCGCTGCCCGCCGCCCATCTCGCCTTCCTGCGCGGCCTGCGCCGCATGCACCGCGAGGGCGACTACCTCTTCGTCCATGCCGGGATCAGGCCGGGCGTCGCGCCCGGGGACCAGGACGAGGACGACCTGCTCTGGATCAGGCAGCCCTTCCTGTCCTCGAATAGCGACCATGGCTGCGTCGTTGTCCACGGCCACAGCATCGTGGAGGAGCCCGAGATCCACCCCAACCGCATCGCCATCGACACCGGTGCCTACGCCACCGGCGTGCTCACGGCGCTGGCCGTCGAGGGCGAGCGGGTCGAATTCCTGCGCACCACGCCCTGACCGGCGCGCGGGCGCGCGCTTGACGTCCCGGTGGCCCCGGGATTTATCTCCGCCGCCCCGGCTCGAGGCCGGGCGGCCAAACCCCGGAGCACAGGCCCCATGGCACTCGCGAAACGCATCCTCGTCACCGGCGGCGCCGGCTTCCTCGGCTCGCATCTCTGCGAGCGGCTGCTGGCGGACGGGCACGAGGTGCTCTGCGTCGACAACTACTTCACCGGCCGGCGCCAGAACGTCGCGCACCTGCTCGACGACCGGCGCTTCGAGCTGATGCGCCACGACGTCACGATGCCGCTCTTCGTCGAGGTCGACGAGATCTACAACCTCGCCTGCCCGGCCTCGCCGATCCACTACCAGTTCGACCCCGTGCAGACGACCAAGACCTCGGTGCACGGCGCGATCAACATGCTGGGCCTCGCCAAGCGGGTGAAGGCGAAGATCTTCCAGGCCTCCACCTCGGAGGTCTATGGCGACCCGGAGATCCATCCGCAGCCGGAGAGCTATCGCGGCGCGGTCAACCCGATCGGCCCGCGCGCCTGCTACGACGAGGGCAAGCGCTGCGCCGAGACGCTGTTCTTCGACTACCACCGCCAGCACAAGCTGCGCATCAAGGTGGCGCGCATCTTCAACACCTACGGCCCGCGCATGCATCCCAACGACGGGCGCGTGGTGTCCAACTTCGTCGTCCAGGCGCTGAAGGGCGAGCCGATCACGATCTACGGCGACGGCCAGCAGACGCGCTCGTTCTGCTACGCCGACGACCTGGTCGAGGGCTTCGTGCGGCTGATGGACACGCCCGACGAGGTGACCGGCCCGATGAACCTCGGCAACCCGGGCGAGTTCACCATCCGCGAGCTGGCGGAGAAGGTGATCGAGCTCACCGGCTCGAAGTCGAAGATGGTGCGCAAGCCGCTGCCCGCGGACGACCCGATGCAGCGCAAGCCCGACATCTCCTTCGCGCGCAAGACGATCGGCTGGGAGCCGCGCATCCAGCTCGAGGCGGGCCTGCGCCGCACCATCGCCTATTTCGAGCAGCTGCTGCGCGCCGAGCTGCCCGCGCGCCGCGCGGTCGGGGCGAAGAAAGCCAGCGGTCGAGCTGCGCCGCGACGCGCCGCCGCCAGGCGTCCCAGGTGAAGTCCAGCGCCCGACGTCGCGGGCAACCGGGGACGGAGCCTGGATTACCTCGTCCCAGGCATTGCCCGAGGGGTAATCCGGGCTCCGTCCCGGGCCTTCCCATGATCGGAGCCGTCGGAGGAGAGACACCATGAGGGCGAACTGGGTGGCGGCGATCGTCATCGGCCTGTCGGCCACGGCACAGGCGCAGGACCGCCATGTCGGCAAGCTGAGGCTGCCCTCGAACCAGACCGTCGTCGTCGCGGAAGGCGATCTCGAGGCGCGCTCGACCGGCAGCTTCAGCGTGCGGCTCTACGCGGCGGCCGACGCCGCGGACGAGACGACGTTCTTCGTCGCCGGCCTGGTCCGCCCGCGCGACGGCACGATCGAGAGGACCGTCCTCGCCGACATCGACGGCGACAGGCGCCAGGACGTCGTCGTGATCGTGCGCTCCGCGGGCTCCGGCGGCTACCTGTCCGCCCACGCCTTCGCGGTCGGGAAGGACCGCCTGTCCCCCATCGCCACCGCCGAGGGCCTCGCCAAGGACGCCGACCCCATCGACGCCCTCAAGAAGGCCAGGCGCCAACGGAAGTGACCAGCACGGGAGCTGCGGGGACGGAGCCTGGATTACACCTCGGACAATGTCGGGGACGAGGTAATCCCGGCTCCGTCCCGGTCTTCGGGCGCTTCATGCCAAGGGCATGATCGAGGACGGCGACGCCCTGCCGGCGCCGAGTTCCATGGAGCGGGTGATGAAGGATCGTGGCACTCGCGACGCGGGTGCAGTCTCGCTGCGATCGGCGCCCATGCCGAGGCCAACGGGTTCACCCGCTCGGGCTTCATCCTGTCTGCAGCACGTCGAACGATGCGCAACGACAAGGCCCCATGGGCGCGCGCCCCGGCATGCCCAGCGGCAAGCGGGCGCGCCGCCCCGTCAGGGCGAGGAAAGCCAGCGGTCGAGCTGCGCCGCGACGCGCGTCCGGTAGGCGTCCCAGGTGAAGTCGAGCGCCCGGCGGCGCGCGGCCAGAGACATGGCCGCGCGCAGGTCGGGGTCGCGCTGCAGCCGCTCGACGCGGTCGACGATCGCGTCGACGTCGCGGATCGGGACCACGTAGCCCTCCTCGCCGTCGCGCACGACCGAGCCCGCGTTGGGCGTGGTGATCACCGGCAGGCCGCTGGCCAGCGCCTCGTAGGTGACGAAGGCCGAACCCTCGTGCAGCGAGGGATAGACGAAGGCGTCGGCGTCCTGGAACAGCGCGTGCACCTCGTGGAAGGGCACGTGCGGCACGTGGCGGAACACGCCCTCGTAGGGCGCGAAGGCGGCGTCCGCGCCCACGCGGCGGCCGACCAGCACGAGCTCGAGCCCGGGCATGCCGCGCAGCCTGCGCGCGGCCTCCAGCAGGTAGCCGATGCCCTTGCGCTGGCTCAGGTGGCCCACGAAGAGCAGGCGCATGCGCTCGCGCGGCCGCGGCGCCTCGGGCGGGCGGAAGCGCGCGACGTCGACGCCGTAGGGGATGGTCGCGATCTTCGCCTCCGGCACGCCGCGCGCGACCAGCGTGTCGCGGACATAGTCGGAGGGCACGAGCACGCGGTCGGTCTCCGCCAGCTCGGCGCGGTGGCGCTCGACGATCCAGCGCGGCGAATCCGGCATCGATTCCGCGAATTGCGGCGCGCGCGCCGCCTCCTCGCGGCCGAGCTCGAGGCCATGCTCGAGATGGCCGATGACCTGGTTGAGGACCGTGAGCGCGCCGGTGTCCCGCGCCGCGCGCGCGGCGTGCAGCGCCGAGCCGTCATGCCCGATGACGACGCGCGCCGGCTCGCGGCGCAGCGCGCGGGCCACGCGGCGGTCCATCACCTCGTTGCGCCAGCCTATGACCCTGGCGAGGCGCTCGCCGGAGATCCCCGCCCGCGCCGCCGCGACATAGGCCAGCTCCGCCCAGGGCCAGGCGCGCACGCGCGCGGGATCGACCAGCGCGTTGCTGCGCCGGCGCAGCTCGCGCTCGGCGCGCGCGCGCGGCGCGGCCGGGAGCCGCGCGACGAGGCGCGCGAGGCGTCCCGCGGGGTCGTAGAAGAACCCGGTCTCGAAGACCGCGTCGTAGCCCTCGCGCTGCAGGCCGCCCACGAGGTTGTAGGCGAGGTGGTTCGAGCCGGGATGGTGGACGAGGACGCGCGTCCCCGCGCGGTCGATGTCAGCCACGGCCCAGCCCCCTTGCGATCGCTGCGCGCAGCAGGCTCGCGTCCTCGGCGTTCGGGATCATCATGCGCAGCGGATGCATGTCGAGCTCGCGCCCGAGGCGGCGCGCGAGCAGCACCGCCGTCACCGCCTGCGCGACCACGAGGCTCGCCGCCGCGCCGGCCAGGCCGAAGGCGGGGACCAGCACGAGCAGCGACGGCGCGACCGCGACCAGCCCCCAGAGCTCGGCGCGCGGGATCGCCAGCGCGCGGTCGCAGGCCTTGAGCGCCGCGGCGCAGAGCAGCTTGGCCGCGAAGGGCAGCAGCCCGACGAGGCAGATGTTCGCGACATGGACGGCCGGCGCGAAGGAGGGGCCGAAGAGCAGCGGGATGATCCAGGCGTTGGTCGCCCAGAGCACGATGTCGATACCAGAGACCAGCACCAGCGCGAGGCGCAGGTAGCGGCCGAAGACCACGACCTTGCCCTCCTGCGTCTCCTGCGCGCTGATCTTCGGGAAGGCGATGTTGGCGATGGTCTGCACGAGGATCAGCGGCCCGTTGGCGACGGTCAGCGCCACGGCGTAGATGCCGAGGTCGCTGGCCGTCATCATCGTCGCGACCACGGCCTGGTCGAGCTTCTGGCGCAGGCTGTGCAGGACCTCGCCGGCATGGGCCTTGGCGCCATAGACGACCAGCGCGCGCGCCTCCTGCGTCGAGGCGCGCAGGCCCAGCCAGCCGCGCCGCGCCATCAGCACGGCGCCCAGCGCCGCGGAGGCGAGCATCGCGACGATGTTCGCGGCGGCGAATTCGGGTGCCTCGGGCGCGATGGCGAGGCCCAGCACGACGATCCCGGCGAGGTAGAGCGTCGGCACCACCGCGCGCACGATGTTCCACGACAGGAGGTCGAGCTGGCCCTGGAACATGTTCGCCGCGAAGAGCGACAGGAAATAGGTCGGCAGGTAGAGCGCCATGTACCACCACGCCGCGGCGACGATGTCCGGGTCGTGCCCGGGCATGACGAAGGGCAGGATGGCGAACCCGACGGGCACGAGGATGGCGCAGAGCGCGGCGGTGAGGAGAAGCATCGTGCCGCAGACCAGCCGCGCCGGGCTCGCGCCGGAGGCAAGCCGGTAGAGCATGGCGTCGGAAAGCGCGAGGCAGCCGAGCTCGGCGACGAGCCCGGGCCAGAGCATCAGGGCGGCGAGCTCGCCGCGGCCCTCCGCGAGCAGCAGCCGCGCGGCGAGCAGCCCGGTCGCGACGTTGACGACCTGGATGTAGAGCGTGGTCGCGAAGGAGATCGAGACGTCGCGCACGCCACCGGTGCTCATGGCGCGCCGCGCGGCTCCCGCGCGAGCAGGCCCGGGCATTCGCGCGCGAGCGCCTCGCGCAGCCCGGCGATGTCCTCGGCGAAGCCCCAGCGCTCGATCAGTTCGAGGCTGCGCCGGCCCATCGCCGCGAGCCTCGCCTCGTCGCCCATCACGTCGCGGATCGCGGCGGCCATGCCGGCGATGTCGTCGGTGCGGAAGATCGCGCCATTCTCGCCGGGGCGCACGAGGTCGGGCGCGCAGCCGACCATGTCGGAGACGATCACCGCGCGGCCCGCGCACATCACCTCGTTGACCACGAGGCCCCAGGCCTCCTGGCCGGAGGGCAGGATGAAGGCGTCGCAGAGGTCGTAGGCGACGGGCAGCTGGGACTGGGGCACGAAGCCGAGCACCTTCACCGACCCGGGGGCCAGCGTGGCGGCGCGCGCCTCGACCTCGGCGCGCAGCGGCCCGTCGCCCGCGAAGACGAGGTGCGGCCGGCGCAGCGCGGGATCGCCCTGCACGCGCGCGAAGGCCTCGAGCAGCTGCAGCGGGCGCTTGCGCTCGATCAGCTTGCCGCAGGAAAGCAGCACCGGCCGGCCGGGCTCGAGGCCCCATGCCGCGCGCGTCTCCTCGCGCTTCGCGGCGGCGGCCAGCGCGCCCTTGCGGAAATGCGCGTTGTCGACGGCGTAGGGCACCAGCGAGATGCGCGCGGGGTCGATGCCGTTCTGCTCGTAGTAGCGGCGGTTGAGCGTGCCGATGGCGAGGAAGCCGTCGACGCCCGCGCCCAGCCCCGCGAAGAAGGCGCGCTTGGCGAGCGTCTTCAGCGCCGAGCGCCGCGCCGAGATCGGCGTCGCCTCGTCGCGCAGGAAGACCTTGATGCCGCGGCGCCTGGCGGCGGCGATCGCGCACCAGTGGTGCCAGCGCGCATAGCCGTGGATCCAGAGCGCGTCGAAGCCGCCGCGGTCGAGCGCCTTGCCGAAGCCGTGCGAGAGCGGCGACCAGAAGCCGAGGATCGGCTCGATGCCCTCGGGCGGGCCGCGGTCGAGGCGCGGCAGGACCTCGTGCGCGTAGCCCTCGAGCAGCGGCACGTCCCAGCTGATCTGCTGGGCGAAGTCGTGCGCCTTGAAGCTGCGCGCGGAGAAGTCGGTCGCGAAGAACGCGGTGAGCTCGATGTCTGGCTGCGCGGCGACCATGCGCAGCAGCGGCGCCTGGTACTGGATCGGGTGGGTGACGAGATAGGCGAGGCGGAGCTTGCGCATGGATGTGTCGCTTGGGTCAGGCCGCATGGGTGCGGGCGGAGAGGATGTCGCGGCAGGCGGCGACCGCCTCGCCGACGCCGATCGCGGTGATGCAGCGCTTGCGCTCCACCACGCAGGCCTCGAGCCCGCAGCCGCCGCAGGCGACCTCGCGGTGCAGGATCCGGTTGGCCTCGCCGCGCGGGAACCAGATCCCCGGCCGCGCGCGGGCGCTGAAGATCGCCATCACCGGCGTGCCGACCGCGGCGGCGAGGTGCATGGGCCCGCTGTCATGCGCGGCGAGCATCCGCGCGCGGGCGAGCACCAGCGCGCTGACGCGCGGCGTCACGGCGCCGCAGAGGTCGCGATGCGGGCCGCGCCAGGACGCGGCGACGCGCGCCGCGCGCTCGCGGTCCGCGGGGCCGCCCACGGTGACAAGGCCGAGGCCCGGGTTGCGCGCGGAGACCGCGCCGGCGAGCAGCGCCCAGTTCTCCGCGCCCCAGTCCTTGGCCTCGATCTTCGAGCCAGGCGCAATCGCGAGGAAGCCGCCGGCACCCGCGAATCCCCGCAGCGCGACGTCCGCCTGCTGGCGTTCCTCCTGGGTGAAGCCGAGGTCCCAGAGCGCGGGATCGTCGATCGACGCCTCGCCGAGCGCGGAGATCCGGCGCAGCAGGTAGGCCGCCTCGGATTCCCAGAGCCCGGTATCGGGGTCGAAGGCGTGGCTGCCGTCGGGGCCGAACTCGGGCATGCCCACGATGCTGAGCAGGCCGCAGCTCATGAAGAAGGCGAGGTGGCGCACGGTGCGCAGGCGCGAGCCCTGCTCGACGAGGTAGACGAGCACGTCCGGCGCATAGTCGCGGATCGAGCGGCGCACGGCGGCGATCGCGGCGGCGCTGCGCTCGGACGGGTCGAAATGCATGTAGCCATGGACGAGGTCGGTCCCGCCGAGCACGGCATCGAGATCCGTCTCGCGCGCGCTGCGCGGCACGTTCGTCAGCACGCGCCGCTCGGCCTGCGGGAAGGCGCGCGCCACGAGATGGAAGCTCGGCAGCGCGACGACCGTGTCGCCCAGGCTGCCGAGGCGGAAGACCAGCACGCGCCGGACGTCGTCGGGGATGCGGCGCCAGGGCATATCACATCCCCCCGAAGGCGGCGTGGACATGGCGCGCCCAGCCGCGCAGCCCGCGCTCGGCCGGCGCCGCGCCGCCCGCGATCCAGTCGCGCACCGGCACGACGAAGCCGGTCTTCGGCCGCTCGAGGATCGAGGCGGGCAGCTTGAGGCGCGGCGCGTCGGCCATCGCGCGCTTGCCCGGTGCGTCGGCGCCGGCGGCAAGCAGCGGCGCGATGGCGCGCAGCAGGGTCGCGTCGACGAGCGGCGTGCGGATCTCGAGCGAATGCGCCATGCCGGCCCAGTCGGCGTCGCGCAGCAGCTGGTTGCGCATGTACCAGCAGGATTCGAGCAGGCTCACCTGCAGGCGGGGGTTCGACACGCCGTCGAGGTCGGCCCCGAGGCGGTCGATGGTCGCAAGGCGGGCGAGCCCCTCGCGCGCGACCTCGCGCGGCAGCACCGCGTCGAGCTCCCAGGGCATGAAGAGGCTGCGACGCAGGAGGTAGGCGCCGGGCACATGCGTGCCGTATTCGAGCAGCCCCGCGTATTTCGGCGAGGTGAAGGCGCCGGCGACCGGCGCGACGAGCGCGCGCAGCGCGGCGCCGAGCGGCGCGAGGGGACGCAGCGGCGCCAGCGCGCGCGCCACGCGCGGAACCTGGCGGAAGCTCGGGTAGCTCGCGAAGAGCTCGTCGCCGCCAAGGCCGGAGAGGGCGACCTTGAGGCCGGCCTCGCGCGCGGCGCGGGCGACGAAATAGGTGTTCACGCCGTCGACCGAGGGCTGGTCCATGGCGTCGAGCAGGTCGCCGCGGGCCGCCGCGAATTCCCCGCCGCGGATCCAGCGCGTCTCGTGCCGGGCGCCGCGCTGGCGCGCGACCTCCGCGGCGAGGATGGTCTCGTCCATCGGGCCGCCGCGGAACTCCTCGAAGCCCAGCGTGACCGTGCGCAGGTCGCCGGTCCCGGCCTCCGCCGCCAGCGCGGCGATGGTCGTGGAATCGAGCCCCGCCGAGAGGAACACGCCGACCGGCACGTCGGCGACGAGGTGGTGGCGCACGCTGTCCTCGAGCGCGGCGCGCAGCATCTCCGCGCGCTCCCCCGCCGAGGCGGGCGCGGGGCCGGCCTCGCGCAGGAGGGCGGCCATGTCGAAGAAGCGCCGCTCCTCGCGCCGGCCGTCGCGGCCGACGAGCAGCGAGGATCCCGCGGGAAGGGCGCGGATGCCGCGATGCAGCGTCCAGGGCTCCGGCACGCTGCCCCAGAGGAAGAAGCCGGCATGGCCCGCGGGCTCGGGCGAGGCGTCGACGCCGCCACCCGCCAGCAGCGCCTTCACCTGCGAGGCGAAGCGCAGCGTCTTCCCGTCCTCGGCGAGGTAGAGCGGCTTGATGCCGTAGGGGTCGCGCGCGAGGAAGAGCGTGCCCGCGCGCGCGTCCCAGAGCGCGAAGGCGAACATGCCGCGCAGCTGATCGACCATCGCGGGGCCGCGCCGGCGCCAGAGATGCAGCAGCACCTCGGTATCGGAGTCGGTGCGGAAGCGCGCGCCGCCGGCCTCGAGCTCCGCGCGCAGCGCGCGATGGCCGTAGATCTCGCCGTTGAAGACCACCGCGAGCTCGCCCGCGTCGTCGAGCATCGGCTGGCCCGCGACCTCGCGCAGGTCGATGATCGAGAGCCGCCTGTGGCCGAGCGCGACGCGCCCGTCGGCGGAGAACCATTCCCCCGCGCCGTCGGGCCCGCGCGCGCGCATGCTCTCCCGCGCGCGCCGCAGTTCAGCCTTGTCGGCGGGCGGAGCGCCATCGCCATGCGCGAAGATGCCGTTGATGCCGCACATGCTAACGGATCAGCACCGCCAGGAAGTTCTGGGTCAGCACGGGATGTGCGACGGCCCCCGTCTCCGCGCGCAGGTAGAAGCGCAGGCACGCCCGGATCGCGCGCCAGGCCAGCAGCCGCAGCCAGCTCTTCGCGCCATGCGCGACTGGCTCGTCCTCGGCGAAGGACACGCTGCGGAAGCCCGAGGACAGCGCCAGCTGCGTCATCGACTCGGCGGTGAAGGCGAGCTCGTGGGTGAGGTCGCTGTAGAGCGCGGCGCCGGCGAAGGGCGAGGCGCCGTTGGGCACGTGCACGATCCAGCGCCCGCCCTGCTTGAGCACGCGCGCGACCTCGTCGGTGAAGGCGATGATCTCGTCGCGGTCGAGGTGCTCGAGCACGTCGAAGGAGACCGCCGCGTCGAGGCTCGCGGGCGGCAGCGCGCGCAGCACCTCGAACATGTCGCCGTAGCGCACGCCCTCGATGCCGAGCCGGCGCGACGCCTCGACCTGCGAGGGGCTGCCGTCGACGCCGCCGATGTTGGTGTAGCCGAGCGTGCGCGCGACATGGATCAGCGCGCCATGGCCGCAGCCGAGGTCGAGGATCGCCGCGTCTTCCCGCTGCGGGAAATGCTCGCGCACCAGCCGCCGCAGGTAGGGGATGCGCGGCGCCAGGCCCTCGATCGCCTGCGGCGCCACCTCGGCGCAGGCCGCCTCGACGTAGCGGCCGTAGATCCGCTCGCGATACAGCCTCGTCGTTCCCTCGCTCATGCCGCCACCTTCGCGCGCGAGAAGCCGAGATGGCGCGCGAGGTGCTCGCCCTGGGCCTCGGTGAAGCGCTCGAGCCGGAAGACGTCGTCGACGACGTGCTTGCCGTTGATGCCCATCTGGCGCCTGCGTGCCTCGTCGCCTGCGAGCTCGCGCAGCGCCGCGACCAGCGCGTCGACATCCGTGGGATCGATCGCGATGCCGTTGGGCCGCGCGGGGTCGATCGCCTCGATCGAGCCGTCCTCGTTGCCGCACACGAAGGGCACGCCCGCGGCGGCCGCCTCGAGAAGGCCGAGCGGCACCGCCTCGCCGAGGCCCGGACCGCCCTTGGCGACGAGGATCGCCGCGTCGGCGCAGGCATAGAGGAAGGGCAGGGCGTCCTGCGGCACGAGGCCGGTCAGGAACACCTGGCCCTCCACGCCATGGGCGCGGGCATGGGCCTCGATCGCCGGCCTGTCGGGTCCCTCGCCGACGACGAGGTAGAAGAAGCGCTTGTCGCGCATGCGCGCCAGCGCCTCGATCGCCTGGCGATGGCCCTTGTTGTTGTTGGGCGGGCCCGCCATGTGCGCGACCGTCACGCACACGAAGCGGTCGGCGATGTCGCCGATCGACGGGAAGCGCTTCATCACCTCGGCGCGCGCCGCGGCGGTCGGGATCGGCTTGAAGAAGGACACGTCGACCGGGTCGTAGAGCAGGCCGGTGGGCGGCACGCGCGGGTGGAAGCGCGGCATGTTCTCGATCGTGTAGCGGCAGTCCGCGAGCACGAGGTCCGCCTGCGAGAAGGCGAGCTCGCGCAGCCGCGGCAGCGGGCAGAGGATGTCGATGTTGTAGACGTTGATCGAGTAGGGCGTGCCCTTGAGCCGCTTCGCCACGAGGCCGAGGCCGGCCAGGTAGACATGGTTGACCATCAGCGCGTCGAAGCCCCGGCGCGCCACGGTGCCGAGCGCGCGCGCGACCGCGCCTGCGCGGCTTGCGAAGCGGAAGCGCTGGTCGACGAGGCCGCGCTCGGCGAAGCGCTCCTGCTTGTCGATCGACAGCGCGAAGACCTCGCAGCCCAGCGCCTTGAGCGCGCGCACCTGGTGGCGGCTGTAGGTGGCGATGCCGCCCACGCCCTCGATGTCGAAGCCGATATAGAGGATCCTCATCGCGCGCACCGGAAGGGAGTGGGCGTGGCGACAACGCCGCCGCCGCCGCTTGAATTCCGCGTCGTCATCGCCGCGCCACCGCCAGCAGGCACTGGCTGAAGATTGCCTCGCGGCCGCCCTCGCCGGTCTCCACGGCGAGGAAGAGGCGCATGACGCCGCGCAGCAGCGGCCAGAGCGCCGCGCGCAGCGCGCTGCGCGCGCCATGCGCGACCGGCCGGTCCTCGAAGCAGGCGACCTCCGAGAAGTCGCAGGCGCGCAGCATCTGGGCGATCGAGGCGCGGGTGAAGGCGTCCTCCGCGAGCACGTCCCAGTAGCGCATGCGCGCGGCGAACACCGCCTCGGCGTTTGGCACGTGCAGGATGAAGCGCCCGCCCGGCCTGAGCGCGCGGCGCACGGCGTCGGCGATCGCCATCTGCTCGGGCTTCGTGAAGTAGTGGTAGAGGTCGAAGAGCACGATCGCGTCCATCGAGCCGGGCGCGAGCGCGTCCAGCGCCTCGCGCAGCTCGCCCTGGACGACGCCCTCGATGCCGAGCTCGCGCGCCGCGGCCACCTGCTCGGGGCTGGCGTCGACGCCCCGTACATTGGTGTAGCCGAGGCCGCGCGCCGCCCAGACGATCGCGCCATGGCCGCAGCCGAGGTCGAGGATCGCGGCGTCGCGCTCCGGCGGGAAATGGTCGCGCACCAGGCGCTCGAGATAGGGGCGGCGGCGGGCAAGGCCGTCGCGCGCGCCCGAGACCGAGGCGTGCGTGGTCAGGTAGCGCGCAAGCAGGCGCGCGCGGAACTCGCCTTCGGTCGGGGTGGGCATGTTCTCGCCGGGGCAGGGGACGGCCGGACATATAGCACGCGCGGGCTGGCGCGGAACCGTCCTCAAGGCCGGGCGCGCCCCGCCTCGTAGGCCTGGAGGTGGATCCAGGCCGCGCCGAGGACGGGGGCGGCGAGGCCGGCCGCGGCCGCCCGCGCCACGAGGTCGCCCACGACATGGGCCCCCTCGGTCGGGCCGCCGCGCTCGATGTCGCGCAGCATGGAGGCCGCGAAGCGCGATCCGGGCTCGGCCAGCGTCTTCCCCGCCCCCGCGACGACCCCCTCCGCCGGGGCATGGCCCGCGGCTGCGGCGATCGCCACGACCTCGGCGAGGCAGGCGCGCATCAGCGCGGCCCCGCCCTCCGCCGCCACGATCCGGCCGACCGGCGCGCGCATCAGGCAGGTGGTCGCCGCCAGCGGCCCGAGCAGGGTCCACTTGTCCCACAGCGCCTGGACCGGGTCGTCGAGCAGCCGCGCCTCGACCGGGGTCCGGCCGAGCGCCTCGGCCAGCCAGCGCAGCGCCGGCGGATGGGCGCCGCCGCGCATGCCGAAGCCGAGGCGATGGACGTTGTTCAGGTGGCGCACCGTGCCCTCGGGGGAAAGCGTCGCCGCGATGTAGGCGACGCCGCCGGCCACGCGCGCGGCGCCGAAGCGCGCGTCGAGCGCGTCCATGTGGGCGAGGCCGTTGAGCAGCGGCACGACGACGGTGCCGGCGCCGACCGCCGGGGCGATCGCGTCCATCGCCGCGGCGAGGTCGTAGGACTTGCAGGAGAGCAGGACCAGGTCCCAGCCCTCGTCGCGCGCCTCGGTCGCCACGAGCGGCTGGACGCGCAGGCCGCCGCAGGGGCTCTCCACCACCAGCCCGTCGCGGGCGAGCTGCGCGGCGCGGCCCGGGCGCACGAGGAAGGTCGCCTGCACGCCGGCCTCCGCCAGCCTGCCGCCGAAATAGCCGCCGACGCCGCCGGCGCCCAGCACCAGGATCCGCATGGTCGAGCCGTCCTTCCTTGCCGCCCCATTCCGGCGCGGCCTGTCGCCCGGCGCCGGGGCCGGGAGAGTAGCGCGGCGTGGACGGCGGAAATAGCGCGCGGGGCGGGCGCGTTCTCCGCTTGCCGCGCGCCTCGCGATCCAGAACATTCCCGGCCGCCAGAACGGACCTGCCCCCATTCGCATCCTCCATGTCATCGCCTCGCTCGCGGAGCGCACCGGCGGGCCCGCCAAGGCCGCGCGCGAGATGGCGCGCGCCGTCGCCCGGCGCGGCCACGAGGTCGCCATCCTCACCACCGACCGCGACGCCGAGCCGCGCGAGGGCCTGGTGCCCGGCCTCGCCTTCGACGATGGCGGCGTCAGGGTCTCGGTCTTCGCCCAGGGCGCGCCGCGCGCCTTCGCGACGTCCTGGCCGCTGGCGCGCGCGCTCGACGCCGAGGTCGCCCGCGCCGACGTCGTGCACATCCATTCGCTGTTCCTGTTCCATGTCTGGGCCGCGGCGCGCGCCTGCCGCAGGCATGGCAAGCCCTACCTGCTGCGCCCGCACGGCACGCTCGATCCCCTGATCCGCGCGCGGCGCCGGCTCGAGAAGCGCGTGCTGGGCCTGCTCTTCCAGGACCGCGTCATCCGCGAGGCCGCGGCGCTGCACTGGACGGCGGAGGAGGAAGGCGCGCTCGCCGCGCCTGCGTGCTTGGGCACGCGCGGCGTGGTGGTGCCCAACGGCCTCGACCTCTCCGCCTACGCGACGCTGCCGCCGGAGGGCGGGCTGCGCGCGCGGCTGCCCGCCGAGGCGCGCGGGCGGCGCATCGTCCTCTTCCTGTCGCGGCTGAACTTCAAGAAGGGCCTCGACCTGCTCGTCCCGGCCTTCGCGCGCGTCGCGTCGCGCATCGACGACCTGCACCTGGTCGTCGCGGGGCCCGACGACGGCATGGAGGCCCGGGCGCGCGGATGGGTCGCGGCGGAGGGGATCGGCGCGCGCGTGACCTTCACGGGCCTGCTCTCGGGCGAGGCGAAGCTCGCCGCCTTCCGCGACGCCGCCTGCTTCGCGTTGCCCTCCTATTCCGAGAATTTCGGCATCGCCGTCGTCGAGGCGATGGCCTGCGGCCTGCCGGTGCTTGTCTCCGACAAGGTCAACATCTGGCGCGAGATCGCCGCCGCGGAGGCGGGGCGCGTCGTGCCGACCAGCGTCGAGGCGGTCGCCGACGGGCTGGAGGCGATCCTGCGCGACCCGCCTGCCGCCGCCGCCATGGGCGCGCGCGCCAGGACCTTCGTCGCCGCGCACTACGACTGGGCGGAGATTGCCGTCCGGCTCGAGGCCGTGTATCGAGCGCTCGCCGAGGGCAGGGAGCCGCCGGCATGAACTCGGTGCCCGGCGCCATGCTGCCGATCTCGGTCGTCATCCTGACCTTCAACTCCGCCGACACGATCGGCGCGACCGTCGCCTCGGCGCGCGCGCTCAGCGACGACGTGCATGTCGTCGATTCCGGCTCCACCGACGCCACGCTCGACATCGTGCGCGCCGCCGGCGCCAGCGTGGCCTCGCATCCCTTCGAGAGCTACGGCGCGCAGCGCAACTGGGCGATCGCGACGCTGGCGCTGCGCCATCCCTGGCAGCTGCACCTCGATGCCGACGAGCGCGTCACCGACGAGCTCGCCGCCGAGCTGCGCGCGCTCTTCGCGGGCGACGGGCCGCCCGCGGGCATCGCGGGCTACTACGTGCCGCGGCTCGTGCATTTCCACGGCCAGCCGATCCGCCATGGCGGCATGTGGCCGATCCACCACATGCGGCTCTTCCGCTCCGGGCGCGGCCGCTGCGAGGACCGCAAGTACGACCAGCACTTCTACGTGGATGGCGCGACCGGCACGCTGCGCGCGCCGATGATCGACGACATCCGCCTGTCGCTCGGCGAGTGGACCGCGCGCCACAACCGCTGGGCCGACGCCGAGGTCGACGAGATCCTCGCGCCCTCGGGCAGCGGCGTCATCCAGCCCGGCAGCGGCGATCCCGTGGCCGAGAAGCGCGCGCTGCGCAGCCGCTACAACCGCGCGCCGCTCTTCTGGCGCGCGCTTGGCCTGTTCCTCTACCGCTACGTCCTGCGGCTGGGCTTCCTCGACGGCAGGTGGGGGCTGGTGTTCTTCGTGCTGCAGACCTTCTGGTTCAGGTTCCTGGTCGACGCGAAGCTCCACGAGCGGCGCGAGCGCGAGGCGCGGCGATGAACGGCACGAGCTGCGTCCTCTGCGACGGCGAGTCCTTCCGCGTCGTCGAGCCGGCGGTGCGCGACAACCGCTTCGGCTCGCCGGGCAGCTGGCGCATCCTCGCCTGCGAGTCCTGCGGCCTGTGGCAGACCGACCCCGTGCCGACCCAGGCCGAGCTGCAGGCGCTCTACGAGCGCCACTACAATTTCGGCGGCGAGGGGGAGACGGGCAGCGCCTGGGCGCGGCTGCGCCGGCTCTTCCTGGCCTCGCCGCTCTATCGCCTGATGCTGCGCGCCGATGGCGACGTCTCGTTCCACGCGCGGCGCGGCCAGGGCCGGCTGCTCGACGTCGGCTGCAACGAGGGCCGTGGCCTCTCCATCTACGCCGCCAACGGCTTCCGCGCCGAGGGGCTCGAGCTCAACCGCGTCGCCGCCGAGGCGGCGCGCGCCAAGGGCTTCGTCGTCTACGACGTCGACGTGGCGCAGCTGCGGCCCTCGTCGCCCTACGACGTCGTGGTGCTGTCCAACGTGCTCGAGCACGCGCTCAACCCGCGCAGCATGCTGCAGGCGATCCGCCGGGTGAGCGCGCCCGGCGGCCGGCTCTGGATCAGCCTGCCCAACGCGGCGAGCGCGCTGCGCGAGCGCTACGGCAAGGACTGGATCAACTGGCACGTCCCGTTCCACGTCACGCATTTCGACGCCGCGCGGCTGTCGACGCTGCTGCGCGACTGCGGCTTCGAGCCGGAATCGGTGCGCACGATCACGCCGGCGCTGTGGTGGGCGCAGTCCGAGGTGGCGCGCGCCTTCCCCGACGAGCCGCGCCGCCAGCGCGAGGCGGCGCGCGTGCTGCCGCTGATGCTGCGCGCGATGACGCTGGGCGCGGCCGAGCGCGCGGCGTGGAACCGCGCGGGCAGGGGGGACTGCCTCGTGGTCGAGGCGCGGCGCGCGTGAGGATCCTCCTCCACGACTACTCGGGCCACGCCTTCCTCGTGCAGCTCGCGCGCCAGCTCGCGCGCGACGGGCACGAGGTGCTGCACGTGCACTTCCCCGGCTTCCAGACGCCCAAGGGCGCGCTGGCACGGCGGCCGGACGACCCGCCGGGCTTCGAGACGCGCGGCCTGTCCCTGCCCGGCGAGTTCGCCAAGTACAGCTATGTCCGGCGGCTCGGCCAGGAGCTCGCCTATGGCCGCCTGCTCGCCGCCACGATCGAGTCCTGGCGCCCCGAGGTCGTGTTCTCCGCCAACGCGACGCTCGACCCGCAGCACCACGCGTGGCGCGCGGCGCGCAGGCTTGGCGTGCCCTTCGTCTTCTGGGTGCAGGACATCAACTCCGTCGCGATCGCGCGCATCCTCGGGCGCAAGCTGCCCGTCGTCGGGCACCTCGTCGGCTGGCGCTACGCGGCGCTGGAGCGCCGGCTGCTGCGCGGCTCGGCCCGCGCCATCGTCATCACCGAGGACTTCGTGCCGATCCTCGAGCGCTGGGGCGTCGATCGCGCGCGCATCGACGTCGTGGAGAACTGGGCGCCGCGCGAGGAGCTGCCGCCGCAGCCGCGCGACAACGAGTGGGCGCGCGCCCATGGCCTCGCGGGCGGCACGGTGTTCCTCTATTCCGGCACGATCGGCCTCAAGCACGACCCCGGGCTGCTGCTGGCGCTGGCCGAGCGCTTCCGCGACCGTCCGGACGTCAAGGTCGCGGTGGTGTCGGAAGGCATCGGCGCGGACTGGCTGCGCGCCAATGGTGGCGACCTTCCGAACCTCGTGCTGCTGCCCTTCCAGCCCTTCTCCGCCCTGCCCCGGGTCGTCGCCTCGGGCGACGTGCTGATGGCCGTGCTCGAGCCCGATGCCGGCGTCTACTCGGTGCCCTCGAAGGTGCTGACCTATCTCTGCGCGGGGCGCCCGCTGCTCGCCGCCATGCCGCCCGAGAACCTCGCCTCGCGCATCCTCCTGCGCGAGAAGGCGGGCATCGTCGTCCCGGCGGGGGACCGCGAGGGCTTCGCGGCCGGCGCGCAACGCCTCGCCAGCGACCCCGGCCTGCGCGCCGCGCTCGGCGCCAACGCGCTCGCCTATGCCGACCGGACCTTCGACATCCGCGCGGTGGCGGCGCGAATCTCCGACATCGGCGCGCGCGCGATCGCGGAGGCCGTCTAGCGAGCCGCGCAGTCCAGCTTCCCGTCGGCTCCGGCTCGAACTCCGACCCCGGCCGGCAGGGGCTGGAGTGAACCTTGCTCCTCCCCCTGCCGCGCGGCAGCGCGGGTGGGGGCGGTGGCGCGCGCCGCGAGGCACGCGACGGAGGGGGCATGCGTCTTCCTCTCGCGCCGCGAGCGGCTGGTGCGGGACGATCGGCGTCGGACCGCCAGAGCCCTCGCTCGGCGCCTGGCCTCCAGCACCATTGCCCGCCCCGTCGCCGCGCTGCCGCGCGGCGCCACCCCTCCCATCCGCGCTTCGCGCGGACAGGAGGGGAGCCGGGCCGCTCCATCCGCGCTTCGCGCGGACGGGAGGGGAGCTAGCCTGGCTCCTCCCCCGGCCGCGCGGCAGCGCGGGTGGGGGAGGTGGCGCGCGCCGCAGGCGCGCGACGGAGGGGGCATGCGTCGTCCCGCTTCACGCGTCGATGGCGCGCCTACCCCTTTTCATCGAAGGCGGCGCGGATGGCGGCGACGACCGCCTCGGGCTCCTCGAAGACGAGCCTGTTCTCGAATCGCAGCGTCCGGATGCCATGCGTCGCGAGGACATCGTCGCGGGCACGATCCCGCGCTGCCGCCGCGTCGTGGTCATGCGGCGCGCCGTCGAGTTCGATCGCGAGCGACTCGGCGGCGCAGAAGAAGTCGAGCACATGTGCCCCGACAGAGGCCTGGCGCCTGAACCGCCGTCCGTCGATCGCGCGTCGGCGCAGCAGCCGCCACAGCGTCGCTTCCGCTGGGGTGAGCGAGCGTCGCAGCGCGCGGCGTGCCGCGAGGCGATCGAGCCTGTCCCTGAGACGCATCGCGCCGGAGATTGCGCCAGCCGCGTCGATGCACGCCACGGCGCGCGCGAAGGGCTGCGCGCATCCATCGGCACTAGTCCTTTCTCGCGCGGCGAGCGGTCGGTGCGGGACGATCGGCGTTGGACCGCCAGAGCCGTTGCTCGGCGCCTGGCCTCCAGCACACATGCCCTCCCCGTCGCCGCGCTGCCGCGCGGCGCCACCCCTCCCATCCGCGCTTCGCGCGAACGGGAGGGGA
>JBEGVV010000192.1:0-54488 GCA_041178225.1 Pseudomonadota bacterium | reverse complement strand
GGTAGTAGTAGAACGGCGCGACCTTGTTGAAGCCGAGCTTCAGGTCGTCATAGGGACCGACCCACTCGGCCGCGTCGATCGTGCCCTTCTCGAGCGCCGGGTAGATGTCCGAGGCGGCGAGCTGCTGCGGCACGACGCCCAGCTTGGCGAGGACCTGGCCTGCGAAGCCGCCGACGCGGAACTTCAGGCCCTTGAGGTCGTCGACCGTCCTGATCTCCTTGCGGAACCAGCCGCCCATCTGGCTGCCGGTGTTGCCGCAGGGGATGCCGTGGATGTTGTAGCCGGCATAGAACTCGTTCATGAGCTCGCGGCCGCCGCCATTGTACATCCAGGCGGTCTGCTGGCGGCTGTTGAGGCCGAAGGGGATCGCCGTCGCGAAGGCGAAGGTCGGGTCCTTGCCGACGTAGTAATAGGGAGCGGTGTGGCCGCACTCGACGGTGCCGGCCTGCACGGCATCGGCGACCTGGAGCGCCGGCACGATCTCGCCGCCACCGAAGACGCGGATCTGGAACTTGCCGTCGGTCGCCTCGGCGACGCGCTTGGAGACCTGCTCGGCCGCGCCGTAGATCGTGTCCAGGCTCTTGGGGAAGCTGGACGGGCAGCGCCAGCGGACTTCCGGCATCGACTGGGCGATGGCGGGCGCGGCGACGGTCGATGCCGCTGCGGCGACGCCGGCGGCACCGTACTTGCCGGCGTTCCTGAAGAATGAACGACGCTTCATGGGGTCTTGTCCTCCCGGGGAGAGAAGTTGCTCTAGCGGCGCGCCTCGCGCGACGCGGCTTTCGCGGTTGCCTTGTCCGGCCCCGCGAAAATTGCGGCGAAGCTACAGGCCGCGGGGGAGACCTGCAACGGATCGCGCGCCGGTCAACCCCGGTCGGCCGGCGTCGGCTCGGCCTCGTCCAGCCTGGTCCATCCGGAGGGCGTCAGCGCCTCGATCGGCCGGAACCGCGACTTGTAGGCCATCTTGCGGCTCTCCCGGATCCAGAACCCGAGATAGACGTGGTCCATGCCCTCGGCCGCCGCCTGCTCGACGAGCCACAGGATGGCGCGGGTCCCGAGGCTCCGCGCCTCGGCATCCGGGTCGAAGAAGGTGTAGACGGCCGAGACGCCACGCGGCATCCGGTCCGCGAGGCAGGCCGCGACAAGCGTGCCCGAGGCGTCGCGGAACTCGGCGATGGCGCTGTCCACGGAGCCCACCTCCACCATGCTGCGGTAGTCGCTGGCATCCATCCTCGCCATGTCGCCGTCGCCATGGCGGCCGTGCTGGTAGCGGTGGAAGAGCTCGTACTGCTCGCTGGTGGCGCGGGCCGGCGCCCAGGCGATCGAGAGGTCGGCGTTGCGCGCGACGACCCGGCGCCAGGCCCGGCCGAAGGCGAACTCCGCGACCGGGATGCGGACCGGCACGCAGGCGTTGCAGCCAGGGCAGGCGGGCCTGTAGGCGAAGCCGAGCGAACGCCGGAAGCCGGCCTCGGAGAGGATCTCGTAGCTGAAGGCGGCGCCCGGCCCCGAGAGGTCGGCGAAGATCCGCCGCTCGGTCCTGCCGTCGAGGTAGGGGCAGGGCGCCGGGGCCGAGTAGTAGAACCGCGGCGCCGGAGGCTGCTGCGCGAAGCTCACCGCTGGCCGCCCGCGAGCAGGATCTCGCCTCCCGGCGGCGCGCGGCGCAGGACCTGCAGGTTGGAAAGCAGGTCGTGGAACGTCCTCCGCCGCTGCAGGAAGAAGACGGCGAGCAGCGCGAGCCCGGCCGTCGTCGGCACGGTGAGCAGGAAGATCGCGCTCTGGATGAAGGCCTGGAGCAGCGTCGGCGAGGCGAGAGACATGTCGCGCACCTCGAGGCCGAGGAGCTTCTGGCCCGGCGTGGCACCGAGGGCCGCGACGGAAAGCGTATGGTAGGCGAGGGGCACGAGGGCGAGGAGGGCGAGGGCCGGCGACAGCAGGCCCAATGTCAGGACGGCCGCTATCCCGAGCCCGATCGCCGCGACGAGCCAGATCGTGGCCACCAGCAGGAAGTCGACGACATACGCGAGCACGCGACGGCGGAGGACGCCGGACAGGCGCGCGGCGTCGACCGGCGGCCAATCCACGGGCGCGGCGAAGACGCCCGGCCCTGATCCTCGTTCCTGCATCGCATCCCCCCGGCCGGCTCAAGCCCGGCCCTCGCTAGGCTAGGCTTGCGGCCTCGCGAACGGCAAGCAGGTCAGTTCGCGGGCTGGGGCGACTGGTTGTCCCGCAGCAGCACGATCGAGATGCGCCGGTTGCGCGGGTCGTTCGGGTTCTCGGCGAACAGGGGCTCCTGCTCCGCCTTCCCGATCACGCGGTTGATCCGCTCGGTCGGGAGCCCGGCCTCGAGCAGCATGCGCCGGCTGGAATTGGCGCGGTCCGCCGACAGCTCCCAGTTGCCGTAGTTGCGGCTGTTGTTCTGGAACTGCAGCGCGTCGGTGTGCCCGGTGACGGAGATCCGGTTCGGCAGGCGCTGCACGATGCGCGCCACCGCGTTCATGAGCTTGCGCGTGTGATCCATCGGCGCCGCCGAGCCGAGCGGGAACATCGAGTACTTGCCCTGGTCGACGATCTGGATGCGCAGGCCCTCGGGCGTGCGGTCGACGATGAGGTTCTCGGCCAGCTGCTTGAGGTCCGGGATGTCCTCGATCGCCTGCTTGAGCTCGAACTCGGCCTTGCGGAAGCTTTCCTCCTCCTGGCGCGCGAGCTGTTCCTTGAGGCGGCGCTCGCTGATGTCGCCGTCCTTGTCCTTGTCCTTGTCCTTGTCCTTGTCCTTCGACGCGTCGAGCACGCGATCGGCCGGATCGCGCGGGTCGCGCCGCTCCGGCGGCTTGCCCTCGCCATCCACGTCCTGCGCGGTCTCGGCCTCCGACGCGTCGGGCGCGCGCGGGATCGCGAGCACGAGGCCGGCCGCCTTCTTCTCCATCTCGCCGGGGGAGATCGTCACGCCGCCGAGCACGCCGCCGCCACCCGACTGGGAGCGGGACACGGAGTCCGGCATGAAGTAGTTGGCGATCCCGAGGCGCTGCTCCTCCGTGGTCACGTTGAGCAGCCAGAGCAGCAGGAAGAACGCCATCATCGCGGTCACGAAGTCGGCATACGCGACCTTCCACGCGCCGCCATGGTGGCCGTGGTCGCCGTGTCCCTTCTTCTTGATGATCAGGATGGGCTTCTCGCCCTCGCCCTTGCCGCCTGCCATGGTCCTTCCCAGCCGCCGCGCGACGCCGAGCGGTCCCTTTACACTCCACGGATGTCGTTAATATCGCGTGAACCTCAAGGGGTGGCGCGTCCCGCGCGCGGCGTCAGCGCCTCGGGACGATGGTCAGGCGGGCGGAGGGATGCGCCCCGGGCGGCAGGCGGGACATGGCCATCGCCTCGCCATCGGCCCAGGCCCGGGCGAGGTCGGCCCTGTGCGGGGACAGCGGATGGCCCGACTGGCCCGGCGCGATCATGAAGGTCGAGGCATCAAGGTCGGCGAAGTCGAGGACCATGCGCAGGCCCGCGCCATGGACATGGTCGAAGCCGAGGCCCGGGCCGTGGCGCGGCGTCCCGCGATCCAGCGTGTAGTTGTCGCCACCGGTCGGCACGGAGAGGGCGAGGAGGTGCCGCAGGACGGGCACCGCGTTCCAGGCCGGGTTCTCGAAGCGTGCCGCGTGGGCGGCGCCCCAGCGCCACGTCGCGGGATCGTGCCCATGGGCGAGGAGCAGCCCGTCCACCGCCTCGCGCAGCGAGGCCTCGAGGAGCGCGGAGCAGTCGCCGCCGCCGCAGGCATCCTTGTCGCCCCTCGCCACGGCCAGCAGCACGGCCGGTGCCTCGCGGCCGGAGGCGATCCGCGGGCCGGCGTCTTCCCCGAGCAGGGCCGCGAGCGACGTGCGGCGCAAGACGCGCATCCAGGCGTTGAAGAGCAGGGGTTCCGGTCGCGCGCGGTCCATGCGCGCGTCCCAGCGCCTGAGCATCGCGAGATGCGGGCCGAGGGCCGGGTCGACGGGATGCCAGGACGCCGTCGCCGCGAGCATGTCGCGCGCGAGCAGCGAGAGCGTGTCGCGCTGCAGCGCGCGCGCCTGCACGACGTCGCGCGACGCCCCGCGCGCGAGTTCCTCGCGCAGCCGCGTGCCGCGATATGGCGCGTCCCACTCGCGCGCGAGGAAGGGCGCGCGGTCGGCCGTCGCCACGCGGTCGTTGGCGTTGGACAGCAGGCCGGAGGGCGGGTTCCGCTGCGCGTGCGCGTCCGCCGCCTGGACGAGCCCGGCCCAGTCGTGGTCGCCCGACCACGCCGGCGCGGGCAGCCATCCGTCGCCGGCGCGTCTTTCGGGCACGAGCCCGACGACGGTCGAGGCGATGTCGCCCGCGACGTCGGCGGCGAAGAGGTTCTGCACCGGCGCGACCCAGCTGCGCGCGGCGGACACCACGCCCTCGACATCGCGTGCCGCGTTCATCGCCAGCAACGCGTCGGCGGTCGTGTTCGTCGCGCGCAGGAGCGGCGAGGCGAGGACGAGGACATGTCCCGCGGGCGCCGCCTCGCTGGCGCCCTCGATGATGTCGGCGAGGACGGGGCCGTTGCGGCTCGAACGGACCCGCGCGCGCAGCGTCTCGCGCTCGCCCCGGACGACGAATTCGTGCTGCTCGACCAGGAACGGCTCGCTGCCGCCGCCCGGGGTCGCGTAGGCGCTGCCATCCTCCGTGGCGAGCTTCTCCACGAAGAGGTCGAAGCTGTCGGCGCCCGTGGTCGTCATGCCCCAGCCGACCGAGCCGTTGTGCCCCAGGAGGATCCCGGGCACGCCCGGTGCGCTCGCGCCAACCCTCAGGAAGCCGGGGGCCTCGAGCCGCATCAGGTGCCAGATCGCCGGCGTGCCGAGCTGCAGGTGCGGATCGTTCGCCAGCAGGGGCTTGCCGCTCGCCGCCAGCGCTCCCGAGAGGACCCAGGCGTTGGAGGCAAGGCTCGATGGAGGCGCGCCGGGCGGCGCCTGCTCGAGGCGGGCGAGGGCCTGCCGGTCCCAGTCGCCCCGAAGGTCGGCGCGCCCCGCGCCGTCCCAGCCGGGCCAGAGCAGCGCGAGGCGGGCAGGCGAATGCCGGCCGGCGAGCCGCGCGCGGGCGAGTTCCTCGCGCCAGTCGCCGGAGAGGTGGAGCGCCATGACCTGGCCCCAGAGCAGCGAGTCCGCGACGCTCCATGGCTCGGGGACGCGGCCGGCGATGCGCAGCTCGACGGGCAGCGCCGAGCCGCCCGCCCCGAGGAAGGCGTTCACGCCCCGCGCATAGGCCTCGAGCGCGGCGCGGGTACGGGGCTGGAGAGCTTCCGCCGCGCGCTCGGCGCCGCGCGCGAGGCCGAGGCCGCGCATGAACCGGTCGCTGGCGATCGCGCCGCGCCCCGCGACCTCGGCGAGCCGGCCACGCGCGAGCAGCCGCATCATGTCCATCTGGGCGAAGCGGTCCTGCGCGTGGACGAAGCCCTGCGCGGCATGGGCGTCGTCCTCGCCGCCGGCATGGACATGCACGACGCCGCGCGGGTCGCGCACGACGACGACGTCGGCGGCGAAGCCGGGCAGGGCGAGCCTGCCCGACCGCACCGGCGCGGAGCGATCGACCCACCACCAGGCGGCCGCGGCGGCGGCCGCGGCGAGCAGCGCCAGCGTCGCCAGCGCGATCGCCGCGACGCGGGCGAGGCGGTGCGCGCGGCCTCGCGTCGCCGGCTCAGGCCTCCGGGCCATCCCGCCTTCGGCCCAGCAGGCTGTTGGCGACCAGCGCGCCGAAGATCAGCGCGCCGCCAAGCAGCGCCATGGAGGAGGGGGTCTCCCCGTAGGCGAGCCAGACCCAGACCGGGCCGAGGACCGTCTCCAGCAGCGTGAAGAGCCCGACCTCGACGGCGGGCAGGTAGCGCATCGCCATGGTGATCAGCAGGCAGCCACCCGCGAGCTGCACCGCGCCCATGGCGAGCACGACGCCGATGTCGCGCGTCGAGGCGTCGATAGGCCAGCCCAGCGCGAGGGCCAGGGGCAGCGAGAGCAGGCCCGCGATGAGGACCGTGGGCGTCATGTCGGTCGCGCCGCCATGCCGGCGGTTGATGACGACGTTCGCGGCGAGGCCGGCCGGCACGGCGAGCGCGATGACGATCCCGAGCAGCCCTTCGCCGGAGACCGAGTCGAGCATCATCACCGCGAGGCCGATGCCGGCCACCGCGATCGCCACCCAGGTGCGCGCCGCGACGCGTTCGCCGAGGAACGCGAGGCCCGCGAGCGCCGCCATCAGCGGCGCGAGGCTCATCGTGACGGCCGTGTTCGCGACGGTCGTGTTCATCACCGACAGGATGAAGGCGAAGAAGGTCGAGGCAAGGAACGCCGCCGACACCACGCCCCAGGCGCCGACGTCGCGGATGCGCCGCAGCGTGTCGCCGCGGCGCCAGGCCAGGGTCACCACGGCGAGCACGGCGGTCATGGACAGCGAGCGCCAGAACACGACCTCGAACCCGTCGGGCGGCGCCTCCATGCTCCGCACCCAGAAGCCGCCGCTGCTGAAGCAGAGGTTGGCGAGAACGGCGAGCAGGATCCCCCTGCGGCGCATGCCGGGCTCGATGCCGTGTGGCGTCATGGCGTGGCCTGGCGCGCGGTGGCGCGGATGGAGAGCAGCATCGCGGCGAGGACGACCGCGCCGCCGGCGAGCGTGGCGCCCGGCGGCACCTCGCCAACGAAGGCCCAGACGAGCACGGGGCCGACGACGGGCTCGAGCAGGGTCAGCAAGGCCACCGGCGCGGCCGGCAGGTGCCGCAGCGCGAAGAGGAAGAGGGAGAGGCCGATGCCGATCTGCACGACGCCGAGGCCGAGGAGCGCCGCCGCGTCGCCGAGCGACACCGAGGACGGGCTGCCCATCGCCGCCGCGGCGAGCGCGGCGCCGAAGCCGGCGATCGCGACGACCGGCACGAGGTTGGTCGCCTTCGCGTGCCTGACGACGAGCACGTTCGCCGCGCCGCACATGGCGCTCGTCAGCGCGAGCACGTCGCCCGCGAGCCGGCCGCCACCGACCGAGGCGACGACGATCGGGGCGAGGCCGGCTGCGGCGAGGGCGGCGGCGAGCAGCGTGGCGCGCCGCGGCGCCTCGCGCAGGAAGATCCAGGCCAGGATCGGCATGAGCAGCGGGCTTGCCGTCTGGAGGAAGAGCACGTTGGCGACCGCCGTGGCGTTCATGGCGAGCACATGGACCACGAAGGTCGCGCCGATGAAGACCGCCGAGGCCGCCGCGGCGAGGCCCGCGGAGCGCAGCGACGCCGCGGCCTGCCCGGGGCCCGTCACGACGATGGCGATGCAGACGGCGATCGCGCCGCCCAGCGCGCGCCAGAAGGCCTGCTCCCATGGGCCAGCCGTCTCGACGCTGCGCATGACGACGCCGCCGATCGACCACGCCAGCGGCGCGGCGATGGCGGCTGCCAGGGCTGCGCCACCGGCGGTCAGGCCTGTGGCCCAGGAAAGGTTGGTGGCGCGGATCACGGGGGGACGACGAGGCTTGTAGCGGCGCGCGCGCGAGGCTGTCCAGCGCGGCAAGCCGATGCTTCGCGGGCGGCGGCGCTGCGCTAGTCTCGCTGGCCATGGAACCAGAGCTCCGCACCCTTCCCATCCTGCTCCCGCAGGGCTTCGTCGACCTCGCCTACGCGCAGTGGGGGCCGCGTGGCGGCCGCGTCGTGGTCTGCGCGCATGGCCTGACGCGCAACGCCCGCGACTTCGACGTCGTCGCGCGCGCGCTGGCCGGGGCGGGCCGGCGCGTCGTCGCCGTCGACTTCCCGGGACGGGGGCGGAGCTCCTGGCTCGCTGGCCCCGCGCAATACGGCTTCCCGGTCTATCTCGGCGCGATGGCGGCGCTGCTCGCGCGGCTCGACGTCGACGAGCTCGACTGGATCGGGACATCGATGGGCGGGCTCGCCGGCATGATGCTGGCGGCACAGCCGCGCACGCCGCTTACCCGCCTCGTCGTCAACGACGTCGGGCCCTTCATACCGAAGGCGTCGCTGGAGCGGATCGGCTCCTACGTGGGGGAGACGCCGCGCTTCGCCTCGCTCGAGGCGGTGGAGGCGCATCTGCGCCGCGTCGCCGCGCCCTTCGGCAGGCTGACCGACGCCCAGTGGCGCCATCTCGCCGAGCATTCGGCGGTGCGCGAGGACGGGTCATGGCGGCTGCACCACGACCCGGCGATCGGCGAGGCCTTCAGGTCGACGCCGCCGGCCGACATCGACCTCTGGGCGGTCTGGGACGCGATCGCGCTGCCGGTCCTGGTCGTCCGCGGCGCGGAATCCGACCTGCTGCTGCGCGATACCGCCGCGGAGATGACGCGGCGCGGGCCGCGGCGCGTCGAACTCGTGGAGTTCGCGGGCTGCGGCCACGCGCCGGCGCTGATGGCGGAGGACCAGGTCGCGGCGATCCTCCGCTTCCTCGCGTGAGGCCCGGGGCTGCGGTCAGGCCGCGGCCAGCGCCTGCTCGAGGTCGGCGACGATGTCGTCGGGATGCTCGATGCCGATCGACAGGCGCACGTAGCCGTCGGTGACGCCGGTCTTCTTCTGCTCCTCCGCCGTCAGCTGCGAATGCGTCGTCGTCGCCGGGTGGATGGCGAGCGAGCGCGCGTCGCCGATGTTCGCGACGTGGTAGAACATCTCGAGCTTGTCGATGAAGCGGCGACCGGCCTCGCGGCCGCCCTTCAGCTCGAAGCCGACCAGCGAGCCGTGGCCGCCGGCGAGCGCCGCGTCGGCGCGCCGGCGGAGCTCGCCGGTCATCAGCCCGGGATAGATCGCGCGCGCCACCTTGGGATGGGTGGACAGGTACTCGGCCACGCGCGCGGCGTTGGCGCAGTGCTGGCGCATGCGCAGCGGCAGCGTCTCCAGGCCCTGTATGAACATGAAGGCGTTGAAGGGGCTCATCGCGGCGCCGATGTCGCGGAGCAGCGTCACGCGCATCTTGATGATGTAGGCGACGGGCCCGAGCGGCTTCACGGCCTGCGTCCAGACGGCGCCGTGGTAGGACGGGTCCGGCGTGTTGAGCAGCTTGTGCCGCGAGGCATGCGCCTCCCAGTCGAAGTTGCCGCCATCGACGACGATGCCGCCGATCGAGGTGCCGTGGCCGCCGATCCACTTGGTCGTCGAGTGCATGACGATCGCGGCGCCGAGGTCGAGCGGCCGGCACAGGATCGGCGCGGCCGTGTTGTCCATGATCAGCGGCACGCCGAGTTCGCGGCCCAGCTTCGCCACCTCGGCGATCGGGAAGACGTGGAGCTTCGGGTTCGGCAGCGTCTCGGCGTACCAGCAGCGCGTCCTGGCGTCGGTCGCGCGGCGGAAGTTCTCGGGATCCGAGGGGTCCACGAAGCGGCACTCGATGCCCATCTGGCGCATCGTGTGCGCGAACAGGTTCCACGTTCCGCCGTAGAGGTCGGTGGAGGCGACGAAGTTGTCGCCCGCCTCGCAGAGGTTCTGGACCGCGAAGAGCGAGGCCGCCTGGCCTGAGCCGAGCGCCAGCGCGGCGACGCCGCCCTCCAGCTGCGCGATGCGCTCCTCGAGGACCGCGTAGGTCGGGTTCATGATCCGCGTGTAGATGTTGCCCAGTTCCTTGAGCGCGAAGAGGTTCGCGGCGTGGTCCGGCGAATTGAACTGGAAGCTCGTGGTCTGGTAGATCGGAACCGCGACGGCATTGGTCGCGGGATCGGCGCGGTAGCCAGCGTGCAGCACGATGGTCTCCGGGTGGCGGCTCTTCGTTGCCATCTTGCGCTCCTTCCTCGATGCGATGGCTTCGTTCTAGACGGGCGGGTGGCTGCTGTCACCGCCGGGGTGGCGCGTTGACGCGGCCAGCGAGCGGGACCCGGGGCGGGTCCGGAAAGGCGAGGCACGGATGGGCCAGGACCTGGACGCGGAGCAACTGGCGATACAGGAGACCGCGCGCGCCTTCGCGCAGGAGCACATCGCGCCGCACGCGGCGCGATGGGACGCCGAGGAGATTTTCCCCATCGACGTGCTGCGCGCGGCGGCCGGGCTCGGCCTCGCGTCGATCTACGTGCGCGAGGACATCGGCGGCAGCGCGCTCTCGCGACTCGATGCCGCGCTCGTCTTCGAGGAACTGTCCGCGGCCTGCCCGTCGACCGCCGCGTTCCTGTCGATCCACAACATGGTCGCGTGGATGGTCGACAGCTTCGGCAACGAGGAGCAGCGCCGACGCTGGGGGCCGCGGCTCTGCGCCATGGACATCGTCGGCAGCTACTGCCTGACCGAGCCGGGCTCGGGGTCGGACGCGGCGAGCCTTCGCACGCGCGCGCGGCGCGAGGGCGACCACTACGTCCTCGACGGCAGCAAGGCCTTCATATCGGGCGGTGGCGTCTCGGACCTCTACGTCGTCATGGCGCGCACGGGCGGCGAGGGGCCCAAGGGCATATCGGCGATCGTCGTCGAGAAGGGCACGCCCGGCCTGAGCTTCGGCAAGAAGGAGCGCAAGCTCGGCTGGAACTCGCAGCCGACGGCGATGGTGATCCTCGAGGGCGCGCGCGTGCCCGTGGCCAACCGGCTGGGCGAGGAGGGGCAGGGCTTCTCCTTCGCGATGCGCGGCCTCGATGGCGGCCGGGTCAACATCGGCGCGTGCTCGCTGGGAGCGGCGGCGGCCTGCCTCGGCCTCGCGACCGACTACGCCAGGACGCGTCGCCAGTTCGGGAGGCCGATCGCCGACTTCCAGTCGCTGCAGTTCCGCATCGCCGACATGGCGACGTCGCTGGAGGCCGCGCGGCTCATGGTCCGCCGCGCCGCGCGCGCGCTCGACGCCGGCGACCCGGACGCGACGATGCTCTGCGCGATGGCCAAGCGCTTCGCGACCGACACCGGCTTCGCCGTCTGCAACGACGCGCTGCAGGTGCATGGCGGCTATGGCTACCTCAAGGACTACCCGGTGGAGCGGTTCCTGCGGGATTCGCGCGTCCACCAGATCCTCGAGGGCACGAACGAGATCATGCGCCTGATCGTGGCGCGCCGGATCCTGGGAGGCTGAACCATGCGCAAGGGCGAGGGCGGCGTCGCCGCCGGCGACGAGGGCATCCGCTTCGAGCGGCACGGGCGGCTTGGCGTGGTCACGCTCGACCGGCCGAAGGCGCTCAACGCGCTGACGCTCGGCATGGTGCGCGCGCTCGACCCGATGCTCGCGCAATGGGCGCACGACCATTCGGTCGACGCGGTCGCCATCCGCGGCGCGGGCGAGAAGGCCTTCTGCGCCGGCGGCGACGTGCGCGCGGTCTACGAGGCGGGGCGCCGGGGCACCGATGTCCTGACCTACGAGTTCTTCTTCGAGGAATACCGCCTCAACCGGCGCATCCATCGCTACGCCAAGCCCTATGTCGCGCTGATCGACGGCATCGCGATGGGCGGCGGCCTCGGCCTCTCGGTGCACGGGCGCTACCGCGTCGTCACCGAGCGCGCCAGCGCCGCGATGCCGGAGACCGCGATCGGCCTCTTCCCCGACGTCGGCGGCAGCTGGTTCCTCGACCGCGCGCCCGGCCGCATCGGGACCTACCTCGCGCTCACCGGCGCGCGGATCCGCGCCGCGGACATGATCCATGCGGGCCTTGCCACGCATTTCGTGCCTTCGGCCGACCTGCCGGCGCTCTACGATGCGCTCGCGCATGCCTCGCCCGAGGCGGCGCTGCATCGCTTCGCCGCCGATCCCGGGCCCGCGCCGCTCGCCACGCAGCGGGCCGCCATCGACCGTGTCTTCGGCCGGGCGACCGTCGAGGAGATCCTCGGCGCCCTCGAGCACGAGGGCGAGTGGGGTGCGTCGATCGCCGCCGACCTCGGCAAGCGCTCGCCCACGAGCCTGCGCGCCACGCTGCGCCTGCTGCAGCGGCACCACCGCCACGAGGTCGAGGACTGCCTGCGCGGCGAGTTCCGGCTGGTCCAGCGCTTCATGGCGGGCCACGACTTCTACGAGGGCATCCGCGCGGTCCTGGTCGACAAGGACCACGCGCCGCGATGGAAGCCCGCGCGCCTCGCCGACGTCGCGGCGGCCGACATCGACGCGATGTTCGCGCCGCTCGAGGATGGCGAGCTGCGTTTCGACGACTGAGGCGCGCCGCCGGCGCGCGAAGGAGGATTCCATGGCGACGATCGCGTTCATCGGCCTCGGCAACATGGGCGCGCCCATGGCCCGCAACCTGCTCAAGGCAGGGCACGACGTGCGCGGCCACGACGTCGTCGCCGCCAACGTCGCGCGCCTCGTCGCGGCGGGCGGCGTGGCGGCGGCATCGGCGGCCGAGGCCGCCGCCGGCGCCGAGGCCGTCGTCACGATGCTGCCGGCGGGACGGCATGTCCGCGACGTGTACCTGGGCGAGGGCGGGCTCGTGGCGCAATGCCGCCGCGGCACGCTGCTCGTCGACTGCTCGACCATCGACGTCGCCACGGCCCGCGCGGTCGAGGCGGATGCGCGCGCGGCGGGCCACGATTTCGTCGACGCGCCGGTCTCCGGCGGGACGGGCGGCGCAGAGGCCGGGACGCTCACCTTCATGTGCGGCGGCTCGCCGGAGGCCTTCGCCCGCGCCCAGCCGCTGCTCGCGCAGATGGGGCGCAACGTCGTCCACGCCGGCGGGCCCGGAAACGGCCAGGCCGCGAAGATCTGCAACAACATGATCCTCGGCATCTCGATGATCGCGGTCGGCGAGGCGTTCAACCTCGCGCGCGGCCTCGGCCTCGACGCGCAGAAGCTCTTCGACATCGCCTCGAAGTCGTCGGGCCAGTGCTGGTCGCTCACCAGCTACTGCCCCGAGCCGGGACCGGTGCCGGCGAGCCCGGCCAACCGCGGCTACGCGCCCGGCTTCACCGGCGACATGATGCTCAAGGACCTGCGCCTCGCGCAGGAGGCGGCGCATGGCGCGGGGGTCGCGACGCCGCTCGGTGCCGCGGCGCAGGCGCTCTACGCGCTGTATGCGCGCGGCGGGCAGGGTAGCGATGATTTCTCGGGCATTATCCGCATGTTGGAGGGAAGCGGCCGTTAATGGCGTGTTAACGCTGGACGGTCACTCTTTCGAAAGAAAGGCAGCCGCGCGAGTCGCGCGGCCAAGGAGTCCGGCATGAAGCGCGCGTATCTCGACACCGTCGCCCTCGTGGAGCGGCTGCATCGTCATTTCCTCGAGGTGGTGAAGACCGAGATAGAGAGGCTGCGCGTGAGGGACATCAACAACGTCCAGGCGCTCATCCTCTACAACATCGGCGAGGACGACCTGACCGTGGGCGAGCTCACGCAGCGCGGCTACTACCTGGGCTCGAACGTCTCTTACAACCTCAAGAAGCTCATCGAGTGCGGGTACATAGCGCAGGAGCGCTCCCCGCATGACCGCCGCTCCGTGCGCATCAAGCTCTCCGAGCGTGGCCTGGAGCTGCAGCGCAAGCTCGACGCGGTGTTCGACGGCCACGCGCGCCTCGCGGCCAAGTCGCTCGGCTCGGACGACTTCGCCGCCGTCTGCGACACGCTGCGCCGCCTCGAGCGCTTCTGGGACGACCAGCGAACGGGGGCCGGCGCGACCGCGGCCGCCTGACGGGCGGCGCGGCGCCCGGGCAAGGGTTGCGGCGAGCTAGGCGGGAGGCGAGGGGCAGGCCCTCGCCTCCCGCTTCGCGTTTCAGCCGAAGGCCTGCAGGCCGGTCTGCGCGCGCCCGAGGATCAGCGCGTGAACGTCGTGCGTGCCCTCGTAGGTGTTCACCGTCTCGAGGTTCATGACGTGCCGCATCACGTGGTACTCGTCCATGATGCCGTTGCCGCCATGCATGTCGCGGGCGACGCGCGCGATGTCGAGCGCCTTGCCGCAGGAATTGCGCTTGATGAGGCTGATCGTCTCCGGCGCCAGCTTGCCGGCGTCGAACAGGCGGCCGGCGCGCAGGCAGGCCTGGAGGCCGATGGCGATCTCCGTCTGCATGTCGGCGAGCTTCTTCTGGACGAGCTGCGTGGCCGCGAGCGGCCGATTGAACATCTTGCGCTCGAGCGTGTACTTGCGCGCGGCGTGCCAGCAGAACTCGGCCGCGCCAAGCGCGCCCCAGGCGATGCCGTAGCGCGCGCGGTTGAGGCAGCCGAACGGGCCCTTCAGGCCGGAGACGTTGGGCAGCAGCGCGTCCTCGCCCACCTCGACGTCGTCCATGACGATCTCGCCGGTGATCGAGGCGCGCAGCGAGAGCTTGCCCTCGATCTTGGGCGCGGACAGGCCCTTCATGCCCTTCTCGAGCACGAACCCGCGGATGTCGCCGGCGTCGTCCTTCGCCCAGACCACGAACACGTCCGCGATGGGCGAGTTGGAGATCCACATCTTGGCGCCCTTGATCACGTAGCCGCCGGGGACCTTGCGCGCGCGGGTGCGCATGCCGGCCGGGTCGGAGCCGGCGTCGGGCTCGGTCAGGCCGAAGCAGCCGATCCACTCGCCCTTCGCGAGCCTGGGCAGGTACTTCTGCCGCTGGGCCTCGGTGCCGTAGGCGTGGATCGGGTACATGACCAGGGAGGACTGGACCGACATCATCGAGCGGTAGCCCGAGTCGATGCGCTCGACCTCGCGCGCGACCAGGCCGTAGCAGACGTAGTTCACGCCCGGGCAGCCATAGCCCTCGATCGTCGAGCCAAGGAAGCCCATCTCGCCCATCTCCCGGAAGATGGCCGGGTCGGTCTTCTCCGCGTTGAAGGCCTCCTTCACCCGCGGCATCAGCCGTTCCTCGCAGTACTGGCGCGCGGCGTCCCGGATCATCCGCTCGTCCTCGCCCAGTTCCTCGTCGAGGAGGAAAGGGTCCTCCCAGGAGAACGCGGCGCGGGACGGCTTGGCGATGGCGGCGGCGGCGGGCATGGCATTCATGAGGGTTCTCTCCTGGGGGCGCGCGCTATATAGCGCGAGCATCCGGAACGTCGAAGGGGCAAGTTCGGCCCATGCAGGGCAGGGAAGTCATCTTCGAGATCCGCCGCATCGGCATGGTCGCCAAGGCGACCGCGATCGACGTCGAGACGGGTATCGAGGCCTCCGTCACCGGGCCGGCCAACGCGGCGGAGTTCAGCCTGCGCGAGGCGGCGCGGCGCAAGCTCGCCTGGGTGCTCGGCAAGCGCGGAGTGGCGCCGCCGGGCCGCTGAGCCCCGCGCGCCGGGCCGGCGCGCGCGCCGCGCTGGCAAGCCGCTTGGCGCGTCGTTATGGTGCGCGGCGACACGACCTGCCGTCGCCCTGGCGCGCGAGCGGGCGGCGAGACGCAGGAGGGGCCAGGCGGCCTTCATGGAGTATTTCGTCCAGCAGCTGATCAACGGGCTGACGCTCGGCGCGATCTACGCCCTGATCGCGATCGGCTACACGATGGTCTACGGGATCATCGGCATGATCAACTTCGCCCATGGCGAGATCTACATGATCGGCGCCTTCATGGCGGTGATCACGTTCACCGCGCTTGGCATCCTCGGCCTCAGCTGGGCGCCGGCCGCGATCCTCGTGGTCCTCGTGGTGGCGATGCTCTTCACCTCGGCCTACGGATGGACCGTGGAGCGCATCGCCTATCGCCCGCTGCGCGGCTCGCACCGCCTCGCGCCGCTGATCTCGGCCATCGGCATGTCGATCTTCCTCCAGAACTACGTCCAGATCGCGCAGGGCGCCAAGATCAAGCCGCTGGCGCCCGTCGTGCAGGGAAGCATCCCGCTGATGACGTCGGCGGAGGGCTTCACCGTCTCGATCAGCTACCTCCAGCTCATCATCATCCTGCTGACGGTCGCGCTGATGGCGGGCTTCACGCTCCTCATCCAGCGCACGGCGCTTGGCAGGGCGCAGCGCGCCTGCGAGCAGGACCTCAAGATGGCGTCGCTGCTCGGCGTCGACACCGACCGGACCATCTCGCTGACCTTCGTGATGGGCGCCGCGCTGGCGGCCGTCGCGGGCGTGATGATCACGATGTACTACGGCGTCATCGACTTCTTCATCGGCTTCCTCGCCGGCGTGAAGGCCTTCACCGCCGCGGTGCTGGGCGGCATCGGCTCGCTGCCGGGCGCGATGCTGGGCGGGCTGCTCATCGGCCTGATCGAGGCCATGTGGTCCGCGTATTTCTCCGTCGAGTACAAGGACGTCGCGAGCTTCGTCATCCTCGTCGTGGTCCTGATCTTCAGGCCGACGGGCCTGCTTGGCCGGCCGGAGGTCGAGAAGGTATGAGCGCCCGGGCTGGAGCGGGCGACGCGCCCGGTTCGCCGCGCGCGCGTGCCCTGCCGGTCGCCATGGCGCTGCGCGAGGCGGGGCTCGCCGCCTTCGTGATGGCCGTCCTCGCCTTCCCGCTGATCGGGTTCGTGCTCGCCGACGTGAGCGGCGGCGTGACGCTGCGCACGCGCTTCGAGTGGGTCGCGCTCGCGAGCGCGATCGTGTTCGCGGGCCGCTTCGCCCTCGCGATCATGCCGGGGCGCGTCTCGCTGCCCTTCGCGCCGGCCTTCGCCGCGGCCGGGGGGGCGTTGTCGCGCTCGGGCGCGGGGCGCTGGATCGGCCCGGCGCTCGCGGGCTTCGCGCTCGTGCTGCCGGCCATGCCGTTCTCGGACCGCTACATCGTCGACCTCGGCACCTCGGTCCTGATCTACGTCATGCTCGGCTGGGGCCTCAACATCGTGGTCGGCCTCGCCGGCCTGCTCGACCTCGGCTACGTCGCGTTCTACGCGGTCGGCGCCTATTCCTTCGCGCTGCTGGCGCTGCACTTCGACCTGACCTTCTGGCAGTGCCTGCCGCTTGCCGGCGTCTTCGCCGCCTTCTTCGGGATCATCCTCGGCTTCCCGGTGCTGCGCCTGCGCGGCGACTACCTCGCCATCGTCACGCTCGGCTTCGGCGAGATCATCCGCATGGTGCTGCTGAACTGGCAGGAGTTCACGGGCGGCCCGAACGGGCTCAGCTCCATCCCGCGCCCGACCTTCCTCGGCGCGCCGCTCGCGCGCAGCGCGCCGGAGGGCACGACGACGTTCCACGAGCTCGTCGCGCCGCTGATGGAGCCGGTCTACGCGCTGTTCGGCGAGGAATGGGGCTTCAGCCCGATGCATCGCATCGTCTGGCTCTACTACATCATCCTCGCGCTGGCGCTGGTGACCAACTTCTTCACGCTTCGCATCCGCAACCTGCCGATCGGCCGCGCCTGGGAGGCGCTGCGCGAGGACGAGATCGCGTGCCGCTCCCTCGGCATCAACCCGACGAACACCAAGCTCAGCGCCTTCGCCATCGGCGCCATGTTCGCGGGCTTCGCGGGGTCGTTCTTCGCGGCGCGCCAGGGCTTCGTGAGCCCGGAGAGCTTCACCTACATCGAGAGCGCGGTGATCCTCGCGATCGTCGTGCTGGGCGGGATGGGCTCGCAGCTCGGCGTGGTGATCGCGGCCGCCTTCCTGATCCTCATCCCCGAGTTCGGCCGCGACTTCGCGCAGTACCGCATGCTGATCTTCGGCCTCGCCATGGTGCTGGTGATGATCTGGCGCCCGCAGGGCCTCGTCTCGGGACGCGAGCCCTCGGTGCGCCTGCACCCGGAGGCGCGATGACGCCCGACGCCGTCTCCACGCGCGGGATCGACCCCGCGGCCATCCTGTCCGTCGACCACCTGACGATGCGCTTCGGCGGCCTCGTCGCCGTCGACGACGTCAGCTTCGCCGCGCGCGAGCGCGAGATCACCTCGATCATCGGCCCGAACGGCGCCGGGAAGACGACGGTCTTCAACTGCCTCACCGGCTTCTACAAGCCCAGCGTCGGTCGCCTCGCGCTGCGCCACGCCGGCGGCTTCCACCTGCTCGAGCGCATGGAGGGCTTCAGGATCTGCAAGGACGCGCGCATCGCGCGCACCTTCCAGAACATCCGCCTCTTCGGCGCCATGACCGTGCTCGAGAACCTGCTCGTCGCGCAGCACAACCGGCTGATGGTCGCCTCGGGCTTCAGCATCCTCGGCCTGCTGGGCGCGGCGTCCTACCGCGCCGCGGAGCGCGAGGCGGTGGAGCGCGCGCGCTACTGGCTCGAGCGGGTCGGCCTGGCCGACCGCGCGGACTGGGAGGCCGGGAACCTGCCCTATGGCGACCAGCGCAGGCTGGAGATCGCCCGCGCGATGTGCACGGACCCGGTCCTGCTCTGCCTCGACGAACCCGCGGCCGGCCTGAACCCGCGCGAGAGCGCCGCCCTCAACGACCTGCTGCGCTTCGTGCGCGACGAGCACGGGGCCTCGGTGCTGCTGATCGAGCACGACATGAGCGTGGTGATGGAGATCTCCGACCAGATCGTCGTCCTGGACTACGGGCGGAAGATCGCCAGCGGCTCGCCGGCGCAGGTGCGCGCCGACCCTGCGGTGATCCGCGCCTATCTCGGCGAGGACGACGCCGCGGGCGCGGGGGCCTCGCCATGAGCGACCTGATGCTCGAGGTGCGCGGCGTCCACAGCTACTACGGGCGGATCGAGGCGCTGAAGGGGATCTCGATCGAGGTCCGCCGCGGCGAGATCGTCACGCTGATCGGGGCCAACGGCGCCGGCAAGTCGACGCTGCTCATGACCGTCTTCGGCAAGCCGCAGGCGGGGCAGGGGCACATCCTGCTCGAGGGGCGCGACATCACGCGGCTCCCGACCCACGAGATCGCGCGCCTCGGGATCGCGCAGTCGCCGGAGGGGCGGCGGATCTTCCCGCGCATGACCGTGCTCGAGAACCTGCAGATGGGCGCGCATGTCACCGACGGCGCCGGCATGGAGCAGGACCTCGCGCGCTGCTTCAGCCTCTTCCCGATCCTAGAGAAGCGTCGCGGGCAGCGCGGCGGCACGCTCTCGGGCGGCGAGCAGCAGATGCTCGCGATCGCGCGGGCGCTGATGAGCCGGCCGCGGCTCCTGCTCCTCGACGAGCCATCCCTCGGCCTCGCGCCCCTGATCGTCCGCCAGATCTTCGAGACGATCCGCGAGGTGAACGCGCGCGACGGGATGACCGTCCTGCTGGTGGAGCAGAACGCGCACCATGCGCTCCGCCTCGCCCATCGCGGCTACGTGCTGGTCAACGGGCAGATCGCCCTGAGCGGCACGGGGGCTGAGTTGCTCGCCAACAACGAGGTCCGCGCGGCCTACCTCGAGGGCGGGAAGGGGCATTGAGGGCGACATGGAGAACCTCCTCGGCGGATCCGTCCTGGGCTTCCTTGGCCTGACGCTCGCGCTTTTCGCGGGTGCGTCCTGGATGATGGGCCAGGCGCTCGCGCTCACGTGGCGCGCGGCATGGCAGATCGTCCCCTACGCGGCGATGCTCGCGGCCACCGACCGCTTCCTCGCCTTCGCCCTCTTCTCCGGCGACCTCGCCTCGCTGCCCGGCTTCCTCGCCGCATGGGCGTGCCTTGGCGTCGTCGCCGCGGCCGGCTTCCGCGCCACGCGCGCCGGGCAGATGGTCGCCCAGTATCCCTGGCTGTTCGAGCGGACAGGCCCCTTCTCGTGGCGCGCCCGGGGCTGACCCCCGGGTCCTTGCCGGCCTGCCGCGCGACGGCCTACAGTCTTTCGAGGCCGTGCGTGGCGATTGCCCGCCGCGCGCCGTCCTTCCACCCCCCAACGGGCTTCCTCAAGGGAGACAAGAATGAACAGGTTCAAGTACGGGCTGCTCGGCGCGGGCGCGCTCGCCGCCGCCTCGGTGGCCATGCCTGCGGTCGCGCAGGACATCACCATCGCGTCCGCCGGCCCGATGACGGGCCAGTACGCCGCCTTCGGCGCGCAGCTGCGTCGCGGCGCCGAGATGGCCGTCGCCGACATCAACGCCCGTGGCGGCGTGATGGGGCGCAAGATCAGGCTCGAGATCGGCGATGACGCCTGCGACCCGAAGCAGGCGGTCACCGTGGCGAACCAGCTCGCCACCAAGAAGGTCGCCTTCGTGGCCGGCCATTTCTGCTCCTCGTCCTCGATCCCGGCGAGCCAGATCTACAACGAGGCGGGCATCCTCCAGATGACCCCGGCGTCCACGAACCCGCGCCTGACCGACGAGGCCGCCGCCAAGGGCTGGAACAACGTGTTCCGCACCTGCGGCCGCGACGACGCGCAGGGCACGGTCGCGGGCCAGTGGCTGGCCAGGAACTACAAGGGCAAGAAGGTCGCGATCGTCCATGACAAGTCGACCTACGGCAAGGGCCTGGCCGACGAGACCAAGAAGGCGATGAACGCCGCGGGCCTCACCGAGGCGATGTACGAGGCGATCACCCAGGGCGACAAGGACTTCACCGCGCTCATCTCGAAGATGAAGGCGGCCGGCATCGACGTGATCTACCACGGCGGCTACCACACCGAGGGTGGCCTGATCGTGCGCCAGGCGCGCGAGCAGGGCCTGCGCGCGGTGTTCGTGTCGGGCGACGCGCTCGTCGACAACGAGTACTGGAAGATCACCGGCGCCGCCGGCCAGGGCACGATCATGACCTTCGCGCCGGATCCCCGGAAGGCGCCGACCGCGAAGGACATCGTCGCGAAGTTCAAGGCGCAGGGCTTCGACCCCGAGGGCTACACGCTCTACACCTACGCCGCGATCCAGGTCTGGGCGGCCGCGGTCGAGAAGACCAAGTCGCTCGACGTCAACAAGCTGTCGGCGGCGATCCGCGGCAACAAGTTCTCGACCGTGATCGGCGACCTCCAGTACGACCGCAAGGGCGACGTCTCCAACGCCAAGTACGTGTTCTACATCTGGGACAACGGCGAATATAAGGAGATCCCGGGCCTCGGTTCCTGACCCGAACCGCCCCCAGGGCGAAAGAAGCGAAGCCCCGCCGGGAGAGATCCCGGCGGGGTTTTCCTTTTCGGGGCGGGCGGGAACGCCCGCGGCTCAGGCCTTCTTCGGAGGGCGGCCGCGGCGCGCGCCGGGCTTGTGGCCAAGGCCGATGCGCTTGGCGAAGGCGGAGCGCTGCGCCGCATAGTTCGGGGCGACCATCGGGTACTCCGGAGACAGGCCCCACTTGGCGCGGTACTGCTCCGGCGTCAGGCCATAGGCCGTGCGCAGGTGCCGCTTGAGCATCTTCAGCCGCTTGCCGTCCTCCAGGCAGACGATGTGGTCCGGGAAGACCGACTTGCGGATCGGCACCGCGGGGACGAGGTCGCCCGGCGCGGGCGGGGGCGGGGCCTCGAGACCGGTCAGCGAGGCATGGATCGTCCGGATCAGCTCGGGCAGCTGGGCCGCCGGGACGGGGTTGTTGCCCACGTAGGCGGCGACGATGTCCGCCGTCATGCGCAGGACCTGCGCCTGCGGGGTCGTGGCCGGGGTCGCGTTCTCGGTCATCGCCGTGCTCCTCGCTGGCCCGCCGGGCGGCGGGACCTGGACCAGCTTATCGCCGAGCCCGGGATCGCGCGGAAGCCCCGGCCATCGCTTGCGGCGCGTTGTCCGGGCGCGTCAACCTATGGTATCCGGTTGCCCTCCCGACCGATCCTTCCGACCGGAGCACCATGCCAGACGCTGCGATCGCCATCGCCTGCGACCATGCCGGACTCGCGCTCAAGGCCGATCTCGCCGATGCCCTGCGCGAGGCCGGGCACGCGGTCCTCGACCTCGGCACGGACGGACCCGCGAGCGTGGACTATCCCGACTTCGCGCATGCCATGGCGGCGGCGCTCGCCGACGGGCGCGCCGCGCGCGGCATCCTGATCTGCGGCACGGGCATCGGCATCTCCATCGCGGCGAACCGCCATGCGCATGTGCGCGCGGCGCTCTGCCACGACGTCACGACCGCCCGCCTCTGCCGGGAGCACAACGACGCCAACGTGCTCGTGCTGGGCGCGCGCACGACCGGGATCGAGATCGCGCGCGACTGCCTGCGCGCTTTCCTGGGCACCGGGTTCGCCGGCGGGCGGCACCAGCGCCGGATCGACAAGATGACGCCGCCACGCGACTGAACGGGCCAGGGGACCACGACGACATGACGAACATGACCAGCAACGCCGCGGGCGGCTTCTTCGGCGCGAGCCTCGCGCAGTCCGACCCGGAGCTCTTCGCCTCGGTGCGCGAGGAACTGAGCCGGCAGCAGGACCAGATCGAGCTCATCGCGTCGGAGAACATCGTCAGCCGCGCGGTGCTCGAGGCGCAGGGATCCGTCCTCACGAACAAGTACGCGGAGGGCTATCCCGGACGCCGCTACTACGGCGGCTGCGAGTTCGTGGACGTCGCCGAGCGCCTCGCCATCGAGCGCGCGCGCGCGCTCTTCGGCTGCGCCTTCGCCAACGTGCAGCCGCATTCCGGCGCGCAGGCCAACCAGGCCGTGTTCCTCGCGCTGCTGCAGCCCGGGGACACGATCCTCGGCATGTCTCTCGCCGCGGGCGGCCACCTGACGCACGGCGCCTCGGCCAACCAGTCCGGCAAGTGGTTCCGCGCCGTGCAGTACGGCGTCCGCAGGGACGACCACCTGGTCGACTACGACGAGGTCGCGCGCCTCGCCGCCGAGCACCGGCCGAAGCTGGTCATCGCGGGCGGCTCGGCCTATCCGCGCGTGATCGACTTCGCGCGCTTCCGCGCCATCGCCGACTCCGTCGGCGCGCGCTTCATGGTCGACATGGCGCATTTCGCCGGCCTCGTGGCCGGTGGCGCCTATCCCAGCCCGCTCCCGCACGCCCATGTCGTCACGACCACGACCCACAAGACGCTGCGCGGGCCGCGCGGCGGCATGATCCTCTCCAACGACGAGGAACTCGGGAAGAAGATCAACTCGGCCGTCTTCCCGGGTCTGCAGGGAGGGCCGCTGATGCACGTGATCGCGGCAAAGGCCGTCGCGTTCGGCGAGGCCCTGCGCCCGGAATTCCGCGCCTACGCGGCGCAGGTCGTGGAGAACGCCCGCGCGATGGCGGCCGTGCTGGCGGAGCGCGGCTCGGCGATCGTCTCGGGCGGCACGGACTCGCACCTCATGCTCGTCGACCTGAGGCCGAAGCGCCTGACCGGCAAGGCCGCGGAGGCGAGCCTCGAGCGGGCGGGCATCACCTGCAACAAGAACGGGGTGCCCTTCGACCCGGAGAAGCCGACGCTGACCTCCGGCGTGCGCCTCGGGACGCCGGCGGGCACGACGCGCGGCTTCGGCGTCGCGGAGTTCCGCCTCGTCGGCGAGCTCATCGACGAGGTGCTGAACGCGCTCTCGCGCAACCCGGACGGCGACGCGCAGGTCGAGCGCGCGGTGCGCGAGAAGGTGCGCGCGCTCTGCGCCCGGTTCCCCATCTACCAAGCCGCCTGAGCGCGACGCGCCGGAAGCCGAGGAGATCCCATGCGCTGCCCCTTCTGCGGACACGACGAGACCCAGGTCAAGGACTCGCGTCCCACCGACGACGGTTCCGCGATCCGGCGCCGCCGCTTCTGCCCGGCCTGCGGCTCGCGCTTCACGACCTTCGAGCGCGTGCAGCTGCGCGAGCTGACCATCGTCAAGAAGGGCGGCGTCAAGCAGCCCTTCGACCGCGAGAAGATCATGCGCTCCATCACCCTGGCGGTGCGCAAGCGGCCGGTCGAGCCCGAGCGCATCGAGCGCGTGGTCAACGGCATCGTGCGCAGGCTGGAGAGCCTGGGCGAGAGCGAGATCCCGTCGAACGTCGTCGGCGAGATGGTGATGGACGCGCTCGCCTCGCTGGACCCAGTCGCCTATGTCCGCTTCGCCTCGGTCTACAGGAACTTCCGCGAGGCGAAGGACTTCGAGGATTTCGTCGGGCGGCTCGGCTACTCCGACAAGGACTGAGCCGGCGCGCATGGATCCGGCCGACATCGCGCATATGCGGGCGGCCCTGTCGCTGGCCGCGCGCGCGCTGGGCTCGGCCTGGCCGAACCCGGCGGTCGGCTGCGTGATCGTGAACGGGGGCCGCGTCGTGGGGCGTGGCTGGACCGCCGAGGGAGGGCGCCCGCATGCGGAGGCCGTCGCCCTCGCCATGGCGGGCGAGCACGCCGCCGGTGCCACCGCCTATGTCACCCTCGAGCCCTGCGCCCACCAGGGGCGCGCCGGCCCGTGCGCGGACGCGCTCGTCGAGGCCGGGATCGCGCGCGTCGTCGCCGCGATCGGCGACCCGGACCCGCGGACGGCTGGCGAGGGCTTCGCGCGCCTGAAGGCGGCGGGCGTGGCCGTCGAGGTCGGGCTGGAGGCAGGCGCCGCGCGCGACGTCGCGCTGGGCTTCCTGCTGCGCCATTCCGAGGCGCGGCCGATGGTCACGCTCAAGCTCGCCGCGAGCCTGGACGGGCGCATCGCGACCAGCGCCGGCGAGAGCCGCTGGATAACGTCGCAGGCGGCGCGCGACCGCGTGCAGGGCCTGCGCGCGTCGCACGACGCCGTCATGGTGGGCATCGGCACGGCGCTCGCGGACGACCCGGACCTGACCTGCCGCATGCCTGGATTCCGCGGGCGCCCGCGCCTGCGCGTCGTCCTCGACCGCCATCTCCGGCTGCCGCACGGGCATCGGCTCGTGCGCGACGCCGCCGCGGCCCCGACGCTCGTCCTCTCGGGGCACGGGGCCGACCCGGACCGCGCCGCTGCGCTGCGCGACGCCGGCGTCGAGGTCGCGGGCGTCGAGGCGGGCGAGGAGGGGCTCGACCTGCGCGCCGCGCTCGGCGCGCTCTGCGCCCGCGGCGTGACCCGGGTCCTGTGCGAGGGCGGCGGCAGGCTTGCGGCGGGCATGCTGCGCGCCGGCCTCGTCGACCGGCTCGTGCGCTTCACCGGCGCGCTCGCGATCGGCGGCGACGGCGTCCCGGCCGTCGCCGGGATGGGGACCGGGCGCCTCGCCGCCGCGCCGCGCATGCTCCTTCTTTCGTCCGAGGCTTGCGGAGACGGCGTCGTGGAGCTATGGGCTCGCGCCCCGACCAAGAGCGACAGCGGATCCTGAGGCGCATGTTCACCGGACTCGTCACCGACATCGGAACGGTGCGCGCGATCGAGCCTCGCGCCGGCTCGTCCGACATGCGCCTCGAGATCGCGACCTCCTGGCCCACGGGCGGGATCGCCATCGGCGCGTCGATCGCCTGCTCCGGCTGCTGCCTGACCGTGGTCGCCAAGGGCGATGGCTGGATGTCCTTCCAGGCCTCGGGCGAGACGCTGGCGCGCACCACGCTTGGTGGCTGGGTGGCCGGCACGCGGGTCAACCTCGAGCGCTCCCTGCGGCTCGGCGACGAGCTGGGCGGCCACCTCGTCTACGGCCATGTCGACGCGACCGGGCGGCTGGTCTCGGCCACGCCGGACGGTGGCAGCCTGCGGCTGGACTTCGCGCTCGCGCGCGCGCTCGGCCGCTTCGTCGCCGCCAAGGGCTCGATCGCGGTCGATGGCGTCTCGCTCACGGTGAATTCCGTACGCGACGACGCGGCGGGAGGCGAGACCGTCTTCGGCGTCAACATCATCCCGCACACGCGCGACGCCACGACGCTCGGCGCGCTGGTCCCGGGCCAGGCGGTCAACATGGAAGTCGACATGCTCGCGCGCTACGTTGCGCGCCTCAGCGAGGCGGGGTGAGCGTGCGCACGACGCAGAAGCAGCGCGATCTTCAGGCGAAGGGGGCGGGGCCGTTGGCGGCGCTGTCCTCGATCGAGGAGATCGTCGAGGACGCCCGCAACGGCAAGATGGTCATCCTGGTCGACGACGAGGACCGGGAGAACGAGGGCGACCTCTACATTCCCGCCCAGATGGCGACGCCCGAGGCGGTCAACTTCATGGCCCGCTACGGGCGCGGCCTCGTCTGCCTGGCGATGACGCGCCAGCGCTGCGAGGCGCTCGGCCTCGAGCCGATGTCGCGCGACAACGGCACGCGCTACCACACGGCCTTCACCGTCTCGATCGAGGCGCGCGAGGGCGTCACCACCGGCATCTCCGCCGCCGACCGCGCGCGCACGATCCAGGTCGCGATCGACCCCGCGCGCGGTCGCGCCGACATCGTCACCCCGGGCCATGTCTTCCCGCTCGTGGCGCGCGATGGCGGCGTCCTCGAGCGCACCGGCCACACCGAGGCCGCCGTCGACATCGCGCGCATGGCCGGGCTGATCCCGGCCGGCGTGATCTGCGAGATCATGAACGACGACGGCACGATGGCGCGGTTGCCCGACCTCGTCGCCTTCGCGCAGCACCACGGGCTGAAGATCGGCACCATCGCCGACCTGATCGCCTATCGCCGGCGCACCGACCGCACCGTCGAGCGACGCGTGGAGACCACGCTCGACAGCCGCTTCGGCGGCACGTGGCGCATGATCGTCTACGTCAACACCGCGTCCTACGCGGAGCATGTCGCGCTCGTGAAGGGCGACGTGTCTACGGACGATCCCGTCCTCGTGCGCATGCACGCGCTCAACATCATCGACGACGTGCTGGGAGACAAGGCCGCGGGGCGCGGCGACATCCTGCACGCGGCGATGGAGGAGATCGGCGCCGCGGGGCGCGGCGTCGTCGTCGTCATCCGCGAGCCGCGCGCGACCAGCCTCGGCGACCGCGTGCGCGCGCGCGCGGAGGGCGCCACCCCGGTCGCCGTCGCGCAGGGCCCCTCGGAGCTGCGCGACTACGGCATCGGCGCCCAGATCCTGCGGGACCTCGGCGTGCGCAACATGGTCCTGCTCTCGAACGCCCGCCGCGCCATCATCGGCCTGGAAGGATACGGTCTCAGTGTCGTCGACATACGCCAGATCCCGCCGCTCCTCCGCTGAACCCGCGATCCGCGGGCGCAGGCCGCACGTGGCGCTCGTCGAGGCCCGCTTCTACGAGGAGATCTCGGACGAGCTGGCCGCCGGCGCGCTCGCCGCGCTCAAGGCGGCGGGAGCGACGGTCGAGCGGATCAGCGTCCCGGGCGCGCTCGAGATCCCCGCGGCGATCGCCATGCTCGCCGCGCGGCCGGCCCGCGCCGGGCGGCGCCCGGACGGCTACGTGGCCCTCGGCTGCGTCATCCGCGGCGAGACCAGCCACTACGACATCGTCGCGGGCGAGAGCTCGCGCGCGCTGATGGACCTGGCCGTCGAGCGGCGGCTGGCGATCGGCAACGGCATCCTCACCGTCGAGGACGAGCGCCAGGCCTGGGCGCGGGCACGCCGCGCCGAGCTCGACAAGGGCGGCGGCGCGGCGCAGGCCTGCCTCGCCATGATCGCGATCGCGCGCAACCCTGCGGGGCGGCGATGAGCGAGGACCCGAGGCCCGGCGAGGATGGCGCCCCGCAGGCGGAGCCCGCCAAGGCCGCGACGCCGTCGCGCCGCGCGCATCACCGCAGCTCGGCCCGCCTGGCGGCCGTGCAGGCGCTCTTCCAGGTCGCGGAGCGCGGCCTCGACGCGCAGGCGGTCGTCGACGAGTTCCGCTCCCATCGCCTGAGCGACGCCGACGTCGAGGAGGGACAGCCCGACCTCGGCAACGCGGACAAGCGCCACTTCGCGGCGATCGTGCTCGGCGCGTCGATCCGCGCCGCGGAGATCGACGCGCTCATCGACGCCGTGCTGCCGGACAGCTGGCCGCGGCATCGCCTCGATCCGGTTGTGCGCGCGATCCTGCGTGCCGGCTGCTTCGAGCTCCTTGCGCGCGACGACGTGCCGACGCGCAGCGTGGTCGACGAGTACGTCTCGCTCGCGCGCGCCTTCCTGGGTGGAGGCGGGGACCTCGGCTTCGTAAACGCGAACCTCGACGCGCTCGCCCGGCGCGTGCGCCCGCGGGACTTCGCGCCCGGCCATGCAGACGCCGCGCCCGGGTGAGTTCGAGGCGATCGCGCGGCATTTCGCGCCGCTCGCGCGCGAGGGTCGCTTCGCGACCTACGGCCTGAGGGACGACGCCGCGTCGCTGGAGCAGCGCCCTGGCCACGACCTCGTCCTGACGGCCGACGCGCTGGTGGCGGGCGTTCACTTCCGGCCGGCGGATCCCCCGGGCCTGGTCGCGCGCAAGGCGCTGCGGGTCAACCTCTCGGATCTCGCCGCGAAGGGCGCCAGGCCGCTCGGCTACCTGCTGTGCCTGTCGCTGGCCCGCGACGTCGACGATGCCTGGCTCGCGGCCTTCGCCGCGGGGCTAGCCCTCGACCAGGCGGAGTTCGCGGTCCAGCTCGCGGGCGGCGACACGACCTCGACGCCCGGGCCGACCACGATCGCGGTGACGGCGATCGGCGAGGTCCCGGCCGGGAGCATGCGCCAGCGCTCCGGCGCGCGCGTCGGCGACGAGGTGCTCGTCTCCGGCACCATCGGCGATGCGGCGCTGGGCCTGGCGGTGCTCGATGGCAGGGTTCGTGCCGCCGCCGCGGCGGGCGAGGCGCTCGCCGCGCGCTACCTCCTGCCGCGGCCGCGCGTCTCGCTCGGCGTGGCCGCGCCGCGGCAGGGCCTCGCCGCGATGGACGTCTCCGACGGGCTGGTCCAGGACCTCGGCCATGTCGCCGCGCTCGCTGGCTGCGGGGCCGAGATCGAGTCGGCGCGCGTGCCGCTCTCGCCGGCCGCGCGCGAGCTCGTCGCCACCGAGCCGTCCCTGCTGGACCTCGCGCTGTCCGGCGGCGACGACTACGAACTGCTCTTCGCCGCCGCGCCCCCGGCGGCCGCCGCGCTGGTCGCGGCCGGCGAGGCGTGCGGCGTGCCCGTGGCGAGGATCGGCAGGCTCGTCGAGGGGCAGGGGGTGGCGATCGTCGGGCGCGATGGCGCGCGACGTCGGCTGGCGCGCGGCGGCTGGACGCATTTCTGATCCCGCTTTACCTCGCGTTCACGCGATGCCGGCGATGATCCCGGTCGACATGGAACGACACGCACCCCGGGAGGCGACCCGCCGGACCCTCTCGCTCGCCCTGCTCGTCGCGGCGCTCGCGCCATCGGCCGGCGTGCGCGCGCAGAGCTTCAGCGACGGGCGGCCGGTCTTCATCCCGCTCGACCGGATCCTCGTGTCGGTCTTCAACGGCGAGGTCGTCGACCGGCACGAGATGCTGCTGATGTCGCTCGAGCTCTCCGGCACGGAGGCGATCACCAAGGTGCAGCTGGCCATGCCGCGGCTCCAGGACGCCTTCACGAAGATCTGGAACCGCGTGGGCACCACGCCCGGCGCGGCGGAGCGCGGCATCGACGTCGCGGCCGGCCGCGCCGCCATGCTCGCGGCCTGCGACCGCATCCTCGGGCCCGGCAACGTCGTGGCGGTGAGGATGCTCGCCCAGTCGAGCCGCAAGGTGAAGCCTCCCGCCGGCCGCGGCTGAGGCGATCCCGCGGCCGGGGCCCGGCGCGATTGCGCCGGCGCGGCGGCGCGTGCCACAAGGCTCGGGACATGACAGAAGCCAACAACGCGCCGGACGCGACGCGAAGGAACGTCGTGCTGCTGGCGATCTGCCACGGCCTCACCGGGATCGGCAACACGACGATGATCGTGGAGTCCGCCCTCGTCGGGCACATGCTGGCGGACAACAAGCTGCTCGCGACCGTGCCGCTCGGCCTGATGCACATGGCGGTCATGCTCGCGGCCTTCCCGGCCTCGATGCTGATGCAGCGGATCGGCCGGCGCGCCGGATTCTCGATCGGCGCGGTCGCCGGCCTCCTCGGCACGCTGCTCTGCGTCCAGGCGATCGTCGCGGGCTCGTTCTGGCTCTTCTGCGCCGGGACCTTCGTGAACGGGATCTACAACGGGTTCGCCACGTTCTACCGGTTCGCGGCCGCGGACGGGGCGCGGGCGGAATGGAAGAGCCGGGCGATCAGCTACGTGCTGGCCGGCGGGGTGCTGGCCGCGGTCCTCGGGCCCGAGATGGCGAAGCGGACGACCGACCTGATGTCGCCCTACACCTTCGCGGGTTCCTTCGCGGCGCTCGCGGCGACCTCGGTGCTCGCCTTCTTCCTGATCCAGTTCCTGCGCATCCCACAGGCGCGCGCCGAGCGCGGCGAGGCCGCCGCGCGGCCGCTGGCCGAGATCGCCGCCCAGCCGGTCTTCCTGGTCGCCGTGTCGAGCGCGATGATCGCCTACGGGGTCATGAACTTCGTCATGACCGTGACGCCGCTGGCCATGAACCTCTGCGGCTTCGGCCATTCCGACTCGGCGACGGTCATCCAGTGGCACGCGCTGGCCATGTTCGTGCCGTCCTTCTTCACGGGCGACCTGATCCGCCGGTTCGGGGTCGCCAACGTGATGCGCACCGGGGCCCTGCTCATGCTCGCCTGCATCGGGGTGAACATGACGGGGCAGGGCTACGTCCAGTTCTTCGCGGCCCTGCTCCTGCTCGGGCTCGGGTGGAACTTCCTGTTCGTCGGCGGCACCACGCTGGTCACGGAAAGCTACAGGCCAGCGGAGAAGGCGCGCGTGCAGGCACTCAACGACCTCCTGGTCTTCGGCACCGTCGCCGCGACCGCCATGTCGTCGGGCGTCGTCCACGGATATGCCGGCTGGACCTGGATCAACCTTGCCTGCATCCCCTTCCTGGCGGCGTCCCTGGCGGCTGTCACGTGGCTCGCCGCCAGGCGCGCGGCGGCCCCGGCCGCATGAAGCCGCCCCGGCCGCCTTGCGATGCCCGGGGGCTTTGCGTATGTTCCGCGCCGTTTTTCGGCAATGGGCCGGTTAACCGGCCTGTCCCAGTTCAATAAATCGTCGAGGCAGTCCCCATGACAATGGCGTTCTGGATAACCATCGCGTGCGGCGTCCTGTCGCTCGTCTACGGCTTCTGGGCCTATGGCCAGGTCATGGCCGCCCCGGCGGGCAACGACCGCATGCGCGCCATCGCCGCGGCCGTGCAGGAGGGCGCCCAGGCCTACCTGAACCGCCAGTACCGCACGATCGCGATCGTCGGCGCCGCCGTGTTCGTGCTGCTCCTCGCGATCCTCGGCCTGCACGTCGCCATCGGCTTCGCGATCGGCGCGGTGCTGTCGGGCGCGGCCGGCTACATCGGCATGAACGTCTCGGTGCGCGCCAACGTGCGCACCGCGGAGGCGGCGACGAAGGGCCTGCAGCCGGCCCTCGACATCGCCTTCCGCGCCGGCGCGATCACCGGCCTGCTGGTGGTCGGGCTCGGCCTGCTGGGCCTCGCGGTCTATTACGGCATCCTGCTCGGCTGGAAGGGCAGCGACATGACCACGCTGATCCAGGCGCTGGTCGCCCTGTCCTTCGGCGCGTCGCTCATCTCGATCTTCGCGCGACTCGGCGGCGGCATCTTCACCAAGGGCGCCGACGTCGGCGCCGACCTCGTCGGCAAGGTCGAGGCGAACATCCCCGAGGATGACCCCCGCAACCCGGCCGTCATCGCGGACAATGTCGGCGACAACGTCGGCGACTGCGCGGGCATGGCCGCCGACCTGTTCGAGACCTACGCGGTCACGATCGTCGGCACGATGCTGCTCGCCGGCGTGTTCTTCATGGGCAAGGACCAGGCCGCGGCCCAGTCCACGCTGATGATGTTCCCGCTGCTGCTCTGCGGCGTCTGCATCCCGGCGTCGATCGTCGGCACGTTCTTCGTCAAGCTCGACGCCAGCAACGACATCATGAAGGCCCTCTACAAGGGCCTGGTGGTGACGGCGCTGATCTCCGTCGCGCTGATCGCGGCGACCACGCACCTGTTCCTCGGCTTCGGCACGGTGTTCAAGTCGGGCACGGTCGTCTTCTCCGGCGGCGGCCTGTTCGCCTGCGCGATGATCGGCCTCGCCGTGACCGGCCTGCTCGTCTGGATCACCGAGTACTACACCGGCACCGGCTACCGCCCGGTGCGCTCGATCGCCGAGGCCTCCACCACCGGCCATGGCACGAACGTGATCAAGGGCCTCGCGATCTCGATGGAGGCGACGGCGTTGCCCGTGGTCGTCATCTCCGCCGCGATCATCGCCGCCTACCTGATCGCCGGCCTGTACGGCATCTCGATCGCCGCGACCACGATGCTCGCCCTGGCCGGGATGATCGTGGCGCTCGACGCCTACGGCCCCGTCACCGACAACGCCGGCGGCATCGCCGAGATGGCCGGCCTGCCGAAGGAGATCCGCAAGAACACGGACGCCCTCGACGCGGTCGGCAACACGACGAAGGCCGTCACCAAGGGGTACGCGATCGGCTCCGCCGGCCTCGCCTCGCTGGTGCTGTTCGCGGCCTACATCGAGGACCTGAAGCACTACTTCCCGAACCTGAAGGTGCAGTTCGCCCTGCAGGATCCGTACGTGGTGATCGGCCTCTTCCTCGGTGGCGCGCTTCCCTACCTGTTCGGCGCCATGGGCATGACCGCCGTCGGCCGCGCGGCCGGCTCGGTCGTGGTCGAGGTCCGCCGCCAGTTCAAGGAGATCAAGGGCATCATGGAAGGCACGGCGAAGCCCGACTATGGCCGTGCCGTCGACCTCCTCACCCAGGCCGCGATCAAGGAGATGATCATCCCGTCGCTGCTTCCCGTCGCGGCGCCGATCGTCCTCTACTTCGTGGTCCGCGTCGTGGGCGGCCAGGAGGCCGCGTTCAGCGCGCTCGGCGCCATGCTCCTCGGCACGATCGTGACCGGCCTCTTCGTCGCCATCTCGATGACCTCGGGCGGCGGCGCGTGGGACAACGCCAAGAAGTACATCGAGGAGGGCCACCACGGCGGCAAGGGCTCCGACGCCCACAAGGCCGCGGTGACCGGCGACACGGTCGGCGATCCGTACAAGGACACCGCGGGCCCGGCCGTCAACCCGATGATCAAGATCATCAACATCGTGGCGCTGCTGCTCCTGGCGATGCTCGCCAAGGGCTCCTGACGCTGGGCAGGGCGGGTCGCGAGGCCCGCCCGCCGCAACGGAAAAGGCCCCGGAGGCTTGACGCCTCCGGGGCCTTTTTTCATCCGGGCGACGGGTGTTCGCGGGCGCGCGGCTACCTGCGCATCGTACCCGGCGGCGGGGAGTTCGACCCACCGGGGACATAGGCTCCCTTGCCTGCGCCGCGATTGAACTTCCCGACATTGCCGATCAACTGCTCGAGGAAGGACAGTTCCTTCCCGGGCGAAGGGGTGACCCGCGCCACGTGCTGGACGACCTTGCCGTCCGCGAGCTCGAGCCTCTGCACGTTGGAGACGCTGCCGGTCTCGTCGAAGTTGATCGCCACGACCTTCTGCTCGAGGACCTTCGGCTCGAGGAATGCGTAGGTCTCCGTGCGCCGGCTGATGTAGAGCCATGTCTCGTCGCCGAAGATGCCGATCGTGGAGGGCGTGCCGAGCAACTCGCGCACGTCCTCCTTCTTCTGCTGGCCGACCTTGATCTGGGCGAGGTTCTCGTCGTCGGGCACGAAGCCCCGGACGTCGATCGTGGACTGGCAAGCGCCGAGAGCCAGCGCCAGCGCCGCCGCGACCAGGGCTGGAGCGCGCCGGCGCGCGCCGGGAATGGTTGATCGGGGGTATCCGGCCATGGCACGCCTCTCGTCGCCGTCCAGGATCGGGCTTGCGGCAGGGGTCGCGGCGCCACTGGAACGCGCCGCATGCGCCGCTAGATGCACCTGCATGTCTGCACTGTCAATCGGTCGAGGTCCATGAAGCTTCCCGCATCCATAGCGCGCTGGTTCGGCGGCGATCGCGCCCGCGACGAGGCCGAGGCGATCTACGCCGCCGTCAGCGCGCAGGCGCGCCAGCCCGAGCCGTTCAGCGAACTCGGCGTGCCCGACAGCCTCGACGGGCGCTTCGACGCCCTCTGCCTGCACATGTTCCTCGTGGTGCGGCGGCTTTCGCGGGAGGGCGAGCGCGGGGCCGGGCTCGCCCATGGCCTCTACGATTCGATGTTCGCCGACATGGACCGGACCCTGCGGGAGATGGGCGTCGGCGACCTCGGCATCGGCAAGCGCGTGACGCAGATGGCAGAGGGCCTCATGGGCCGGATCAGGGCCTATGGCGACGCGCTCGATGCCGGCCAGGATCAACTGCACGCCGCGATCGGCCGCAACCTCTTCGCCGGGGCGGCGCCCGCGGATCCCCGCGCGCTCGAGCGCGTGGCGGCCTACCTGCGCGCCTGCGACGAGTCGCTCGCCGCGCAGGACCTCGATTCGCTCCTGGCCGAGGGGCCCCGCTTCGCCGACTGGTCGGGGCTGCCTTGACCCGGGGCGAGGGCGACGAAGCCGTCGAGTTCTCGAGGCCACTGGTCGCCGACGAGCGCCGCGGTCGCATGCGATTCGCCATCGAGGCGGGCGAGGCCGAGCGCGCTGCGCTCGCCCGCAGGTTCTCGCTGCCGTCGATAGGCAGGCTTGCCTGTTCCGGGACCCTTGCCCCGGCGCCGGGGGGCCGGTGGCGCCTGAGGGCCCGGCTCGACGCGGCGGTGACGCAGCTCTGCGTGGTCTCGCTCGAGCCCTTCGAGGCCCGGCTCGAGGAGGATTTCGAGATCGAGTTCGTGCCGGCCGATGGAGGCGACGGGCCGGAACTCGACATCGGTGCCGAGGACGCCGAGCCGCTGCCGCAGGGCGGCGAGCTGGACGTGGGGGAGATCGCGGCCCAGCAATTGTCCCTCGCCCTCGATCCCTTCCCGCGCGCACCCAGCGCGGCCTGGTCGGACCGGATCGAGGCGGGGGAGGAAGCGGATCCGCAACCTGCGAACGAGCAGGCGCGCAAGGCCTTCGCCACGCTTTCCCGGCTTGCCCGTCGCCGGGGCGAGGGTTCAGGGGAGGCTTGAGCGGCGCTCCGAAACTGTCTAAAGAGGCGCCTCTTAGCCCGCACCTCGATTGCAGGTTCCATCGTTTGTCGCCACCGGCCGCCAGGCGGTCCGTTCCGGCGAGGAGTGAAGTGCCATGGCCGTTCCCAAGAAGAAGGTTTCCCAGTCCCGCCGCGACATGCGCCGTTCGCACGAGGCGCTCAAGGGCTCGGCCTATGTCGAATGCGCGAATTGCGGCGAGCTCAAGCGCCCGCACCATGTCTGCGGCGCCTGCGGCTACTATGATGGCCGCGAGGTCGTCGCCGCCAAGGCGAGCTGACAGGGCCAGACGCCGGCACATCCGGCAACCCGGTCAGGGGACGCGTAGCGGGTGGCTGCCAGGAAGCTGATCTCGCTGGACGCCATGGGTGGCGACAGCGCGCCTGACATGGTGGTCGAGGGAGCGGAGATCGCGCTTCGGCGCTTCCCCGACACGCGCTTCCTGTTCTACGGCGACGAGTCGCGCCTCGCGCCACTCCTCGCGGCACGCCCCTCGGTGGCAGCCGCATCCGCGATCCGGCATGCGCCGGACGCGATCAGCGGCGACGCCAAGCCATCGGTGGCGTTGCGCGCCGGGCGTTCCTCCTCGATGCGCCTCGCGATCGACGCGGTCAGGGCCGGTGAGGCCGACGGCGTCGTGTCGGCAGGGAACACCGGCGCCCTTATGGCCATGGCGAAGTTCGTCCTCAAGACGCTCGCCACGATCGACCGGCCGGCGATCGCGTCCTTCTTCCCGACGCTGCGGGGCGAGAGCGTGATGCTCGACCTCGGCGCCAACATCGACTGCACGGCCGACAACCTCGTGCAGTTCGCGGTCATGGGCGATGCCTTCGCCCGGACCGTGCTGGGCGTCTCCCAGCCGACGATCGGGATCCTCAATGTCGGCTCCGAGGACCTGAAAGGCCATGACGAGGTGCGCGCCGCCGCGGCGGCGCTGCGCGCGGGGCCCCTGGCTCCCCAGTTCCATGGCTTCGTCGAGGGCAACGACATCACCGCAGGGACCACCGACGTCGTCGTGACGGACGGGTTCACGGGCAATGTCGCGCTCAAGACCGCCGAGGGAACGGCGCGCCTCTACAGCGAGTTCCTGCGCGGAGCCTTCCGCTCGTCCCTGTCCGCCAAGATCGGCTACCTCTTCGCGCGCAACGCGCTGGGCAAGGTGCGCGAGCGCCTCGACCCGCGCCGGTACAACGGCGCGATGTTCCTCGGCCTCAACGGCGTGGTGGTGAAGAGCCATGGTGGCACCGACGCGCTCGGCTTCGCCAACGCCATCTGCGTCGCCGCGGACATGATCGCCAACGGCATCAACGACCGCATCCGCGACGACCTCGGCAAGGTGGTCGCGGCCCCCGCGATCGCCGCCTCGGACGCGTCGGGCGAATGAGCGCGCAGGCCGGATCGCGCTCGGTCGTGATGGGCTGCGGCGGCTACCTGCCCGCGAAGGTGGTCACCAACCGCGACCTCGAATCCTCGATGGAGACGAGCGACGACTGGATCGTCGAGCGGACGGGCATCCGGCAGCGCCACCTCGCGGCGGAGGGGGAACTCACCTCCGACCTCGCGATCGCCGCCTCGCGCGCAGCGCTTGCCGACGCCGGCATCGACGCCTCCGAGGTCGACCTCGTCGTGGTCGCGACGACCACGCCGGACCAGACCTTCCCGGCGACCGCCACGCGCGTGCAGGCCGGGCTCGGCATGGTCTCGGGCATCGCCTTCGACGTGCAGGCGGTGTGCAGCGGCTTCGTCTATGCCATGGCGATCGCAGACAACTTCCTGCGCGTTGGCCAGGCGCGCACGGCCCTCGTCATCGGCGCCGAGACGTTCAGCAGGCTCCTCGACTGGAACGACCGCGGCTCGGCCGTGCTCTTCGGCGATGGCGCGGGCGCGGTCGTGCTGCGCGCCGAGGCCGATCCGCGCGACGGGCAGGGCAGGGCGCGCGGGATACTGTCGACGCATCTCCACGCCGATGGCCGCTACAACGAGGCGCTCCACACCGATGGCGGGCCGTCCTCGACGCCTGGCCGCACCGGGGTCGTGAAGATGAATGGGCGCGAGGTCTTCCGGCACGCCGTGGAGAAACTCTCCTCCGTCGTCGAGGAGGCGCTCGCCGCGAACGCGCTCGCGCCGTCGCAGGTCGACTGGCTCGTCCCGCACCAGGCGAACCGGAGGATCATCGATGGCATGGCGCGCAAGCTCGGGCTCCCGGCCGAGCGCGTCGTGGTGACCGTCGACCGCCACGCCAACACGTCGGCGGCGTCGATCCCGCTGGCGCTCTGGGAAGCCACGCGCGAGAAGCGGTTCGCGCGTGGCGACGTGGTGCTCCTGGAGGCGATCGGCGGTGGGCTGACCTGGGGCGCCTGCGTCATCCGCTGGTGACGGCCCGGCGACGTTGACGCTCATTTTCCTCGAGGCTAGCCTCCCCGACACGTCAGCCGAGAGCAACACGATGTCCCAGCCCACAGTCACGCGCGCCGATCTCGCAGAGGCCGTCTACCAGGAGGTGGGGCTGTCGCGTAACGACTCGGCCGCGCTGGTGGAGGACGTGCTGAACGAGGTCGTCTCCGCGCTCGAGCGCGGCGAGGCGGTCAAGCTCTCCTCCTTCGGCAGCTTCTCCGTGCGCCAGAAGGGCAAGCGCGTCGGTCGCAACCCGAAGACCGGCGAGGAGGTCCCGATCCTCCCGCGCAAGGTGCTGGTGTTCCGCGCGTCGCATGTCCTCAAGAACAAGGTCAACCGCGCCCAGGCGCGCCAGTCGGCGGCGCGCCCCGCCGCCATCGAGCCGGGCGCCGGGTCGTGAGCGAGACCCCTCCCGCGATCATCGGCATGGGGATGCCCGAGGAATTCGAGCGCTCCCGCCCCTCGAAGTCCGCCTCCGCCTTCCGCACCATCAGCGAGGTCGCCGACCAGCTCGACGTCCCGCAGCACGTGCTGCGCTTCTGGGAGACGCGCTTCGCGCAGATCCGCCCCCTCAAGCGCGCCGGCGGCCGCCGCTACTACCGGCCCGAGGACGTCGACCTCCTGCGCCGCATCCGCGGCCTTCTCTACCAGCAGGGATACACGATCAAGGGCGTGCAGAAGCTCCTGCGCGACACGCCGCGCGAGCGCGCGGAGGCGGCCGCCGTCGCGCTCGAACCCTCGGTCGCGGCGGTCCCCGTCGCGCCCGTGCGCCACGATGAAAACGCGGTGGCGGTCGTGGAGGCGAGCGCCGAGACCGGGCAGGGTGGTGGCCCGTCCGCGTCGGACCTCGACGAGGCGCGTGGCGCTCTCGACGAGCTCGTTCGCGAGCTGGAGGCGATCCGCTCGGAGTTGCTGCTCCTCAAGTCCTCCGGGCGTTGAAGACGCGCGGCGGCTTGCGTATAGTCCGCCGCCTTCCCGCAAGGGAGCCGAGCCGGTCGGAGCGTAGCGCAGCCTGGTAGCGCATCAGTCTGGGGGACTGGGGGTCGGAGGTTCAAATCCTCTCGCTCCGACCATTCTCGGCAAGCAGGGCATCGGCAGGTGCGGGAAGCGCCTGCCACGTCAGGACGACCGGTCGTCCCCTTCGAGCACCAGCAGCACGAGTTCGAGCGCCGCGACGACAGTCGCCTGGCGGATGGCGGCGCGATCGCCAGGGAAGACCTCCCTGCGATGGCGCGTGGACCTGCCGTCCATCGCGCAGGCGATATGCACCAGCCCGACCGGCTTTGCCGCGCTTCCGCCGCCGGGCCCGGCCACGCCGGTGACCGACACCGCGATCGCCGCGCGCGACCTCGCGACCGCGCCCTCGGCCATCGCGCGCGCGACCTCCTCGCTGACGGCGCCGTGGCGCGCGAGGAACTCGGCCGGGACGCCGAGCATCTCGCGCTTGGCGTCGTTCGAGTAGACGACGAAGCCGCGCTCGACGACGTCCGACGAGCCGGCGATGTCGGTGAGCGCAACGGCGATCATGCCGCCCGTGCAACTTTCCGCCGTCGCCAGCATCGCCTTGCGGCGGCGGCACGCCTCCAGCACGCGCGGCGCGAGTTCAGCCACCGAGCGCACGCAGCGTCTCCCCGACGGGCGCGAAGTGGCAGAGCGCGAGGGTCGCCGCGCCCGCCTGCACGCCGGCCACCATGTCGTCCGCCATCACGCCGATCCCCCCGCCGATGTTGCGGTCGCACCAGCCCGCGGGAAAGGGCTTCAGGATGTCGGTGGCCCGGAACGCCGCGAAGGCGATCGCCCAGGCCCACCATTCCTGCGGCACGAAGGCGAGGGCGAGAAGCTGGCCGGCGACCTCGTCGACGACGATGAAGCCCGGATCGGCGTCGCCGTCGCGGCCGACGATTCGTGATGCGGCCAGCGCGCCAGCGAGGCAGGTCGCGATGGCGGCGGCGACCAGGGCCATGGGGCCTCCCCAGTTCGCGATGGCCCAGCCGAGCGGCAGCGCGGCGAGCGAGCCGAACGTGCCGCTCGCGACGGGGATGCGGCCAACGCCCAGCACCGTCGCGACGAGCATCGCAGGGTGGTGGAAGGGCGGGAAGTCGCCATGCGCGCGGCCATCGCGCTTCCTTTCCGCCGTCATCTGCCGCTTCCGGAGTCCATGGCGCAGGATAATCCCGGGTTGCTGCAATGCGTCATTTCTGTTTTAAGTGGCGAGAGATTAGCCAGAAGGCATAGCTGATCAATAAATGAGCATCTCGATCGGCCCAATCGCGCTCGCGGCCCCAGTCATCCTCGCCCCGCTCTCGGGGATCAGCGACCTGCCTTTCCGGCGCCTGGTGCGGCGCTGGGGCGCCGGCATGGTCGTGTCCGAGATGATCGCGAGCCAGGCGATGGTGCGCGAGACGCGGCAGTCCCTGCTGATGGCGAGCAGCGAGCCGGAGGAATTCCCGATGGCCGTGCAGCTCGCGGGCTGCGAGCCGGCCGTCATGGGCGAGGCGGCGCGCCTGAACGAGGATCGCGGCGCCGCGCTCATCGACATCAATTTCGGCTGCCCGGTGAAGAAGGTGGTCAATGGCCACGCGGGCTCGTCGCTGATGCGCGACGAGGTCCATGCCGCGCGCATCCTCGAGGCCACGGTCAGGGCCGTCGGCATCCCCGTGACCCTCAAGATGCGCATGGGCTGGGATCATTCCTCGCTCAACGCGCCGCGCCTCGCGCGCATCGCGCAGGAATGCGGCATACGGATGGTGACCATCCACGGCCGCACGCGCTGCCAGTTCTACGAGGGCAAGGCCGACTGGGCCTTCGTGCGGCGCGTCAAGGAGGCGGTCGGGATCCCGGTCGTCGTCAATGGCGACATAACCACGGTCGACGCCGCCGCGCAGGCGCTCGCGCAATCGGGCGCCGACGGCGTGATGATCGGTCGTGGCGCCTGCGGCCGGCCCTGGTTCCTGTCGCAGGTCATCCGCTTCCTCGCGACCGGCGAGCGCCTGCCCGATCCTCCGGCGGAGGTGCAGCGCGACACGCTGCTCGAGCATTTCGACGCGATGCTGCTGCACTACGGCACCGAGACGGGCGTCCGCATGGCGCGCAAGCATGTCGGCTGGTACGCGCGTGGCTTCCCGGGCGCGGCCGAGTTCCGCGCCCGCGCGATGACGATGACCGATCCTGGCGCGATCCGAGAGGCCATCCGCGGCGCCTGGGATCCCGCGCTTGGCAGGCTCGCCGCGTGAGCGTGCGCTGATGCAGCCGGCGAGGTCGCTGCGCGCCGCGAGCCAGGCCGTGCCCGTGGATGCCGCGGGCGTGCTCTCGGCCCTGCCCGTGGCGATCGTCGCGCTCGATGCCGAGGATCGCATCGTGCTCGTCAACGCCGCGGCGGAGAGCTTCCTCGAGGCGTCCAGCCCCGTGCTCGCGGGCTCGCCGCTGCGCGCGCATCTCTCGCCCGACAGCCCGCTCTTCTCGCTCGTCCGCCAGGCGCGTGACCGCCGGGTCTCGGTGTCCGAGGACGGTATCAGCCTCGAGGGACCGCGCATCGGCGTGCGCTTCGCCACCGTCACCGCGTCCGCCCTCGGCGACGGCGACGGAAGCGTCGCGCTGTCGATCCACGAGCGCACCATCGCGCGCAAGATCGACCACCAGCTCGTGCATCGCAACGCCGCCCGCTCCGTGACCGCGATGGCCGCGATGCTGGCGCACGAGGTGAAGAACCCGCTCTCCGGCATTCGCGGGGCGGCGCAGCTCCTCGAGCAATCGGTTCCCGCGGAGGACCGCGAGCTCACCCGGCTCATCACCGAGGAGACCGATCGCATCTGCGCGCTCGTGGACCGCATGGAGGTCTTCTCCGACAGCAGGCCGCCGGCGCGCGGGCCGGTGAACATCCACCAGGTCCTCGAGCACGTGCGGCTGATCGCCCAGAACGGCTTCGCGCGCCAGGTCCGCTTCGTGGAGGGCTACGATCCGTCGCTGCCTCCGGTCTTCGGGAACCGGGACCAGCTGGTCCAGGTCTTCCTGAACCTGGTGAAGAACGCGGCGGAGGCCTGCCCGGCCAATGGCGGCGAGATCACGCTCGCGACCGCCTACCAGCATGGCATCCGGCTCGCCGTCCCGGGCAGCGACACGCCGATGAGCCTGCCCCTCGTGGTCAGCGTGCAGGACAATGGCGAAGGGATCCCCGAGGATCTCCGCCCGCACCTGTTCGACGCCTTCGTCACGACCAAGACCAACGGAACTGGCCTGGGTCTTGCTTTGGTAGCCAAGATCATCGGCGACCACGGCGGCGTGATCGAGTTCGACAGCCAGCCCCGGAGGACGATCTTCCGGGTGCGGCTTCCGATCTACACGCAGCCGAGGGCCTCCGTGGCTTCGAGGGCAGGGTAGGGATCGCATGGGTGCAGGCGGCGGCACCATCCTGGTGGCGGATGACGACAGGGCCATCCGAACCGTCCTGACGCAGGCGCTCGCCCGGCTGGGCTACGACGTCCGCACGACGGGGCATGCCGCCACGCTCTGGAAATGGGTGGAGGACGGCGAGGGCGACCTCGTCATCACCGACGTGGTCATGCCCGACGAGAACGGCCTCGACCTCGTCCCGCGCATACGCAAGCTCAGGCCCGAGCTGCGCGTCATCGTGATGAGCGCCCAGAACACGCTGCTGACCGCGGTGAAGGCCACCGAGCGCGGCGCCTTCGAGTACCTGCCGAAGCCGTTCGACCTGAAGGACCTCGTCGCGACGGTGCAGCGCGCGCTCACCCAGCCGCGCGAGAGCGCGGTGGCCCCCGGCCAGGGCGACGAGGGCCAGGAGAAGCTGCCCCTGATCGGCCGCTCGCCGGCGATGCAGGAGATCTACCGGGTCCTGGCGCGCCTGATGGGAACCGACCTCACGGTGATGATCACGGGCGAGTCGGGCACGGGCAAGGAACTGGTCGCGCGGGCGCTGCACGACTACGGCAAGCGGCGCTCCGGGCCTTTCATCGCGCTCAACATGGCGGCGATCCCGCGCGAGCTGATCGAGAGCGAGCTCTTCGGCCACGAGAAGGGCGCCTTCACCGGCGCGAACCAGCGCCATGCCGGCCGCTTCGAGCAGGCACAGGGCGGCACGCTCTTCCTCGACGAGATCGGCGACATGCCGCTCGAGGCGCAGACCCGGCTCCTGCGCGTCCTCCAGGAGGGGGAATACACCACGATCGGCGGGCGGCAGCGGTTGCGCGCCGACGTCCGCATCGTCGCCGCCACGCATCGCGACCTGCGCCAGCTCGTGCGCCAGGGCCTGTTCCGGGAGGACCTCTTCTACCGCCTCAACGTGGTGCCGATCCGCCTGCCGCCGCTGCGCGAGCGCACCGAGGACATCCCCGAGCTCGCGAAGCACTTCCTGACGCAATGCGCGGCCGAGGGGCTTCCCGCCAAGGCGCTCGACGCGGGCGCGCTCGAGCGCCTCCGGCAGCATCGCTGGCCCGGAAACGTCCGCGAACTCGAGAACCTCGTGCGCAGGCTCGCGGCGCTCTATTCGCAGGAGACGATCGGTATCGATGTCATCTCCGGGGAACTCGCCGAGGCGGCCCAGCCCCACGCGGCCCAGCCGGCCGATCCCGTCGCGGCGGACGAGTCCCTCTCGACCGCCGTCGAGCGCCACCTCAAGGCCTATTTCGACGCCCACCAGACCGGGCTGCCGGCCTCCGGGCTGCACGACCGGATCCTGCGCGAGGTCGAGCGCCCCCTCATCCTGCTGACCCTCGCGGCGACCCGCGGCAACCAGATCAAGGCCGCGCATGTCCTTGGCATCAACCGGAACACGCTCCGCAAGAAGATCCGCGACCTCGACATCCAGGTGATGCGCGGCCTCGGCTGAGCCCGCGGGCGGCGGATGCGCCGGCGCCGCGGCGGGGGTATCATCGCCACGTGTCCGAGATCCCTGGAGCAACGCAGCCGGAGCGCGCCGCCGTGGCCTCCGGCCCTTCCGCCTCGCCGGCGGCGCGGCTGTCGCGCTTCCTGCGCGGCCGCGTCGCGGCGCGCCTCGCCGTCGCGCTGGCGATCGCGGCGACGGGCTCCGGGCTCGCGACCTATGTCCAGCTGACGACGGGGCAGGTCTCCCAGAATCCCGGCGCCATCCTCCTGCTGCTCTACCTCGACCTCGTCCTGCTGCTCGCGCTGGCGACGGTCGTGGCGCGGCGCATCGTCCAGATCTGGGCCCAGCGCCGGCGCGGCTCCGCGGGCGCGAAGCTCCATGTCCGGCTCGTCGTGCTGTTCTCCTCGCTGGCCGTGCTGCCAGCCATCGTGGTGGCGGGCTTCTCCGTCATATTCTTCGACCTTGGCCTGCAGGCCTGGTTCAGCGACCGCGTGCGCTCGGCGCTGAGCGAGTCGCTCGCCGTGGCCGAGGCCTACCTGAGCGAGCATCGCAACGCCATCCGCGGCGACGCGATCGCGATGGCCGCGGACATCTCCCGCGAGGGGCAGCTCCTCCGCCTGAACCAGCGCGCGATGTCCCAGGTCCTCAGCGCGCAGGCGGCCCTGCGTTCCCTCAACGAGGCGGTGATCTTCGAGGGCGGGGGACGGGTGATCGCCTTCTCCGGGCTGACCATGTCCCTCGCGCTGGACGTGATACCGAACTGGGCGCTGATGCGCGCGGACGCGGGCGACGTGGTCCTGCTCGACCCGGAGGCGACCATGGGGCCGTTGCATGTCGACGACCGGGTGCGCGTCCTCGTCCGGCTGGAGGACCTCGGCGACCTCTACATGCTCGTCGGGCGGCTCGTCGACCCTCAGGTGGTGGGGCATGTCGAGCGAACGCGCGTCGCGGTCGCCGCCTACGAGAACCTCGAGGGCCAGCGATCGGGCATCCAGGTGACCTTCGCGATGCTCTTCATCCTCGTCGCCATGCTCCTGCTGCTGGCCGCGATCTGGGTCGGCCTCGTGTTCGCCAACCGCCTCATCGAGCCGATCGGCAGCCTCATCGCCGCTTCCGAGCGCGTGCGCTCGGGCGACCTCTCGGCGCGCGTCGCCGAGGGAAGAGCGGACGACGAGCTCGGGACCCTGAGCCGCGCCTTCAATCGCATGACCAACCAGATCGAGGCGCAGCGCCGCGAACTCGTCGAGGCCAACAGGCAGCTCGACGATCGCCGCCGCTTCACCGAGACCGTGCTCGCCGGCGTGTCGGCGGGCGTGATCGGCCTCGATTCGATGGGGCGGATCAACCTGCCGAACCGGTCCGCCTCGGTGATGCTGTCGACCGACCTCGACCGCCTGGTGGGCACGCCGCTGGACGAGGCGGTGCCGGAGTTCGCGGACGCCGTCGCGGCTGCGCGCGCGGGCAGCGGGCGCGGCGAGCGCGTGGAGGTCACCGTGTCGCGCGACGGGAGGCGGCGGATCCTGCTCGTCGGCGTCGGGACCGAGAGGATGGAGGGTGGCGACGAGGGGTTCGTGGTCACCTTCGACGACATAACCGCGCTGCAGACGGCGCAGCGCCAGGCAGCCTGGGCCGATGTCGCGCGCCGCATCGCGCACGAGATCAAGAACCCGCTGACGCCGATCCAGCTCTCGGCCGAGCGGCTGAAGCGCAAGTACCTGGGCGAGATCCGCTCCGATCCCGAGACGTTCAGGATCTGCACGGAGACCATCGTGCGCCAGGTCGGCGACATCGGGAGGATGGTCGACGAGTTCTCCTCCTTCGCGCGCATGCCCGCGCCGGTGATGCGCGAGGAAGACCTCTCGGAGCTCGTGCGCCAGACCGTGTTCCTCCAGCGCCAGGCCCATCCGGAGGTCGAGTTCGAGGTCGCGCTTCCCGTGGCGCCGGTGCGCGTCGTGCTCGACGCGCGGCAGGTGCGACAGGCGATCACCAACCTGCTGCAGAACGCGCTCGACGCGATCGCCGGGCGGGACGCGCCCGCGGATGGCGCGTCCTTGCCTCCGGGGCGCGTCGCCGTGGCCCTGCTCGACGGCGAACGCGCGGCCGTCAGCGTCCGCGACAACGGGCGGGGCCTGCCGCGCGAGGACCGCGAGCGGCTGACGGAGCCCTATGTCACCACCCGCGCGAAGGGCACGGGGCTGGGGCTTGCGATCGTCAAGAAGATCATGGAAGACCATGGAGGCGTGCTTCGCCTCGAGGACGACCCGGGCGGCGGCGCGCGCGTGACACTCGAATTCGGGATGGCGGCCCCGGCCGCCCAGGCGAAGGCGACGCATGGCGCATGACGTTCTGATCGTCGACGACGAGGCGGACATCCGCCTCCTGATCGGCGGCATACTCGAGGACGAGGGCTACGCCACGCGCGGCGTGGGGGACGCGGCGCGCGCGCTGGAGGCTATGCGGGAGCGCAGGCCGAGCCTCTGCATCCTGGACGTCTGGCTGCAGGGCAGCTCGATGGACGGGCTGCAGCTGCTCGACGTCCTGGTGCAGGAGCATCCGCACGTCCCCGTCGTGATCATCAGCGGCCATGGCAACATCGAGACCGCGGTCGGCGCCATCAAGCGCGGCGCCTACGACTTCATCGAGAAGCCCTTCAAGTCGGACCGGCTGCTCCTGGTCGCCGAGCGCGCGATCGAGGCGGCCCGGCTGCGCCGCGAGAACGAGGAGCTGCGCTCGCGCGTCGGCGACCCGGCCGAGCTCATCGGGGCGTCTGCTTCGGTCGGCACGATGCGAAACGCGATCGAGCGCGTCGCGCCGACCAACAGCCGCGTGCTGGTGACCGGGCCCGCCGGGGTCGGCAAGGAGGCGGTCGCGCGCCTGATCCACGCCCGCTCGCGCAGGGCCCAGGGCCCCTTCGTGGTCATGAACTGCGCGAGCATGCGGCCCGAGCGGGTCGAGGTCGAGCTGTTCGGCCAGGAAGGCGAGGATGGCGCGCCACCGCGACCCGGCCTCTTCGAGCAGGCCCATGGCGGGACGCTGCTCCTCGACGAGGTGGCCGACATGCCGCTCGAGACGCAGGGCAAGATCGTGCGCGCCCTGCAGGAGATGACCTTCGAGCGCGTCGGCGGCCGCTCGCGGGTGTCCGTCGACGTGCGCGTCATGTCGACCACGAGCCGCGAGCTGCAGGCAGAGATCGCCGCCGCCCGGTTCCGCGAGGATCTCCTCTACAGGCTGAACGTCGTGCAGATCCGCGTGCCGCCGCTGCGCGACAGGCGCGAGGACATCCTGGAGCTGGCGCGGCACTTCATGGCCCGTGGCGCTGGCGGGGCGATGGAGCCGCGGCCGCTCGGCGAGGACGCCATCGCTGCCCTCCAGGCCTATGACTGGCCTGGCAACGTGCGCCAGCTGCGCAACGTCGTCGAGTGGCTCCAGATCATGGCGCCGGGCGACGCCGCCAGCCCGATCCGCTCGGACATGCTGCCGCCGGAGATCGGCGCCATCATGCCCGTCGCCTTGCGCGGCGAGCATTCGGCCGAGATCATGGCGCTGCCTCTGCGCGAGGCGCGCGAGCTGTTCGAGCGCCAGTACCTGCTCGCGCAGGTCACGCGCTTCGGAGGCAACATCTCGCGCACCGCGAGCTTCGTGGGCATGGAGCGCTCCGCCCTGCACCGCAAGCTCAAGACCCTCGGCGTGCACGGCAGCGACCGGCCGGCGCAGCTGGACTCCTGAGGAAGGACGTGGCTTACCGATGCAGATCCTGATCTGCGGCGCCGGACGCGTGGGCCGGCACATCGCGCGCGTGCTGGCGCGCGAAGGCAACGAGGTGACGGTCATCGACCGCGACGCCGCGCTGGTCGAGCGCTTGCGCGCCTCGACCGACGTCAACGCCATGCTTGGCTACGCCTCGCATCCCGACGTGCTCGAGCGCGCGGGCGCGCGCAACGCGGACCTCCTGATCGCGGCGACCGCGAGCGACGAGGTGAACATCGTCGCCTGCGAGGTCGCGCAGGCCATGTTCTCGGTCCCCAAGCGCATCGCGCGCATCAGGGCGCAGAACTACCTCCAGCCGGTCTACGCCGACCTCTTCTCGAGCGCCAACGTCGCCATCGACGTCGTCATCTCGCCGGAGATGGAGGTCGCCCGCTCGGTCGCGCGGCGCATCCTCGTCCCCGGCGCCTTCGACATGATCCCGCTCGTGCGCGACCGCGTCAGGCTGGTCGGCGTGCGCTGCCAGCCGGATTGCCCGGTGCTGAACACGCCGCTGCGCCAGCTGACATCGCTCTTCCCCGAGCTGGCGATCGAGGTGGTCGCGGTCGTCAGGGACGGGCGGAGCTTCATCCCGGACCCGGACGACCACATGCGCGCGGGCGACGACGTCTACTTCGTCGTCGACACGCGCCACGTGGCGCGCGCGCTGGCGGCCTTCGGCCACGAGGAGACCGCGCATCGCAGGATCCTCGTGCTGGGCGGCGGCAATGTCGGCCTGGCGCTCGTGCAGCAGCTCGAGCGCGAGGCCGATGGCATGAACATCAAGATCATCGAGTCCGAGAAGGCCCGCGCCGAGGTCGTCGCCGACTCCGTGGCGCGCGCGACCGTCCTTCATGGCGACGCCCTCGACCCGGACCTCTTCGAGGAGGCCGGCATCGCGTCATGCGAGGCCGTGGTGGCGGTCACGAACGACGACCAGACGAACGTCCTCGGATCGCTGCTGGCCAAGCGCGGCGGCGCCGGCCGCTGCGTCACGCTGGTGAACAGCCGCAGCTTCGCCGGGCTCGCGCCCTCGCTCGGGATCGACACGGTGGTGTCGCCGAACGAGATCACGGTCTCGACCATCCTGCAGCACGTGCGGCGAGGGCGGATCCGCGGCGTCCACGCGTTGCGCGGCGGGCTCGGGGAGATCGTCGAGGCGGAGGCGCTCGACACCTCCGCGCTGGTCAAGAAGCCGCTCGGCCAGGCTCGCCTGCCCGACGGGATCGTGGTCGGGGCGGTCGTGCGCGGCGACCGGGTGATCGTGCCCCGCGCCGACACGCAGGTCAGGCCGGGCGACAGCGTCGTCCTCTTCGCGCTGCGCGAGGCCGTGAAGTCGGTCGAGCGCCTGTTCGCAGTCCGCATCGACTACTTCTGAGGATCAGCGCATGTCCCGCATCGCCTATGTCAACGGCCGCTACGTCCCGCATCGCGAGGCGAGGGTCCATGTCGAGGACCGCGGCTACCAGTTCGCCGACGGCATCTACGAGGTCGTGGCGGTCAGCCATGGTCGCTTCGTCGACCTCGAGCCGCACCTGGACCGGCTCGAGCGCTCGCTGCGCGAGTTGCGCATCGCGATGCCGACGACGCGCGCCGCGCTGGTGGTCGCCATGGAGGAGGTCGTCCGCCGCAACCGCGTGCGCGACGGCATCATCTACGTGCAGATGACGCGTGGCGTCGCGCCCCGCGACCACGCCTTCCCGGCCCGCGTGCGCACGCAGGTCGTCATGACCGCGAAGTCCACCAGGCCCCATCCCGCGAAGTACGAGGAGGACGGGGTCAAGGCGGTGACCGTTCCGGAGATCCGCTGGGAGCGCTGCGACATCAAGTCCATCTCCCTGCTGCCGAACGTGCTCGCCAAGCAGGCCGCGCGCGAGGGCGGCGCCTACGAGGCGATCTTCGTCACCGCGGACGGCGTCGTCACGGAGGGCAGTTCCTCCAACGCATGGATCGTGACGAGGGACGGCAAGCTGGTGACGCGCGCGCTCTCGAGCGAGATCCTCGGCGGGATCACGCGCCAGACGCTGATGGACATCGCGCGCGAGGAGGGCGTCGAGGTCGAGGAGCGACCCTTCACGCTCGAGGAGGCGCGGCAGGCGCGCGAGGCCTTCGTGACCTCGACGACCTCGTACGCCATGCCCGTGACCCAGATCGACGACGCCGTGATCGCGAACGGCAAGCCAGGGACGATCTGCCGCAAGCTGCGCCAGAGCTATATTGCATACATGGCACGCGCCTGAGTGCTGGGTCGGGGTCCTGAAATCCGTCCGCCGAACGGCTACATTGGCGTGGTCCGCGGAGGGACCGCCGATTTCCGGCGGCGACGACCACGGCGACCAACCCGGGCCGGTCCTTCGGGCCAGGCCCCAAACAGCGAACGAGGCAGGGCTCCGCCATGAGCACCGACAAGACCCAGAACGTCCAGGACGTGTTCCTGAACTACATCCGCAAGAACAAGACCCCGGTGACGATCTTCCTCGTCAACGGCGTGAAGCTCCAGGGCATCGTCACCTGGTTCGACAACTTCTCCGTCCTGCTCCGCCGGGACGGCCACTCGCAGCTCGTCTACAAGCACGCCATCTCCACCGTCATGCCCGCCGCGCCGGTCCAGCTCTTCGAGGGCGACAAGGAAGCGGGAGAGGGATGAGCCGGGCGGCACGTCGCCATGGCTGAGCCCGGGCGCGGCCCGTCCGAGACGCGCGCGGCACCGGTCCGCGCGATCGTCCTGCATCCCTACCTGAAGTCCGGCCGGCTGCCCGACACGGAGATCGCCGGCAGGGTCGAGGAGGCCGCCGGCCTCGCGCGGGCCATCGAGCTCGACGTCGTGCTCGCGGAGGCCATTCCCCTGCAGGGCTGGCGGCCATCGACCCTGGTGGGCGAGGGGACGGTCGAGCGGCTGAAGGGCTTCGTCGCCGCGGAGAAGATCGCGCTCGCCGTCGTCGACAGGTCGCTCTCGCCGATCCAGCAGCGCAACCTCGAGAAGGCCTGGCAGTGCAAGGTCGTCGACCGCACGGGCCTGATCCTGGAGATCTTCGGCGCGCGGGCGCGCACGGCCGAGGGCAGGCTGCAGGTCGAGCTGGCGCAGCTGACCTACCAGCGCGGGCGCCTCGTGCGCACATGGACCCATCTCGAGCGCCAGCGCGGCGGACGCGGCTTCCTCGCCGGCCCGGGCGAGACCCAGCTCGAGGCCGACAAGCGGATCATCGCGGACAAGATCGAGCGGCTGAAGGTCCAGATCGAGGACGTGAAGCGCACGCGCGGCCTGCATCGCCGCGCCCGCAGCCGCGTGCCCTACCCGGTGGTCAGCCTGGTCGGCTACACCAACGCCGGCAAGTCGACGCTGTTCAACCGCCTCGTGGGCGCCGGGGTGTTCGCCGCCGACATGCTCTTCGCGACGCTCGACCCGACCATGCGCGCGCTGCAGCTCCCGGCGGGCCAGAAGATCATCCTCTCCGACACCGTGGGCTTCATCTCCGACATCCCGCTCGACCTCGTCGCGGCCTTCCGCGCCACGCTCGAGGAGGTCGTGGGCGCCGACATCGTGCTGCACGTGCGCGACGTCGCGAACCCCGATACCGAGGCCCAGCGAGAGGACGTCAACCGGGTCCTGCGCGACCTTGGCCTGTCCCGGCTCGTCGACGACGGGCTGGTGATCGAGGTCCTCAACAAGGTGGACCTGCTCGCGCCCGAGGCGCGCGAGGTCGTGCTCAACCAGGCCGCGCGCGATCCGGCGCTCCTCCCGCTCTCGGCGCACACGGGCGAGGGCGTGCCGGCGCTGCTCGCGTCGATAGAGGCGCGGCTCGCCTCGTCCCGCGCGACGAGCGAGATCGACATCGCGCCCGAGGATGGCGCGACGCTGGCGTGGCTCTACCGCCATGGCGAGGTGCTCGAGCGGACGGACGGACCCGAGCGCATCCACCTCAAGGTGCGCATGGCGCCCGCGGACCTCGCGCGCTTCGAGCAGCGGCGCGCGCAACTCGACGCCGAGGCGGGCGGCTGACATGGCCGGCGCGGGCCATGCGACGCCCATGGCCCTCCCGCCGCCCGAGGTGGTGCCGCGCGACATCTCGGCATATCGCCGTGGCAACACGGGCACCGACTACGTCTTCCGCTTCGACAGCGGCAAGGCGGGCCCGGCGGTCGGCGTCGCCGGCCTGACGCACGGGAACGAGGTCTGCGGCATGACCGCGGTGACGGCGCTGCTCGATGCCGGGATCAGGCCCGAGCGCGGCAGCCTCGTGCTCTGGCTCGGCAACGTGGCCGCCTACGAGAGGCTGCGCGCCGACGATCCCGCGAACCAGACGCTCCACCGCTTCGTCGACCGCGACATGAACCGCGCCTGGGGCGACGATGTCGTGCGTGGAGACAGCGACAGCGTCGAGGCGCGGCGCGTCCGCCAGCTGCTGCCCTTCGTCGAGGGCCTCGACGCGCTGCTCGACATCCATTCCACGACCTTCTGCGAGCGCCCCTTCTTCGTGGGGCCTGGCCTGGCGCGCAACCGTGCCCTCGCCGACGCGATCGGGATCCCGCCGACGCAGGTCTACATGCGCGGCAGCCAGTATTCCGGCCTCACCATGGCCGAGCGCGGCCGCTTCGCCGATCCGGGCGCCAGGGCGACCTGCATCGCGGTCGAGTGCGGCACGCACCTGTCCAGCGCCGCCGGGCGGCTCGCCCACGAGGTGGCGCTGCGCTTCCTTGCCCATCACGGCATCCTGCCGGCCGGGGAGCTGCCGCCGCCCGCGCCGCGCGATCCGCCTTCGCGCTACGAGATCCGGCAGGTCTATCGACCCTCGCGCGACGACGCCCGGTTCGCGCGGGCCTTCGCGCCCTTCGAGGAAGTGTCCGAGGGCGAACCCCTCGTGCTAGACGGGGACATGGTTTTCGCGGCGCCGTTCGACCGCTGCACCATCCTCATGCCCTCGCCGCGGCCGGCGCGGGGCAGGGACATGGTGACGCTGGCGGCGCCGCTGGAGTGACGCGTCCCGGAAGGACGCACGAAACGAGGGAAGGAAGGACGACATGGCGAAGATCGCGTTTCTGGGCCTGGGCGTGATGGGTTTCCCGATGGCAGGGCACCTGGCCAAGGCCGGCCACGAGGTCACGGTCTACAACCGCACGGCCGCGAAGGCCGAGGCCTGGGCCGCGAAGCACAAGGGCAGGGCGGCGGCGACGCCGGCCGAGGCGGCGCGCGGCCAGGACCTCGTGCTTGCCTGCGTCGGCAACGACAACGACCTGCGCTCCGTCGTCATGGGCGACGCGGGCGCCTTCGCGACCATGGGCAAGGGCGCGATCTTCGTCGACCACACGACGGCGTCGGCCGAGATCGCTCGCGAGCTCGACGCCGAGGCGCGCCGGCGCGGTCTCGGCTTCATCGATGCCCCGGTCTCCGGCGGCCAGAGCGGTGCCGAGAACGCGCAGCTCGGCATCATGTGCGGCGGCGACGAGGCGACCTACGCGCGCGCCGAGCCCGTGCTCAAGACCTACGCGAAGGCGATCACGCTGATCGGCCCCGCGGGCGCCGGCCAGCTGACCAAGATGGTCAACCAGATCTGCATCGCGGGCCTCGTCCAGGGCCTGTCGGAAGGCATGAACTTCGCCATGCGCGCGGGGCTCGACGCCGAGAAGGTCCTGTCGGTCATCACCGCCGGCGCGGCCGGTTCGTGGCAGATGAACAACCGCGCGAAGACCATGGTCGCGGACAAGTTCGACTTCGGCTTCGCCGTCGACTGGATGCGCAAGGACCTTGGCATCTGCCTCGCCGAGGCGAACCGCAACAAGGCGCGCCTGCCGGTCACCGCGCTCGTCGACCAGTTCTACGCGCAGGTCCAGGCGCGCGGCGGCGGGCGCTGGGACACGTCGAGCCTCTACAACCTGCTCGCCAAGGACTGACGCGAGGAGCCCCCTCCATGCCCGTCATCAACCGCATCGCCGCCTTCCACGAGGACATGATCTCGTGGCGGCACGACATCCACCGCAACCCGGAGACCGCCTTCGAGGAGCATCGCACCGCCGAGATGGTGGCGCGGCAGCTCGAGGGCTTCGGCATCGAGGTGCATCGCGGCCTCGCGGGGACGGGCGTGGTGGGCACGCTGCGCGCCGGCAAGGGCGGCCGCGCCATCGCGCTGCGCGCCGACATCGACGCGCTGCACATCCAGGAGAAGAACGCCGTGCCGCACGCCTCCTGCGTGCCGGGGAAGATGCATGCCTGCGGGCATGACGGCCACACCGCCATGCTGCTCGGCGCGGCCAGGTACCTCGCGGAGACGAAGCGCTTCGACGGCACGGTGCATTTCGTCTTCCAGCCGGCCGAGGAGAACGAGGGCGGCGGGCGCGTGATGGTGGAGCAGGGGCTGTTCGACAAGTTCCCCTGCGACGCCATCTACGGCATGCACAACTGGCCAGGCATGGCGACCGGGAACTTCGCCATCCGCCCCGGCCCGATGATGGCGTCCTACGACGTCTTCGAGATCGAGATCGAGGGGCGCGGCAGCCATGGCGCCATGCCCCACCAGTCGATCGATCCGGTCGTCGTCGGCGCGCAGGTCGTGATCGGCCTGCAGACCATCGTCAGCCGCAACGCGCGGCCGATCGACGCCGCGGTGGTCTCCGTCACGCAGATCCATGGCGGCGACACCTGGAACGTGATCCCGGAGACCGTGGTCCTGCGCGGGACCACGCGCTGCTTCCGGCGCGAGGTCCGCGACATGATGGAGCGGCGGATCGGCGAGATCGCCACCGGGATCGCCACGTCGATGGGCGCCACGGCGCGCGTGCGCTACGAGCGCCGCTATCCCCCGCTGGTCAACGACGAGGAGGCCGTGCGGCGCGCCGCCGCGACCGCGGCGGAGATCACCGGGGATCCCGGGCGCGTCGAGACCGGCGTCGAGCCGGTCATGGGCTCCGAGGACTTCGCCTTCATGCTCGAGAACAAGCCCGGCGCCTACATCATGATCGGCAATGGCGGCGGCGAGGGCGGGCGCATGCTCCACAACGCGCGCTACGACTTCAACGACGCGATCCTGCCGATCGGCGCGAGCTACTGGGCGCGGCTGGTCGAGACGAGCCTGGCTGCCGCGTGACGCACGGGGCGCGGCGGGAACTCACGGTCCTTCGCCGCGCTCCTCGCGCTTCACGCGCTCCCAGGCCGCGTCCATTTCGGCCAGGCTCGATGCCCGCGGGGACGTCCCGGCGTCGGCGAGCATCCGTTCCATCTGGCGAAAGCGGCGCTCGAACTTCGTGGTCGCGTCGCGCAGCGCGGTCTCGGCGTCGATGCCCGAGAGCCTTGCCACGTTGACGACCGCGAAGAGCAGGTCGCCGATCTCCTCGGCGACGCGGGCGCGTCCCGGCTCGGCCAGGGCTTCGGCGACCTCGCGCGTCTCCTCGGCGACCTTGTCCATGGCCGGCGCGGCGTCGCGCCAGTCGAAGCCGACCTGGCCCGCGCGCTTCTGGATCTTCTGGGCGCGGGTCAGGGCAGGGAAGCCAAGCGGGACGTCGTCGAGGGCGCTGGCCGGGACATCTGGCCGCGAGGCGGCCTTCCTGGCGCGTTCCTCGGCCTTCAGGCGTTCCCAGGCACCGACCTGCTGATCGGCGCCGTGGCGCTCGGCGCCGGCGAAGACATGCGGATGGCGGGCGACCATCTTGTCGACCAGGCCGCGCGCGACGTCGTCGAAGGCGAAGGCGCCACGTTCCTCGGCCATGCGGGCATGGAAGACCACCTGGAACAGCAGGTCGCCGAGTTCCTCGCGCAGGTCGCCCATGTCGCCGCGCGCGATCGCGTCCGCGACCTCGTAGGCTTCCTCGACCGTGTAGGGCGCGATGGTCGCGAAGTCCTGCGCGACGTCCCACGGGCATCCATCGCGCGGGTCGCGGAGCCTTGCCATCACGGCGAGGAGGCGGTCTATGGGGCGCTCTTCCTGCGACATCCTTAGTTCGTATAATAAGTATTATCGAAAATACTAAGACCTGTTTTCAGGCAGACGAATACAGAACGATTGATATCCAATTTCTTGCTCAAGGTTGGCCTGGCCCGATCTCCACGAGGAGCCCGTCATGGCCCGGGAT